>CAYNMZ010000180.1:0-4172 GCA_964398505.1 uncultured Spirochaetia bacterium
GTCTGGTCGCCAGATGGTATGAAGGTGGTGTTTTTAAGTACTAGGGACGGTAACAATGAAATTTATGTAATGAACGCGGATGGGAGTAATCAGGTAAGGTTGACGAATAATACGGTGGATGATTGGCCATTTGATTGGAGATAGAGGAAAATATAATTCGACCTGTCAGTTAATTTTCGTTCGTTGAATTGATAAAATATTTAACCCTAAAAACGCAATAGGACGATGAGATATAAAAAATAGAAATTTTATGGCGGTATAAAATAAAAAACGAGAAAAGGGAAAAAAGGATAAAAGAAAAAGGTAAAAAAGTGAAAGAGGCTGGAGCTAAGGATTAAAAAAAAGATCAAAAAAGGGATTAAAAAAACCTTGCTAAAAATGCGATGATATGATATTTTATTAATTCCCAAGAAAGCCGTGGTAAAATCACATGCTTTTTAGGAAAAGGCCGAATAAGCCGGATATTTATATTATTGAAAGGAGTTCCTGAAATATGAAGAGACCTTATGAAGGAATTATTTTTTTAAAGCCGTCGCTCAGCGACGCGGAAATTGCGGCGGTTATAGGCAAAATAAAGGCCATATTGTCGGATATGAAGGCTGAAATAATCGAGGAAAAGACGCCTGAAAAAAAACGCCTGCCTTATATTGTAAGAAAAAACAGGGAAGGATTTTACTATTTCCTGAAATTTGAGGTTGAGTCGGCGTCAGTGACTGAAATCAGGCACAGGATAAAGATACTTGAGGAAATAATAAAACTGACCATAGCTTCAGCTGTCCCCAAACCTAAGGAACCGGTTCCTGCGACGGCAAAGAATGAAAAACAGACTGAACAGCCAGTTGCTCCTGCGGAGCAGGATGAGCAGGCACGGTCTGATGAGACTGAGGCCTGAAAAAGAAAAAAACAGGAGGGGAAAATGCCTAATTTAAATAAAGTTTTTTTAATGGGCAATCTTACAAAGGACCTTGAGCTTAAATACGGCAGGAACGGACAGCCTGTCACAAATGCCAGGCTTGCCGTCAACAGGGCATATACGACTCAGTCCGGGGAAAAGAAAGAGGAAGTCTGCTACGTGACCGTGGTAATATGGGGGAAGCAGGCTGAGGCCTGCCACACTTACCTGAGAAAAGGCTCGCCTATTTTCATAGAAGGCAGGCTGCAGTTTCGCTCTTGGGACGATGAGGCCACGCAGACCAAAAAAAATGTGCTTGAGGTTGTGGCTGAGAGGGTGCAGTTCCTGGACAGGAAAAGGAAGGAAGAAGGAGAACAGTCGGCCGGCATAGATGAAGTACCGGATACAGAAACTCCCAATCAGGGCGGCGGGGATTCTGTACCTTTTTAAAAACGCGAAAATAATAAAAAATACCAGGAGGAAAGACAAATGGTAATGAACAATAATTCGGGTACGGGCAGACCGCCTGCGCCAAAGGGTAAGGCTTTCCCTTTCAAGAGGATAAAGAAAAAAAGATGCAAGCTTTGTTTGCAAAAACTTGATGTGCTTGACTATAAGAATTCGGATTTCCTGAAGAATTACATAACCGAGCGTGGCAAGATAATTCCGCGCCGAATAAACGGCTGTTGCGCTAAACACCAGCGTCTTGTAATGAGGACCATAAAGAAGTCAAGGGAAGCGGGATTCCTGCCTTTCGCGGCGGAATAAGCCTGGCTGGCATTTTTGGATTGGGCTTTTCAGGCGTAAGCCTGTGGCATGAAATTTTGAATCCGGCTTTTTATAAAAAACACACCGGGGCAGCCCCAAACCCTGTAAACAGGGGATTTTAATGGAAAATATTCTGTACTTTATAATTAGTTTTGGCGTCATGGCGGTATTTTTCTTCGCCATGGCAGCCATGTTCCTTTTTCTCCTCAAGAAAAAATTAAAATGGCATATTATAATCCTGGCCGGGCTTGCTTATGTCGCAATAGCCGGGTTTGCGCTTTTTTCAGGGCAGAAAAACTCGGAAACAGGCGGTGCTGTGCAGGAAATGAAGAAAAGTTTCGCGGCAGGTCTTGAAGAAGCCGCCCAAAGGGGCGCTTCACCTGACTACATTGCCGCAGCTGCCAGCGCTTTTGATAATTTCGTAATCAGGCCGCTTGCAGCGTGGCTTATCATATCGGCGGTATTCATTGTCTTTCTTGTTTATCTTGTGGTTAGACTTTACGCGCTTAACAGGTACGGAATTTCCGACGGTATGCCGCATTTTGAGCTGTTCAAACCGCCTGAGGCCGTAATGTGGACTTTTATATTTTCAATGGCAGTCCTTGCGGCGGAAAAATTCATTCCGTTAAAAGAGCCGGTTGAAATTGCCTACAATGCCATGTTTGTGCTTGCGGCTGTTTACTTTACCGCGGGACTTTCCGTTGCTTCTTTTCTTTTTATAAAGTATAAGGTTCCGCAGCCGGTACGGTTCTTTTTTTATTTGTGTTTGGTATTGTGGTCATTCTTGGGTATAATAGTCATGTTTACCGGAATGCTTGACACTTGGTTTGATTTCAGGAAGCTTGGCAGAGGAGGTGTGGCATGGAAGTGATACTTAAAGAAGATGTTAAGAATCTAGGCAAGGCAGGCGATGTGGTAAAAGTGTCGGAAGGATATGCCAGGAATTTCCTTTTTCCTTCGAAAAAGGCCGTGCCTGTGACGGAAGGCGCGGTAAAAGCGGCCTTGGAACAGCAAAAGAAGAAAAAGGAAAAAACCGCTGCGGAGTTGGAAGCTGCGGCAAAGGCCGCAAAAAGCATCGCGGGAACAACTGTCGTTGTGGCAAAAAGAGCATCGCCTGACGGAAAGCTTTTTGCGTCAGTCACGGAAGTTGACGTAGCCGCTGAACTGGCAAAGGCGGGCATTGACGTTGACAAAAACAAAATAAAAATGGGCAAGCATATAAAAGAGCCGGGAGAGTACAAGGTTGTTGTTCACCTTAAAGGCGATGCTGAGGCTGAGATAAAGGTAAGGGTAGAGGCCGCGAAATGATGAAAAAGCAGTTTAAAAAGGGGATAATAGAGGAAAACACAAGGCCGCAGGCAGGTAAGGTGCCCCCTCATAATATAGAAGCTGAGCAGTCGCTTCTCGGAGCGGTGCTATTAAGCGACAAGGTTTATGACCGCGTGTCAACAATAGTGAACGCGGACGATTTTTACGAGCCAAGGCATAAAAAGATATTTAGCGTGATTACGGAACTGAGCGTAAAGGGCGATGCCGTGGACCAGCTTACTGTCGCCGAGGCGTTGAGGGTAAAGGGCCTTCTTGAGGAAGTGGGCGGCGTTTCCTATATTTCGGGGCTGGTTGATGTCATGCCGACTGCGGCGAACGCGGAGGAATATGCCAGGATAATACGCTCAAAATCCATACTGCGGAACCTCATTGACCTGTCTACAGGCATAGTGGAAGCGTCTTTTAAGGAAGAGTACACTCACGACGCGATACTTGAGGACGCTGAACAGATACTATTCAGGATAAGACAGCGGGAACAGACAGGCTCAATGAAAAAAGTAAGGGACATGGTGTCCGAGGTTTACGAAAAAATAAAAAAAATGGGAAAGCAGGAAGGCTCGCTTATAGGACTTGAGACAGGGTTCGCGAAAATTGACGACTTAACTTCAGGACTTCAAAAACAAAACCTTATTATAATAGCGGCAAGGCCGTCCTTGGGCAAGACTTCTCTCGCGATGAATATGGCATACAGACTGGCAGTGGAAAAAGCCAAGAACATACTCATTTTCTCCCTTGAAATGAGCGCTCACGACCTTATCATGAGATTTGTCGCGACCGGTTCAAAAGTTGATCTTAAAAAGATAAGGATGGGAAAATTCATAACCAAGCAGGAGGAGAGCCATATAATGTATGTCCTGGGCAAGCTCTCCGAGTCATCCATATTTATAGACACTGACGACAACAGCGTTTTTGATATGCGCTCAAAGGCGAGGAACTTAATGGCCGAACTTAAGCGCGACAAAAAGGAAGGGCTTGACCTGATAATCGTTGATTACATGCAGCTTATAAAGCCGAATGAAAATATTCCCAGGGAGCAGCAGATAGCCCAGATTTCAAGGTCTTTGAAGGCATTAGCCAGGGAGCTTGACGTGCCTGTGGTGGCGCTTTCCCAGCTTAACCGTGAAGCTGAAAAAAGGGAGACCCCTATTTCAAGAAAAGGCGGGCTGGTGCAGGGTGGAGGCGG
>CAYNMZ010000181.1:0-4138 GCA_964398505.1 uncultured Spirochaetia bacterium
TGCCGTATTTTTCAGCTGTCAGGAGCGCTGCGGGCCTGGCCGTAAACCCTCCGTACCTTTGGTTTATCTCGTCCATGGCCAAAAGCATCCTCTGCCTCTTTTGCATATCCTCAAAAATATACTGCTGCTTGTCGCAGGCGGACAGTCCTGACACGCTTACGCCTATAAGCCGCACGGCTTTTTTCAGCGGCATGGCACGCTCAAATATTTTCCAGGCGTTTTCGCATATCTCCGCGCCTGAATTGAAGTAATGTTTCAGCGTGGTCCGCTGCGCCATCATGTCAAAATCATCCCAGCGTATCATGAGAAAAACCGTCCTTGCCATCAGCCCGTATTCCCTGAGCCTCGCCGCTGTCTTTTCGCACAGCATAAGCATATATGACTTTATTACGCTTATGTCCCGGGTGTCCGCCGGCAGCGTGTGGCTGTGGCCGACCGATTTTACCGGGGCCTTGTCATTGTATAATTTCACGGGCGAAAAGTCCCTGCCCAGCCCTATGTTCCTGTACGTCCTGCCAAGCACGCCGAAATGGCCCGTAAGCATCATGACATCGGCTTCGCCGAGCTGTTTTGCCGTAAATATGCCCAGTGACCTGAATTTTTCCGACAAATGCCTGCCTATGCCCACGCCCTGAAGCTTCTCAACAGGCAGGTTTTCCATGAAAGAAGCCACAGCTTCAGGCTCCACCTCGGTCAGGCCGTCCGGTTTCTTGCTCTTTGCAGCCAATTTCGCCACTGTCTTGTTCGGCGCTATTCCCACGGAGCAAAGAAGCCCCAGCTCGTTTTTTATGCGCTGTTTTATTTTTTTCGCGATTTCCGCCGCGCCGCCGAAGAACTTCTCCTCTTCCGTGACGTCCATGAAGCATTCGTCTATGGAGAACACTTCCACCCTGTCCGTAAAGTCCAGCATTATTTTGTGTATGCGCAGGGAAGTGTCAATATACTTGTCAAGGTTGCCCACTACGGGTATTACATGCGGGCAAAGCCGCCTGCACTCGGGTATGGTCATGCCTGTCTTTATGCCGAAAGCGCGCGCCTCGTAAGAGGCGGTGACAGCTATGGTCCGCCCTTCACCGCAGACTACAATTGGCCTGCCCCGAAGCGCCGGATTGCACTGCTGTTCAACAGAGGCAAAATAGGCGTTCATGTCCACCAGTAAAATCTTGCGTTCATTTTCCATGGTTTTGTCTCAAGTCTCAGGTTTCAAGTCTCAGGTTTCAGGTTTCAGGTTTCACGTAAAGACTTAAAAAATACGCTACTTGTATTTTCTGCCCCCAACACCCGAATTCTTTATATATTGAATAAACCCGCTCAACATTCTCGACTCCCGTACCGGCAAATCATACGTTTCATCAAACTCCTCGCGCGTTATATATTCCCTGTCAAGAGCGACATACAACTGGCTGCGAACTTCTCCGGCCGAACCCTTGGCATAAGAAAGAAACTGTTTATGCTCGCTATCGCCGTCGCGTTCAAAACCCTCTCCTATGTTAGAAATGATCGATATTGCAGCTCCCCGCATTTGATCCTTTAACACAAAATCTTTAAAAAACTCCCCTTTTGCCGTAATTTCATAGACTTTATTCACAACAAACCTTCCCGTTTTCCACACGTCTAAATCCTCGAATCTTTTAAACATTTCCGTTCCACCCCTCGTTTTTTGAGCCTCTTCCACACGATCGCGAGACCTTAAACCTGAGATCGTGAGATTTGAGACCTGAAACCTGAGACCTGCTGCCTGAAATTATTCCGCCGTATTCTCAAGCATCCATTCCAGTGTCTTCAGGTTGTATGAAAGCTCGTAAAGTCCGCCTTCGCTTACCACTGAATAATGCACAAGCACAGAATCCCCTTCAGCTGTCCGCCACGTAAAAGAGACCTGCTTTACGTCTATCTTGCGCTTTTTCCACACAAACCACTTCGGCACCGCTTCCCCGCGCTCAAAAACCACGCCGGCCTTCACCTTTTCCCCGACCTCTGTCGTGCTCATGCCAGCTTCCTCAACACGCCTATGACCTTGCCGAGGACGCTTGCCTCTTTTGAGATTATAGGCTCGTATTTCGGGTTCGCGGGCTGTAATTTTATGCCTTCGTCAGTCAGGAAGAATTTTTTCACCGTAGCCTCATTCCCGATCAGGGCCGCCACTATGTCCCCGTTTGACGCGGATTTTTGCTGCCTTACAATCACGGTGTCGCCGTCAAAAATTCCCTCGCCCTCCATGCTGTCGCCCTTTACGCGCAGGGCAAAGGTGTTCTTAACGCCGAACATCTCGGCCACGCTGTCTATCCTGTATTCTATGTTCTCAACCGCGTCTATGGGCCGGCCCGCGCTTATCCTTCCCAGCACAGGTATGCCGTAAACAGGTTTCAGCAGTTCCATGCCGCGCGACAGGTTCTTTTTCATTTTAATATACCCGGCTTCAGCCAGCTTTTTCAGGTGGTAGCGCAATGGCCACGTTGAAGAGTAGCCCGCTTCCTTTGCCAGCTCGCGCAGTGTCGGCGGCCTGTTGTTTTCCTCGAACCATCCTTTTATAGTCTCCATGACTTTAAGGGTTTTATCCTTTAGTTGCATGCCAGCCTCCTGTTTGTGTCAGGCCCAAATTGTATTGCCCGGTGCCCATTTACTTATAGCGCTATTTAATAAATTTCCGGCCTTTAAAACCCGGATTTTTCAAGTAATATATCAATCCGTTCAGCATTTTTGACCCAACAATCAGTAATTTATACACCTCATCAAATCCTTCTTCACTTATATATTTTCTATCAAAAACAATATACAACCGGCTTCTGACTTACCCTGCCGACACTTTGGCGTAAGATAAAAAATTCGTTCTTTCCTTGTCTCCGTCCCTTTCGTGCCCCTCACTTATATTGGACATTATTGATATACATGCGTCCCGCATTTTGCCTCTCAAGTGACAATCTTTATAAAACTCTCCTTTTCCGCTTAAATCATAAACCCGGTTTGTTATCTGCCGTGCCTTCTTCCACGCTTCAAAATCCTCAATTTTTTCCAACTTTGCCATATTTCCCATCCATTTTTTACCTTTTTGAGCTTCTGGACCTGCAACTTGGGCCTTTTTTTGCCGTCTAACAGCGGCAAAAACAATATAGCACAAATGTGCTAATTCGTCAATAGGTTTATAATTTATAATTTATGGTTTATGGTTTTTAGTTTATGTATTATAGCTATTGTTTTATAGTGTCCCTTACAGCCCTTACCAATTCTTCAGCCATGCGCTCAGCAGCGCTTATATTCGGGTGGTAATCGCAGCCCCAGTCTTTTTCAGTCAGCCTGCTCATGTCAACCCTGTGGACACGGCTGTCCTTTATGCCGGCAAACAGCTTTTCCATGCACTCGTAAAACGGATCCATCTGTGTCGGTCCCACACAGAGAAAAATATGGGCTTTGGGATACGCCTTGCGTACGCGCTTCACAAGCTCAATATACGCCTTTACAAAAACCTCCACGTCGGGCTTCGGCTCAGTCGAGAAATCGTTCGTCCCCAGGTTTATGACAGCTATATCCGCCTGCCATTTTTTAAAGTCCCACCTTGACTTGGCGTCGTTCATGACCGTCCTGTCATAGTAGAGCGGCAGGGGCTCAGCTGACGCCTTTGACTTCTCGCCGTAATTCCTGACAACTCCCCTGCCTGAAATCGCGACGACATTATAATCAGCGTCCAGTTTCCTGGCTGCCACGGATGTGAAAGCGAGGTAATTGTTCTTGTATTTCCTTTCAGAATCGCATTTTATCCCCTTGCCCTCAACTCCGTAGCCTACACTCAGCGAATCTCCGATGAACTCAATTTTTAAGGCCTGTTTTCCGGGCGCAGGCAAAAGCGTCGCGTTTTCCTCAAGGATAAAGCCTCCGAATACGGTCTTGCCGTCATAGCTTTCGGTCCTCTTGCCTATGACTATCGCATGCGGCCCGCTTCCAAGGTTTTCGGAAACAGCGTATTTCTGCCTGCCTGCTTTTGCCTCTATCACGCCCGAAGGCTTCCCGTCTATTATTATATTGAAGTCATTGCCCCCGCTGTCCTCAAGTATTACATGACACGACGAGGAACCGGCAAAATCAAGGCGTATCATCACGCCGGGCCAGTCAAACACAGGCGCTTTCGGGTCCTTAAAATCAA
>CAYNMZ010000182.1:0-4100 GCA_964398505.1 uncultured Spirochaetia bacterium
CAGGCTTTCGTTTATGTATTCCAGGCCCTTTGCAGACTTTACAAGAGATGCTGTCTTTTCGGGTTTCCAGTGCGTAAACTTCATGAATTCAAATAAGCCGATGCCGTAATTCCTAAAATTGCGCGATATAAGCCTGCGTTTGTCCTCAACGCTCATCTTGTCGCCGTAAACGATGTCCAGGTTGCGCATAGCCTTTTTCACTTCCCTGCCTGCCAGAAGCCTGGCTGCCGCGCCAAGTGCCGCGCCCGCTATTCCCGCCATTTTCCACGGTATAAAAAACACAAACAGCCGTACGCACTGCATTATAATAAAAAATATGTAATTCCTGGCTTTTTTAAGCTGAGGGTTTTTCATACCTTAAATACCCGGAAACAGCCTTCTCCCACCTGCCTGAAGCCTTAAGTATTATGTCTATCACTTCCCTTACGCATCCCTTGCCGCCCGGTTTTTTACAGACATAATCAGCGGCTTTTTTGACTTCAGGAACCGCATCAGAAGGCGCAGCCGAGAACGCGCATTTTTCAAATACCGGAAGGTCTATAATTTCATCGCCTATGTAACATATTTCGCCGTCCTTAAAACCTGTTTTTTTCTTGAGGTCCTCGTAAGCACTTATTTTCTCAACAGCCCCCTGGTAAACAGTCCGGATTTTAAGTTCCTTTGCCCTTATGTCAATAACCTTTGAGTACCTGCCGCTTATTATGGAAAACTCCAGCCCTCCGTAATGGCCCAGGGAAATTCCGGTCCCGTCCTTTACGTCAAACCTTTTCAGCTCGCTGCCATCCGAGGCTATGATTATGCCGCCATCGGTCAGCACGCCGTCCACGTCCACGCAGACCATCCTGACTTTTTTTAAAACATCCGCTGTTTTCCTGTTCATCCGTCTAAACCTGCCTTTATCAGGTCATGCAGATGAATTATACCCTGTGGCTTGCCGTTTTTGGCAATCACAGGCAGCACGGTTATTTTTTTATCTTCCATTATCGCAAGCGCGTCGGCGGCAAGCGAGGAAGGAAGGATATAAACCGGTTTTCTTTTCATTATTCCAGACATTATCTCGGAATAAGGATTTATGCTTTTTTCAAGGAGCCTTCGTAAGTCGCCATCCGTGAATATGCCTGTTATTTTGCCTTTAGGCCCGCATACAAGCGTACAGCCAAGCCTTTTATTTGTCATTTCAAGGAGCGCTTCGCGCAGTTTGGTTTTTTCCGCAACTATGGGTATATCCATACCGCTGTGCATTATATCATCCACTTTCAGGACCAATTTCTTTCCCAGTGCGCCTCCCGGATGAAGGCGAGCGAAATCCTCTTTTTTAAATCCTTTCATTTTAAGTACCGCTACTGCTATCGCGTCACCTATGGCAAGCTGGGCTGTAGTGGAAGCGGTGGGCGCCAGGCCCATCGGGCACGCCTCTGAAGGCACCCAGGAGCTTATGACGACATTCGCTTTTTTCGCGAGCGTGGAACGCATATTGCCGGTGATAACTATCATGGGAATCTTAAGGCGCAGCAAAGCCGGCATTATGGCCTTTACCTCGTCCGTTTCCCCGCTCTGTGATATAAGCAGCGCCGCGTCATTTTTCATTATAATTCCCATATCGCCGTGCGCCGCCTCAACTGGATGCAGGAAAACCGACGGTGTGCCCGTTGAAGACAAAGTTGCCGATATTTTCTGCCCTATAAGGCCCGACTTGCCCAGCCCTATTACCACGACCTTACCCCTGCATGCCCTAATTATAGCGGCTGCCCGGTCGTATTCGGCGCCGGCGCGTCGTTGAAGCATCCTTAAAGCCGCTATTTCTACGGCAATGACTTTTTTAGCCTCTTCACATGGTCTCATGCATTCTCCCTTACATACATTATCCTTGCGCAATTTTCGCAGATGAATATTTCCTTTTTCTTCTTGAGTTCTATGACTTTCTGTGCCCTGACAGCCATCTTGCATCCCCCGCACACGCCGTTGTTCTTGTTATCCAGTATGACTTCGGCAAGTGCCAGGCCGCCTTTGTTTTTCCTTATTCTTTCATATTTTTCATACCATTGTCTATTGACAGACGCGGCCTTTTCTTCCCTTATTTTCTTCTTTCCCGCCATTGAGGCTTCCTTTTCAGCAATGGCGGCTTCAAACTTTTTTATCTCTCCGGCTATCTCCTCTTCCTGCTTTTTCAGGAGTACTTCCTGTTCCTTTAACCATTTGTGCGCCAAATCTTCCTCCTCCATAATCTGGAGTTCTTTTTCCTCAAGGGACTTTATTTCCCGCCTTATTGCCCCCACTTCCTCCTGGAGGGCCTTGTAGGCCTCGTTCGTCTTTATCATCGCGGACTGCTCTTCCTTCTTTTTAATGTCCGATTCCTTTGACTTTATTTCCATTTCTACCATTGCCTTGGCCTTTCTTGCCTCATCAAGTTTCTTTTTCTTCGCATCAAATTCGGCCTTATACTGACTTATCCTTTCTTTCATCCCCTCTATTCCCCGGAGCAGCTCCTCTTTTTCCGCCTCAACAGCCATTATTCCATTGTCCGCTTCCTGCAGGGACACGAGATTACCGATAATAGCCGATACATCTTCCATTAAAATTTCCTCCTGTTCTGATTGTGTTTATCTTCCATAAAACCGCCTTTAACGGGCCCGAAAAAACAAAAAGCCGCGTGCCATGAGGCAGCGCGGCGTTTTGTTTTCATCGCCTTAACCTTCTATGTTAAGGGTGCCGAATTTTTTCTGGCCGTCAAGGCCGCCTTTTATAAAGTTCCATTTGGACATATAATGTATCCACATAAACTTGAGAAGCTTTGAAAACGGTTTCATCCTGAATACCGGCCAAAAAAATCTTATCTTAAAAAACAGGGTAAGGCCCGCGAGTACAGCCAGCGGCACCCAGCCGGATATCACGGCCGAAATCCCGCCCTTTACAAGCATGGTAATGCCGGTAACGAGAAAAGCCAAAAACGAAAGGTGCATAAGCATGTAGTCGCCTATGTAAATTATTCCCGGCACAGGCCACGGTATAGAGAATGAAAACCCGCCGAAGAATGTAAAATAAAACTCAAGAACTTTTTTTGAATGCATCTTAAGGAGCAGCGGATGCCCGTAGCCATAGCCGTATAGCTGCTTGAAAAACTGCTGTGGCGATGCCCTGTGCATGTGGTCAACTATTGCAGATGGCTGGAAAAACAGCTTGAATCCCTTTTTAAGAATCCTCAGGTTAAAGTCAACATCCTCGCCCGTCGGTTCATGCCAGAATTCCTTGCCGATTGCCTCGGCAGCCTTCATTGATACCGCGACATTCGCGGTCGCGAAAAACGGGCAGGTCTGCGAGCCGTTCACTTCGCTCGGAAGGTCTTTTTTTATTTTCGGATAATAACCGCCGTTCTTCATCTTTACCCTGTCGCCTATTGAAAGGAACCCTGCCTGCTCGCAGTAGGACTCGGTGTCATTGTTTGCGTCGGTCCTCAGCGTATATATCTCGCCGCCTACCATGCCGATTTCAGGGTCCTTCATAAAGGGTTCAATCAGTTTGTCTATCCAGTCCTTGTGCGGCGCGCAATCGCCGTCCGTAAAGCAGATATACTCGCCTTTCGCGACCTTTAAGGCAGCGTTCCTGGCATGGCCCGGAGACTTGGAGTCCGGGACGTCAACCAGCTTTATAAAATTGTACTTCTCCATCCATTTTTTTATTATTACCTTCGTGTTGTCCGTAGAACCTCCGTCGGCCAGTATTATTTCCATCCTGTCCCTGGGATAATCCACGTTCAAAAGATACTGAAGCGTGGTATCTATCGTGCGTTCAGCGTTCCTGACCGGCGAAATGATTGTTACAAACGGTTTTTCTGCCATACTCTTAGTTGCCTCCTGGTTTTTACCAAGCAGTATTGAGCCTTATACGGCTTATCAGGCGGCGCAACTGTACTGGTGTTAACAGCCAGCCGAAGCCTATGCCGCCGGATTTTAAACAACGAGAAAGATTATATTTAAAAATCATCCTGATTTCAAGGAAAATCTTTTTTTCTTTTTTTTATTTTTTTTTTATATTTCAAGAAGGCGTTTATTACAATTTCAGCCTTTTAATTAAGCTATTTCTTGGAAAATCTCCTAAAACAG
>CAYNMZ010000183.1:0-4036 GCA_964398505.1 uncultured Spirochaetia bacterium
GATTTGTTTTATGCCGGGTGATGCCAAAATAATGGCTGAGATAGAGGAGTTGAATAAAAAGTTTTCTCAAAATCCCGACTCAATGATATTTGTGCCCCTTGCAGACGCTTACAGGAAGGCCGGAATGTATGATGAAGCTGTTGGCGTTTGCAAAAAAGGTCTGGAAAAGCACCCTTCCTATACATCCGCAAGGGTGGTTCTTGGAAGGATTTACAATGAAAAAGGCAAATACGATGAGGCGGTGGAGGAATTAAAGAAAGTGGAGGCTGTTGACGACGACAACCTAATGGTTCACTCGATGCTGGGTAATGTTTACCTCAAAAAAAAAATGTACGCGGAAGCAGTGAGCCAGTTCCAGAGGGTGTTGGCGTTAAATCCTGAGGACGCTGAAACGCAGGAAAAACTGCAGGAGGCACTGGCAGCAAGCAGGGAACCAGGTAAGCATCAGGAAGAAAAGCCTGAAGAAAAAAAACCGGAGAAACCCGTTCAGGCTGAGAAAAAGCCCGCGGCCGTTGAACCTGCCGCCAAGGCTGCTTCGCCGGAGAAACCGCGTATAGATGTGACGAAAAGCCTGAAGGCCGCGGAATTATATACGAAGAAAGAGGATTTTGAAAAGGCAATAGAGGTTTTAAGGGAAGTGCTGGACCTTGACGCGGAAAATATAATAGTTCAGCAGAGGCTCAGGGAAGTATATGACCTGCAGGAAAAGAAAATAAAAAAGGCGGCTTCAAAAACGGCGCCTGCCTCGGAAAGAAAAATAGAAGCTGAAAAGATAACCACCGAAGACATACTTGACGTGATGAAGGAAGCGGTGGAGGATGATAAGGTAGAAGAGGAAGAAAAAAAGCCTGAGCCGAAAAAGGAACCGCCGGCTGCGGAAAAGCCCGAGACTGCGGCGCCGGCAGCTCAGCAGAAAAAAGAAGAAAAACCGGCTGCCCAGGCGGCCGCAGGCAAGGAAAAGGAAATAGAAAAGATATTAAAGGGACTTGGTGACGTAGAGGGCGTTGTCGGAAGCTTCTTTCTTCAACGGGATGGAAAAATAGTTGCCAGTGTTCTGCCGGCGTCAATAAACGCTTCCGACATAGGAAAGCATATTGCGACGATTGTTGACAGGACAGAGCAGTCGGTTAAGAGTATGGACCAGGGTAAGCTTAACCAAGTAGTGATATCCGCAGAGTCGGGACAACTGCTTTTTACCGAGGTTGGCAATGGAGTTCTTTTTATGATAGGTAATGAGGGAATAAATGTGGGAAAGATGAGGCTAATACTAAAGGATGTAATAGACAGAATCAAGAAAGTCCTATAATAAAAAAAGGCGGGAAAAGTGGATTTTAAGAGTCTTTTGCAGAGGATTGTAGAGAATGTGGATGGAGCTATGGGCGCCAGTGTTATAGGCGAGGACGGAATTGCCATAGAACAGTTCTCGGCAAAATCGGATTTTGACATAACTGCCGCAGGCGCCGAGTATTCAACAATCATATCAAGCGCGAAAAAGGCCTCGCAGAGCTTCGGTCTTGGCAAGACAAATGAGGTATTAATATCCACGGAAAAGGCCACCATGATAATGATGATAGCCGGCAAGAATTACTTTGTCACGCTTGCCTTAAGCCTGGATGGCAACCTGGGCCGCGGAAGGCTTGAACTGAAAAAAGCCATACCAGAGCTGGAAAAACTCCTTTAAGATGTTTTTTAGAACACTCAAACGATCCTTCTGGCTTCTGTACGACAATCTCTTCAAGTGTGTCCTGATGAATTTCGTCGTGTTCCTCATTATGCT
Organism: uncultured Spirochaetia bacterium; assembly: GCA_964398505.1. Lineage (GTDB taxonomy): Bacteria > Oederibacteriota > PGYV01 > PGYV01 > CAYNMZ01 > CAYNMZ01. The sequence continues at coordinate 1,778 of CAYNMZ010000183.1, forward strand.
GGGATTTTTCGCTCTCTTTTTCATGAAAGACCAGAACATACCTTTTACAGCGCTTTCCGTGGGGCTTGTATGGCATCTCTTTGCCCCGGCATATATGCATTATCTCTCAAAACTGGCAAGGACACAGGAGACAGGCGGTTTTTTTGCGGAAATAGCGGCAGGATTCGGCAAATTCGCATTGAGGGGGGCGGCGATATTCCTGTTGAACTCGTTTTTCATTTACATTGCGGTGCTTTGCGTGAATTTTTACAGGACAAAATCAGGCGGCGGGATACCGATGCTGGTTTTGGGAGGACTTGGTATATGGATAGTTATTGTCTTCTTTATAATGCAGATTTACGTTATGCCGATAATGGTAATGGATGAGAAGAAAAGGATTTTTGTCTCTTATAAAAAGGCGCTTTTAATGACCATGTCATCGCCTTTTTCCTCCTCAACTACGGCTTTTTTTATCGGGTATCTTTTGTTGATGCTCTACCCTATGATGGGTTTCGCTTTCAGGCCTGTAATGCCCACGGTCGTGGCGCTTTTCGCGCTTTTTCCGATATTCCTGATGCCGTTTTTAAGCTTCGTATTTATCATGATAATGCAGGTCAATGCGTCTGTACTCGTATACGAAAAGCACAATGTCTACCCGCCCCTCAAGGAATTCTGGGAAGAGCGGTCCTTTGGCAGTATTTTCAGGCCGTGGGAACACAGGTAGGCTGTGCAAATGGCGGCAAAAATAAGCGGCAAGAAAATACTGGTAATCTGCGTGATGGCTTTCGGCGCGCTGGTGTTCGGCCGAAGCCTCCAGAAGTACCTTGACATGAAATCGCAGAGGGACGCCATAAGGGACGAGATAGAACAGTTAAAAGAGGACAATGCAAGGCTTCAGCAGAAAATAAGCAATATTTATAATGACAGGGAGTATGTTGAAAAGGTTGCCCGCGAGCAGTTGAACCTGGTTAAGGACGGGGAGACGGTTTATATTATAACGAGGGAATGAATAAAGCCTGCTGAATTATACCCGCAAGAAATTCCATTTCAAAATCCCGGGAACAAAGTCTTTTTAAGACCCAAGCGTGTATACGGTTCAATAAAAAAGGGCCTCCGTTGCCGGAGGCCCTTAACTGGTTGCGGGGGTTGGATTTGTCTGTCTCGCCGCTTGAATGCGGCTCGCCAGACCCGGCTCGCTCGCTGACGCGCCGTATCATAATCCCTTCGGGATATACGGCGCTTTTCCTCGCTTCGCTCGGCGCTCGCTCGCTTCAAATCCAACAGCTTGTATCCTATACAATGAGAAAGGGCCTCCATTGCCGGAGGCCCTTAACTGGTTGCGGGGGTTGGATTTGAACCAACGACCTTCGGGTTATGAGCCCGACGAGCTACCACTGCTCCACCCCGCGACATATCACTGTATAATCTATCAAAGCGTATCTTATTCCCAAATTTCAAGTCTCAAGTAAGATTAAAACTTCTCTTTGATTCCGGACTTCAATAGTGGTGCCGGGAGCCGGACTTGAACCGGCACGGAGGGTGAGCTCCGGAGGATTTTAAGTCCTCTACGTCTACCATTTCGTCATCCCGGCTACCCGTAACTGCTCTGTCAACTCTGTATAAGAACGGAAGCTATTATAACAATATGATAATTTATGTCAATGATTTTAATTTACGGCCCAAATGTGGTATTATCCTTAAAAACACCCGGGAGGCCGTTATGGTCAAGACAGGAACGATAAAGTTAAGCTCAAAAGGTTTTACCCAGATGTTTGACATCACCGGCAAAGTGGATGCTATTGTAAAAAAAAGCGGGATAAAGGACGGTATTGTGACTGTTTTCTGCGTCGGGTCAACTGCAGGCATTACCACGATAGAGTTTGAGTCAGGGCTTGTTGCCGACCTACCGGAAATGTTTGAAAGGCTTATTCCTTATAAAGCCGGATACAAACACGACGCTACGTGGGGAGACGCAAACGGCGGCTCTCACCTTCGCGCGTCCCTGCTGGGACCGTCAATAACGATTCCTTTTACCGGGTCAAGCATGCATCTTGGCGCATGGCAGCAGATATGTTTCATAGATTTTGATACAAAGCCGCGAAGCAGGGAAATCGTTGTTCAAATAATAGGCGAATAGCGGCGTGCGCCTGCACGAGAAACCCAAGGAGGATAAATTATGGACAGGCAGGAAAAGGCAAAGCAGATATTTGGCACAGGGTTGAATTGCGCGCAATCCGTATTTTCGGTTTTTGCGGATGAGCAAGGCGTGACAGAAGAACA
>CAYNMZ010000184.1:0-3994 GCA_964398505.1 uncultured Spirochaetia bacterium
CACAAAAACGTTATGTTAACAGCCAGGATCTTTAATACCACCAGAAAAACAGTCTTTAAATGGCTAAAAAGGTATGATAATTTGGCATTTTGGTGGCATTTTGGCATTTCCGCCACCTTGCCCGGGCGTACAGTTTATGATATTATCCTTTAAAAGGAGAAAAAAATGCTCAGGGATTTCAGGACAGTGTCATTCAGGATACTAAACGATGTTTTTATCACCAGGAGATGGGCCAGGGAATCAATAGAGGCCAACATGAAAGGCCTTTCTGACGCGCACAGCGACATAAAAAAGGTCTACGAGCTGGTTTACGGCATAATGAGGAACAAGCGGCTCATTGACCATTGCCTGGCGCCATTTATCAGGAAACCGGTTGAAGACCCAAAACTGATGAATATACTAAGAATAGGTTTTTACCAGCTGCGGCACATGGATTCCATTCCGCCGTATGCGGCTGTCGATTCATGCGTGAACCTGGCCAGGCAATATATCCATCCCAAAACTTCGGGTTTTGTCAACGCTGTCCTGCGTTCACTTTTAAGGTCAAAAAAAAACATACCTGAAATTCCCCGGAAAGACGAAGTCGCATACCAGGCAATACTGCTTTCATACGAGGAATGGATGGCCCGTTTTTTTTACAGGCACTTCCCTGATAGCGCTGAAACTATTATGAAGGCCGGCAACTCAAAGCCGCCTATTTTTTTAAGAGTAAACACCTTAAAGACAACCTCTCAAAAGCTCTTAAAAAAGCTCAAGGAAAACGGCGTCTTAGCCGAACAACTCTTTTTCCCGAAAAACGCCATACTGGTAACCTCAGGAGACGCCGTAAAGACCCCGTCCTTTGAGGAAGGCCTTTTCCAGGTGCAGGACCTTTCATCGCAACTTCTCTGCGAAATCATATCCCCGTCGCAAAAAGACGCGGTCATTGACGTGGGTAGCGCGCCCGGCGGGAAAACCGCGGCATTTTCAATGGCAATGTCAGGCATGGGCAAAATACTGGCAATAGAGCCGCAAAAGTCACGCATTACAATGATGGAGCAGAATTTTCTCCGCCTTGGCGTCACAAACGCAGAAATAATGCAGCATGACGCTACAGTGCCGGTCGCGGAGCTTGAAAAAAAAGCTGACAAGGTCCTGGTTGACGCGCCCTGCTCTGCGCTGGGCGTGATACGCAGGCACCCGGAGAAAAAGTGGTGCATTACAGAAAATGAACTTAAACAATTCCCCGGTCTGCAGCTGGCGATACTTGAAAATTCCTCCGCATGGGTTAAAAAGGGCGGCGAACTCTTCTACTCAACCTGCACGCTGAACCCAAAGGAGAACATTGGCGTCGCAGAACGTTTCCTGAAAAAAAACAGGGATTTTAAAGCCGTTGACGTTTGCGGCAGGAACCCAAAACTCCGCGCTTTCAGGAAAGGAAATTATTTTCAGTCCGCCCCGGGTAACAGCCTTAATATGGACGGTTTCTTCATAGCCAGGTTCGCTCGTAAATAAAATTCAGGATATACTTATCCTATAAACACGGCATCCGAAAAAAAGTTCACATTCTTTTCAATCCGCTTCAACTATTTTGTCAATGATATCCTTGTCCTCATCCTTCAGCACAAGGAACTCTATGCCTGTCCTGTAGCGCCCAAGAGCATTGTCCTTAGCGCACCAGCGAACTTCAGCAAACGTTATTATGGTATCGCCCGTTGAGCCGACATTTATCTCTATCCTTAATATCTGTTCCGGCGCCAATTCTTCATCGTCTATCAGCTGTATACCTCCGGCGCTGATATTTACGCTTTCAACCGTGTTTTTCTCAAGTTTTTTCTTTATTTCCTCTATCTCGGCAGGCAGCGAGACAACCTTGTAGCTAACTTTTATCCTCTTGTTAACCCTCTTGAACTTACGACGCTCGAGAAAAATTTCTCCCTGCGGCATATTATTACCTCCCTAAATTTTTATTTTTATATTTTAATGCCTAAAATACGGTTTTTCAAGATATATTTTTTCAAATATATTTTTTCAAATCATAGTCAAATCAATAAGACTCCGCGAAAAAAAGGGACTGCCGTGCACAAAACCTGACAGGCAGTTGATCTGGACTTGCTTTTAACCTGAAATCCCATAAAAAATTCCTTCAGTAACACTTACACGGCTCCGGGCTTAAAATCAGTAAGTCGCCTGTGGATCTCCCTTGCGTATCAGCGATATCTTGACGCTTGCGATATCGCGCCTTCCGTCCTTTGCCTTTGCGTAAAGCACGGCCACATACAGGCCGCTGCACGCGTCCTGACCGCCTGTTGTCCTTAAATCCCACTTAACAGGCTTAACCGCAAGATTTCCCTCTATGCGCCTTACAAGCTCGCCCGCCATATTATATATCTTTATCGTTATTTCACCTGGTACAGCCGAGAACCAGTCTATGCTGGCGTATTCACCGCCGCCCGTATACGCGTAAACGGGGTTCGGATACGACTTTGGATATGCCAAAGGATTTGACTCGTCAACAAGTATTGAGCTGCCTCTCTGGCTTAATACAGTGACTGTCTTTACTCCGCTGACTGTATATCCATCCGCGGTCTTTATCTCCACCCGTATCTCGTATATGCCGTTTGAGACCATCTTGCCTTCCATGTTCTTTCCATCCCACTCCAGCTGTCCGGGCGCGCCGAACTTTATGGCCACGCTGCCGCCATTGTCTACGTACATGACATCTTCCATTGAATCAAGGTTCAACACCGTCCCCGACACTACAGGCGACTCCAGTACCCTGATCACTTCTCCGGCCGTATTGTATATGCTCACCCTTGTGTATTGTTCTGTCTTTAAGACCTGTATATCCTTCACGGTGGTTTCCACATGCCCGTAATTATCCTTTACGCTGACCTTTATATAGTAAACACCCTGGTTTATTGGCTGGCCGTTTTCATTGAGCCCGGCCCACGTGAAGTCAACATAATCGACATTTTTCTGCTCCGGCGTCCATATGCCGGGGAACCTCAGAACAAGCTGTCCTGACGGGTCCGAAGGATTGAACACGGTCACCGGATTCCCGGATACAAGCGTGTCAAACCCGCTGATATTCTCATTTATCCTTGATTCGCCTATCAGCTTTACCAGCTCGCCGGCCTCATTATAAGCCTCTATTACAAGTATGTACGGAAACTGTATCGGGGTCGGCGAGTTCGTGGGCGTCGGCGTGGCCGTAAATGTCACTGTAAAAGTGGGCGTATCCGTGAAAGTCGGCGTATTTGTCGGCGAAGATGTCGGCGTAAACGTCGGAGTGAAAGTACGCGTGGCCGTAAATGTGGGCGTATCGGTCCGCGTGGACGTGGAAGTGGGCGAAGCCGTGAATGTCGGCGTAATTGTCCTTGTAGAAGTGTCTGTCCTTGTAAAAGTAGGCGTTCCCGTAAAGGTCGGCGACCTCGTGTCCGTAAAGGAGGGCGTGGCCGTATAAGTCGGGGTAAACGTACGTGTATATGTCTGCGTACTGGTATCGGTCGGCGTGTCAGTTATGGTGTAAGTGGGCGTCGGCGTCCTGGTGTCCGTGACAGTCCTTGTAAAGGTGAATGTCGGGGAAGCGGTGAAAGTCGGCGTCGGCGTCCTGGTGCTTGTCGCGGTATTTACGTTGGTGTCCGTGACCGTAGGGGTAGGCGTCCTGGTGTCGGTGAATGTGCGGGTTACAGTGTAGGTAGCGGTTTCCGTGTAAGTGTCCGTCATTGTCCGCGACGGCGTGGCGGTCCTTGTATCCGTCGGCGAAAGTGTTACTGTATACGTCGGGGTCGGCGTCCTGGTTTCGGTTATTGTCCTTGTAACGGTAAAAGTATCCATGAAAGTAACTGTTATGGTGGGCGTCACGGTCCGCGTGCTTGTCGCGGTAGGCGTATCCGTACGCGTGAAAGTCGGGCTGGGCATAACCGTCTCGGTATATGTCGGCGTTGAAGTCCTCGTATTTGTGGCGGTATATGTAGGCGTAGGAGAGAGCGTGTTTGTGTAAGTCGGGGTT
>CAYNMZ010000185.1:0-3966 GCA_964398505.1 uncultured Spirochaetia bacterium
GCTGATACTGTTTATAGCGTCCAGCGTTGTAAATGCCTCTAATTTTGTTTTTCACATGTACGCAACAAGGAATTTAAAGCCCGAGGAATACGGGGTGCTTGCGACCATGCTGGGCATGATAATGATATTCACCATGCCTGCCATGTCGTTCCAGATGGCTGTAGTAAAGAAAACGTCTTCTCTTAAGGCGAGGGAGAGGTTCGGGGCAATAGAATTCCTGTTCAAGCGGGCAACTATGCTTTTTCTGTCGGCAGCAATACTTTCGTTTGGAATCCTTTTTCTTATGTCACGGTTCATAGGCGATTTTTTCAAGATAGAGGATTCTTACCTTGTGCTTATAACAGGGGGAATCCTTATAATTTCCTTTCTTGTGCCTGTAGTAAGGGGTATCCTTCAGGGGCTTCAGCGATTCATGGGGCTTGGAAGCAATATGATAATAGACGCTGTGTCCAGGCTTATATTCCTTGTCCTGCTTATTTCTGCCGGATTCGGTGTAAGGGGCTCGCTTTTGGCGAGTCTGTTTTCCGCGGTAGCGGCCTATATCGCCGGACTTATACTGATCAGGCCTATTTTTAAATACAAGGAAGAAGCGGAACGCGGGTTGATTAAAAAGCGCGAAATACTCGGGCATTCGGTTCCTGTCCTTGCCGCGATGCTGGGTTTTTCGCTCCTGAGTTATATGGACCTTTTCATGGTAAAGCATTTTTTCAGCAGGGAGGAAGCGGGTTTTTACGCCGTAACTTCTATAATAGGGAAGGCGTTTTTGTTCTTTCCTGCGGCAATAGTTATGGCGCTGTTTCCCAAGGTCGCGGAACATACGGAGCTTAACAGGAAATCGGGGACCATTTTAGCCAAGGGATTGGGGCTTACTGCCGCGATAAGCGCCGCCGGGATAATATTCTGCGCCGTGTTCCCGGAATTTGTGATAAAACTTCTAACAGGAGGGGACAAATACCTGGCCATTTCCGGGGTTGTCAGGCTTTTTGGTGTCGCAATACTGCCGCTGGTGCTGTTCAATGTCGTCTTAAATTACAGCCTGGCTTCAAGGAGGCACTTTTTCATACTGTTCATTTACGCGGGCGCGGCTCTTTACGCCGGGCTTCTCTGGTTCTTCCACGACAGCTTTTACCGGGTGCTGTCAGTTATGTTCGGCGTAAACGTGCTGGTCCTGGCAGCGGGGCTGGCCAGCCTTCTTGCGCCCGCGAAGAAGGCGGAGGCGCAATGAATTTCAAAAAACTCTCGGTGCTTATGCCCATGTACAATGAAGAACTCTATGCGGCCGCCAACATACTTGAGACTGACGCATATTTAAGGAAGTTAAATATCAAATACGAGATAATAGTAATGGACGACGGCTCAAAGGACAGGACTTTCAGGAAGGCCTCTAAAGCGGCTCAAAAGCATATAAAAATCTACAGGCTTAAGGTCAACGAGGGCAAAGGGCAGGCTTTAAAGGAGGCTTTTAGGAAATCTGACGGGGACCTTATTATGTTCCTTGACGGAGACCTTGACATACACCCGAAGCAGTTTGAGGCGCTATTTAAGGAAATGAACGAGAAAAATGCGGATGTTGTGATCGGGTCAAAGCGGCATCCGTTGTCTGTGCTTAATTACCCGAAAAACAGGCGTATTATGTCTTCGGTGTATTTTTTCATTGTCAAGCTGTTGTTCGGGCTTCCTTTGCGTGACACACAGACAGGTATCAAACTTTTCAGGCGAGAGGCGCTTTCAAGGACATTTCACAAGGTCCTGATAAAACGCTACGCTTTTGACCTTGAACTGCTTGTGTTATGCAATTATTACGGGTTTAAAATTACCGAGGCGCCAGTTGTAGTGGATTACAAAGGCAAATTCGGGCACATAAAACCGTCAACTGTATTTAACATGTTGTGGGACACCCTTACGGTGTTTTACAGGCTGAAGATACTGAAGTATTACGACAAAATAAGCTAAAATGGACCTCAGGAGCAGAAATTGAAAAAAACAGCCATAATAATACCGGTTAAGGAAATAAACGACTATATCAGGGAATCCCTGCCGTATATAGAGGCCCTGGACTATGACAAGAAGCTTCTTGACGTAATTGTGCTTCCTGACAATCCCGGAGTCCTGGAAGGCAATTTTTCGTTCAGTTTAAGGGTGATACCTACCGGGCACATACATCCTGGTGAGAAAAGGGACATTGGTATAAAATCTACGGACGCTGAAATCGTGGCATTTATCGACGATGATGTGTATCCTTCAAAGTCATGGCTTAAGAAAGCTGTTGAAATATTTGAGTCAGACAACGATATTGCGGCGGTGGGAGGCCCTGCGATTACGCCGGAGAATGACTCTTTGCTGAAAAAAGTCAGCGGATATATATATTCTTCCTTCCTTGGCGGAGGCGGCTACAGGTACCGTTATATTCCTGAAAAGGCGCGGGATGTTGACGATTTTCCTTCGTGCAACCTTATTATCAGGAAGGATGTGCTGGAAAAGATAGGCGGGTTTAATACGGAATTCTGGCCCGGAGAAGATACGGTAATTTGCCTTAAGATAGTCAAGGACCTCAAGATGAGGATAAAATACCACCCTGAAGTCCTTGTCAGCCATCACAGGAGGGATTTTCCCGCAGGGCATATTAAGCAGGTTAAAAATTACGCGATGCACAGGGGATATTTTGTAAAAAGGTTCCCTGAAACTTCCTTCAGGCTTTCATATTTTGTGCCGACGTTCTTTGTGCTTTACTTAGCGGGGCTTGTGCCTTTTGTCCTGCTGGCCGGAGAGTCCGCTGCTTTAGGCTTTATTCCATTGATATTGTACTGCTTACTGCTTATAATGGATGCGTTAAGGACGCCGGGTTTTTCTTACGGAGTGATGACGGCAGCCGGTATATTTATAACGCATTTGTGGTACGGCGTTTATTTTATAAAGGGGCTCTTGTCTGCTAAGCTGGATGAGGAAAAATAACTGAAATACATATAAGGAGAAAATAAATGAAGGTAATGATATCTTACCCGCCGCTTGAAGGTGATGGCACAGCCACTCTTGGCCAGAACAGGCAGTTCCAGTGGTTTCACAACCCTTCCTTCATCTACCCGATGGTGCCTGCTTCAGCTGCCACGCTTGTGAAAACCAGAGGTTACGACGCCATATACAATGACTGTCTTGCTGAAAATATAAGCTGGGAACGGTATGAAAAACTCCTGCTGTCCGAAAAGCCGGATGTGATAATGTACGAAACCAAGACTCCGGTAGTCAGGCAACACTGGGCTATTATGGAAAAAGTCAAAAAGCTGCTGCCTGAAACAAAGCTTGTAATATGCGGTGACCATATTACCGCCATGCCCGCGGAAACCATGGAAAACTCCGTTGCAGACTATGCCGCTACAGGAGGGGATTATGATTTCCTGCTTCTTAACATAGTAAGGCACATTGAAAAGAAAGAAGCGCTTGAACCAGGTATATGGTACAGGGAAAACGGGGAAATTAAAAATACCGGCAAATTTGAGCTGAACCACGACTTAAATACGCTCCCTTTCATTGACCGGGACCTTACAAAGTGGAAGATATACGGGGAAAAGTTTTTTAAATACAGCCCTTACACCTATACGATGGTGGGCAGGGACTGCCCGTGGGCAAAATGCACTTTTTGTTCATGGACAACCCTGTTCCCGAAATTCAGGACCAGGACGCCGGAAAGCCTGCTCGCTGAAATTGACATGCTCGTAAAAAAATACGGGATAAGGGAGATTTTTGACGATACCGGGACCTTTCCCAGGGGAGAATGGCTGAAAAAGTTCTGCGAAGGAATGATACAGCGGGATTATAAGATAAAGCTCATGGGCAATTTCAGGTTTGACTATATAAACGAGTCTGTGGCGCCCCTCATGAAAAAGGCGGGATTCAGGCTGATGAAATTCGGGCTTGAGTCAGCCAACCAGTCAACGCTGGACAGGCTGTGCAAGGGCACAAAGGTAGAGG
>CAYNMZ010000186.1:0-3948 GCA_964398505.1 uncultured Spirochaetia bacterium
TCTGTAAACGGGCCGGTAGGGCTCGTGCTTCTCATAACGCCTATATTGTTCGCGCCGTTCCCGAAATAGACATAATAGTACCCGTTCCTGTACACGGAAGCAGGCGCCCATGCCATGGTCGCCCATGAAGCGTCACGGGGCATTTGTATCGGCTCCCCGTGGTCTGTCCAGTTCACAAGGTCATCCGAGGAAATAAGCGTAAGGTCAGTTATTGAGCTGTAGTCAGTGGCTGTATCCTGGTCATGCGAGCAGTATAAATACATCCTGCCATTGTATACGGAGGCATTCGGATCCGCGGTATATCGCTGGTAAATCAGCGGGTTGTCTGCAAAAGACATCCGGTATAAAGCCAATGATATGATTAATATGAAAAAAACTACCGCAAATGAATTTTTTCCGCGCATTTTGCCGCCTCCGCCATGGACTTTATATTTTACCGAATCTTAGAACTTGTTTTCACGTGAACCCAACTGTTTTCATATTAATCCCCTCTATATTTTTTTGCCGCAACAACTCTCTTGACACAATAATAAATGCTCTTATCTTTTCCGGATAACACAACAAGGGTTAAGGGCCGGGCATAAACCCGAACCCTTAACCCCTCACTTATGCTTGCTGAAAATTACCTTAGCATTATTATTCTCGCGAAGCCTGTGCTTGTCCCGTCTTTCATCTTAAGCTCAACTTTCAATGTATACATGCCTGCGCTGAGTTCTTTCCCGCCAGCGACCTTTCCATCCCACTTTACCTGGTGTTCGCCTGTCGTAAGATAATAGACACCGTCAAGGTCCTGCTGCCATATCAGCCTGCCTGACTGGGAGAATATCTTCAGGCTCAATCTTGCTGACGGGTCAATCGCATAAACCTGCTCATTATAGGCGCCTGCAGTAACTCCTGTTCCTGTTGTTGCAATGGAATACCCCAACGTGACACCGGTATCTGATGTAGCAGGGTTGGGGTATGTTATTACCGAGGAAACCGTCGCCGGAAGCGCTGTTGAAGCGGGTTCCTGTCCCCATACGAGGCTTCCGGACGAATATCCGGTTGCCTTTGTCCAAACCTGCCAGTTCTGCGAGTTCGTGAAGCTCCAGTCATTTGACTGAGTCATTGCGGACCAGTCTGACTTGTTGAACCTTAACTGTATCTCAGCGTACTCGTTCTGCTGCAGGATTATCCCGCCGCTGAACTTGACGCTTACATAGTGTGTCTGCGTGCCTGCGTTTACTGAAACCACTGACAACTGGACATTATTGTTTATCGTTGTGCCCTGCGGCAATTTCCCAGCCCAGTTAAGCCATGACTGCACGCTCTGGCCCGAACCGTCATAGTTAAACCAGTATCTTACCTCTATTGAATTCAGGTTTAATCCGGCTGAGCCTGTATTTAAGACCCTTATGCTCGGCTGCGGGCTGTTTGTGCTGTTGTTGATATCCCCGTTCTTTACGCTTATTGAGAAATTCGCCGCAACAGGCGTTGTCGGCGTCGCTGTCGGCACTGCCGGCGTGTTAGTCGGCACCGGCGTCGTAGGCGTCGCTGTCGGAACTACCGGCGTGTTAGTCGGCACCGGCGTCGTAGGCGTCGCTGTCGGCACTATCGGCGTGTTAGTCGGCACCGGCGTCGTAGGCGTCGCTGTCGGAACTACCGGCTGAGTTATTATCTGTATCGCGCAAACTTTTGCATTGTCAACGCTTGCGGGCCCGAACTGTATTGATATCACGCCATTAACCGGCGCAACATTATTGAATACCCTGTCATAAGCCTTGTTGGCGCCTCCGGCTGCCGTGAACAGGTCAAAGTTTGAGAGAACCTGTGTCCCGTTTATGGACAGGTTGAAAACCCTCTGGCCCGCGGCTGTCCAGTATGTCTCAGCCATCTTCAGTGTAACCTGGTAGCTGCCAGCAGGAACGTTAAACGAATATGTGAACGGGCTTCCGTAACGTTCGCTCTGGTAAAGCGCCATATCCGAAGCTGACGGCATCGCGTTGCTTACCGTAACTGTGGTGCTGTACGCGGTGCCGCTGTTGTAATTTGAATCAGCTGACCATATATTGCCCTGCGAATCCGTAAAAGCAGCTGTCCCGCCCGCAAGCACTCTCCACGTTGACTTTACAACCGGAGTCTGCGTCAGCGTCGCCGTCGCAGTCGGAACCGATGTTGCCGTATTGGTAGGCGTCACTGCGCCTCCCTTGCTGAAGCTGACATCGTCAACATAGAAGTTTACGGTGCTGGTGCCTGTCTCCACGAAGAGCCTAGCTACCCTTAACAGTCCGGTCCATGTGACATTTGCCGAGCCGCTTACCTGTGTCCAGCCGGTGCTGTTTGCCGATGCCGAGCCAAGCGACACATATTTGCTGCCCGAATCGTCCTTTATATAGAGAGTAAGCTTGGCCGTGTCCGTGCCTGACGCGAGACGGACCCATGCGCCGGCATTGTATGTACCCTGCCCGTTGGACAGCAAATAAGGCAGCACATACTGGCCTATGCCTTGATATGCCTGGCTCCTGTTGTAAACCCTGGCTGATTTTGTGCCGCTCCTTACAACCGATGTTTCCTCGGCAATTGCGCCGCCTGAAATTTCATTCCAGGTATATATGGAGCTTTCAAAACCGCCGTTATAAATACCGTCCACAGGCTGGAGTTTCAAGACCGTCTCTATCGCGTAATACGCGGGCTTTTTATTGTAGTTCGTGTCAAATATCAGGGCCGCGTCTGAAGCTCCGTTCGTGAAGCCCGGTATCCATGAATACTTGTCCGTGAACCCCCACATGAACATCCTCTTTATGTTGGGATGCGTCATGCAGAGGAACGCCATGTCAGCGTATGCCTTTGCCTGTGACTGCAATTTTGCCGAGTCTACAGGCACGGGTATGGCCACGTCAAGTTCCGTAACCGTTACACGAAGCCCAAGATCATAAAGCCTCTGCGCGTTTTCCCAAATATCGTCGTTAAGCCGCCACGTGCTGCTTACATGGCACTGCCAGCCCACGCCGTCGATCGGTACTCCCCTGGACTTAAATCCTTTTACCATGTCATATATGTAATTTGACTTCCCGTTAAGTCCTTCGTTGCCGTAGTCATTGTAAATTAACTTCGCGTTCGGGTCAGCGGCCCTTGCCCAGCTGAAAGCCTGGGGTATATAGTCGCCAAGCTTCTGGTACCAGAAGTCATTTGACCTGTAACCGTAAGGCGCGCTGTCAGTCACGGCCTCGTTTACAACGTCCCACTCGTTCATCTTACCGCTATAGCGTCCTGCCATGGCATTGATGTATGACCTAAGCATGTCGCTTACCTGGGTGCTGGAGTAATTCCCCGAACTCATCCAGCTTGGCACAACCGTATAATAAACAAGCACGTGCCCCCTCATATTCATATTGTTCGTATCCCTGAAATTCCTGTAGTAGTCAGTGGTTGTAAAGCTGTAGGAGTACGGTCCGCTCCAAAGGTACGCCTTGAACTCGTTTTCCCCGCCCAGCCAGTTGAATTCTTTCGCGAGCGTGGACCTGTACAGCGCTTCGCTCTGCAGCGGGCTGTTAGTTGCCTCAGATCCAATAAGCATGCCCTTAGCTGCAGCGAGGTCGCGCAGCCCGCCCGTGACAACAGGTGTTGTCGGCGTCGCTGTCGGTATTATTGGCGTGTTCGTCGGGACCGGTGTTGTCGGCGTCGCTGTCGGTACAGCAGGCGTGTTTGTGCGTGTCGGTGTATTCGTGGCCGTTACGCTGCCCTGCGTGAAGCTGTAGGACGCAAAGTTGAAAAGAAACCCGGACCCTCCGGTAAACATGAAGTAAACATCGTGTATACCTGTCGCTCCTGATATCGCGCAGGTCCTTGTCTGCCAGGTCTGCCAGCCGCCTGTTCCAACCACGGAGCATGTCCCTACTATCGGGCCTGTGGTGCTGTCAAGGCGTATTACTATGTTGCCGCCGCTGGTCGCGCTTGCGACGCGTGCCG
>CAYNMZ010000187.1:0-3938 GCA_964398505.1 uncultured Spirochaetia bacterium
GCCGCGTTCGATCTCGCCGGCCAGGTTCACGTCCTCGCAGTGTTCTATAAGCGGTATACCAAACATCCTGCAGTACTGCATCGCGCGCCTCACGATTTCCGCGTTCATAACGCAGCTGCCGTCGTCCGATACGGCTACAGCCCCGGCCTTGTACAGCTCTCCTATGGGAGCCAGTTCCTGGCCCGCCCTTCCTTTTGTTATGGCGCCTATGGCCCTTACGTCAATCATCCCTACCTGCTTTGACTTCATGTTAATGAACTCAACCAGCGCCTGGTTGTCAATGGCAGGGTCGGTGTTCGGCATGCAGGCCACTGTAGTAAACCCTCCCCTTGCCGCGGCCTTTGAGCCTGATTCTATCGTCTCCTTGTACTCAAAACCCGGCTCGCGGAAGTGTACGTGCATGTCTATGAACCCGGGCATTATCGTCTTGCCGGAGGCGTCAATTATTTTGGCGTCAGCTGCCTGTATTGACTTGCCTGTCTTCGCTATTTTCCCGTCATTTACGAGTATATCAAATTTTCCCTCCACCTTATTGGCAGGATCAATAACAAACCCGTTCTTAATTATTAATTTCATTCGCCTTGCCTCCTCCCATCAGGTACAGCACAGCCATCCTTACGGCCACGCCGTTCGTCACCTGTTCCTCTATCGCGGACTGCGGCCCGTCAGCCACATTCGGCGATATTTCAACGCCCCTGTTCATCGGTCCCGGATGCATGACAAGGCAGTCCGCTTTCGCGGCTTTAAGCTTTGTGGTGTTTACGCCGAAAAGCATCGCGTATTCCCTTATTGTCGGGAAAAGGTGCTTTTTCATCCTTTCAAGCTGTATCCTGAGTATGTTCACCACATCAGCGCCCTTAATGCCCTTTTCAAGGTCATTATAGACCTCAACTCCAAACCCCTCTATGTCGCGGGGTATGAGTGTCGAAGGCCCCACGACGCGCACTTTTGCGCCGAGCTTCTTTAAGCCCCAGATATTTGACCTTGCTACGCGAGAATGAGCGATATCGCCGACTATGGCCACAGTCAAACCCTCTATCCTCTTTTTCTTTTCCATTATGGTAAACATGTCAAGCAGGCCCTGCGTCGGATGCTCGTGCATGCCGTCGCCCGCGTTAATTACACGCGACCTTATTTTTCTTGTCAACATCAGCGGCACACCCGATACGCTGTGCCTTATCACCACTATGTCAATCTGCATGGCCTCAATAGTACGTATGGTGTCAATCAGGGTCTCGCCCTTAGCCACAGAGCTCGTTGATATGGCAAGGTTCAGGACATCCGCCGAAAGGCGCTTGGAAGCAATCTCAAAAGAGGTTTTTGTGCGGGTTGAGTTTTCAAAGAAAAAGTTTGCCACGGTTTTTCCTTTCAGCGTCGGCACCTTCTTCACTTCACGTTCATTGACCGCCTTGAATACTTTGGCCAGTTCAAGTATTTCCGATATCTGTTCCGCAGGCACATCCTGCAGGGCTATCAGGTGTTCAAGCGCCATTTCACCCCTCCTTTTCCGCAAGCAGCACTTTTTCCCCGCCGTCAGGTTCCTCAAGCTTCAGCACAATTATCTCATTCTTGCTCGTCGGCACGTTTTTGCCGACGTAGTTCGCCTGTATGGGAAGTTCGCGATGCCCCCTGTCCACAAGTACCGCGAGCTGTATGGTCTTTGGCCTGCCGTAATCCATGACCACGTCCATGGCAGCGCGCGTAGACCTGCCCGTATAAAGCACATCGTCCACAAGCACTATATCCCTGTCATCCACGGAAAACGGAAGTTCCGTGGATTTAACCTCAACCTTGCTTATGCGGTCATAATCATCCCTGTAGAGCGTAATATCAACAGCGCCTATAGGCACTTCAGTATTTTCTATTGATTTAATATTGTCGGCTATGCGCCTGGCAAGGACGTCGCCCCTGCTTTTTATGCCGACTATCGCCAGGTTTTTTGCGCCGTGGTTTTTCTCAATTATTTCATGGGAAATGCGGGTCAATGCGCGGGAAATTGAGGTTTTGTCAAGAAGTTCACTTTTTATTTTAAGCTTTTTTTCCACTATCCTGCCTCCGTTTTGGCAGGCGGGGCTTTGACGTTCAATCGGCGGTTTCGGGCATGAAAAAAGCCCTCTACTGCCTGGCGAACGCAGTAAGAAGGCGTTATTAACTGCTCCTTACCAGCCTCGCAGGGCCAGTTTAAAGGATGTATCTTATTGTTATTTATACACTTATATTACCGTATTGTCAATATGAAAATTCAGCATTAGATATTCAAATTTTAAGGTTTATGGATTATGGCTAATTGCTTATTCAGATATTTATCAGTACATAAGCTGGCAATGCAGCCCGCCCGCGCCCCATGCGTACATAGGTATAGTGATGACGTCATATCCCAGATCCGTAAATACTTTTTTTTGTGCCTCGTATATGGGATTGGGCATCAGCGCTACCTCATCCATTATTCTCCACATGGTATCAATCCAGCTCACTACTTCATTATACTTTTGGGTATTGGGGTTTTCCATCCAGTCCGCTGTCTCCTCATTTAGCTTGTCCAGTATGAAGTTTATCCTTGCCTGCGGGCAGTTCGGGTCTCCTGGCGGCAAATGGTACGGGTATTTGGCGAGCAGGACAGTGTATTTTCCGGTTTCCTTGTTCCTGAACCTGCCTATATTGACTGGCCCCCTTACGGGATGGTCAGAGAAATAAAGCCGGCTGACTGCATATCCCATTTTTTTGAACTGCTCCGCGGCAAGGTCAAATTCCCTCTGCGCGCCTTTCATGATTTCCGGGTCCAGCGGCGCGAAAGTAAGGGCGTCATAAGCTTCCTTCGTATACGAAGGCACGAACGCCCTGAAACCCTTTCCCTTAATGTCCGGAAGCGTTGTCGCTATCATGTCCAGGTGGAAAGTCTCCCTGCATCTTAATTTGGCGTCAAGCAGGGTTTTTTCAGGCATAAAAACCACCTTTGTGCCGAAGACAGCGTTTGAATAAGCTGTCCGCGCTTCCTCCACCATTTCCTTTGTCAGCGACTGCTCCTCGTATGATTCCTGCCTTGACCTTCTAAAATATTCAAGCGCCCTGTTCCTGCCGGCCAAAAACGCCACATCGCCGCCGGGCTGCCAGATTATGTCTTCGTCACCGCCTTCCGCGCTTAAGTTCCTGTCTATTTCAACAAGCCTGAAATCCTCGGGAAAGTCATTCGCGAGATTCTGCATGGTGCCCACGTAAGGGTTGTTGTCACCCTTGCTGTACGCTATTACGACCCTGCCATTCTCCTCCCTGCCGAGCACTTTGCAGGCGTCCTGTGCCCATTCAAGCTGTATCTCTGACTTAAAGAAATTGAACCTGTGTGAAATGTCTTCGTCCGTAAATCCGCATTTTTCCTTCAGGAATTGCAAAAACAGCTTTTTTTCCCAGCCAAGGGATTCCTTCACATATTTCCTGTCAGGAAGGGCAACATAAAACTGCGTATATTTCGGAAGGTTGCGTATTACCCTTCCGTGTGAAAGCTCAAAATTCAGCCAGTAAAACTGCTCACGCACCTCGTTGAGCTGAGCGTCAGTCATGCCTTTTTTCTTTTTAAGCTCAGGAAGGAAATAATAAGTGCTGGTATTCGGCCACAGCCCCATTACCGCAAATGACATAAAACGCTCGGATTCCGGTACCATGATAAGGTTTTCGCCGGGTATTCTCTTGCCTTTGGGAATTGGAAATTTCCATTCTTCCTGGGCAAATAATGCCTGTAAAAAAATCACAATAAAAAAAACTATTGCCGGGGCTACCAACTTTATTCTTCTCATAAATCCATCCTTTACCAAAAATCCCCGTTTCCCCTGCTTAAACGTTTAGACGCTAAAACCGCGAAAAAGTTTCGCTTGTTTTTGATTTTTTGTCAAGTTTTATCGGTTTATTGTTGTTGTATGCTTTTGTGTGTAATTTAAGTAAAAGGG
>CAYNMZ010000188.1:0-3923 GCA_964398505.1 uncultured Spirochaetia bacterium
AGAAAAAACAAGGAAGCAATAAAAAGAATATCAGGGCTTGTTCCTGCGGCTGCTTCCGGGGTTTCTGAATCAAAAAACGTCGCGAAGAGCGCTACGGCGCCGCTCGCGGTATTTCTTTTTTTCGCTGTTTTTACTTTTGCTGCGCCTGTCACTTGGGTGTTTCTTTTCCGAGCTTCTGCCATTAAGTTCATAGACGGCCTTTTGAAAACAGAAAATGCGGTATTAAAAAAGGATCTTGTTGATTCCGCGCTGCCGGGATTTGAGGAACAGACCGAGAAATTTGCCGATTCGGTGGCCGCCACGATGGCAGTGGCGCGCGCGGCGGAAAAGGAATTAGCTGAGCAGCGGGCGGTACTCAGCGAAATGATGAACTCTTTCATGGAAGTCTCCGCTACAGCTGACAGCATATCAAGCTCTGCCCAGGAGCTTGCCAGGAAGATGTCAGGATACGCCGAAAGTATAAAAAATACCAGGGAAATAACAAGGAATATCTCTGAGGATATGGAAAAAATAAGGGAACAGACGAACAAAGGGGCCATGTTCAGCAAGAAAATGGACGAGACTGCCAAGGACGGCGGCGAAAAGATTACTGCCACTATAAAGGAAATAAATTCAATAAACAGTGTCATGACAGAGTTGAACAAGGTTGTGAATCACATGGGCGCTAAGACTGTGGAGATAAGCAAGGTTACAACGCTGATAAAGGAAATAGCCGAGCAGACAAACCTGCTGGCCCTAAACGCTTCTATAGAGGCGGCAAGAGCGGGAGAGGCCGGCCGAGGCTTTGCCGTGGTTGCCGAGGAAATAAGGCAGCTGGCTGAGTCAACCGCATCGGCTTCAAAGAGGATATCGGAGGAGATAAAGGACATAAACAGGACGACTCAGTCAACCGTAACAAAGATAAGCAGTGCGGCGGCAAATATAAACTCGGGTGTTCAAATCGCCAACAACGCGGGAGTGGCTTTTGACAATATAAAAGAAGTGATAGAATCCACTATGGCGGTTACAGGCGAAATTTACAGCCTTACAACCGGCGAGGTGAAGAAAATCCAGGAGATAGTTGCTATAATAGCGCGCGTGGAGAACATGATTGAGGAAATGGCTTCAAACGTGGAAAATATATCCGCTTCCATTGAGCAGGAAACCGCAAGCATAGAAAGCCTCAGGACTACAATGGAAGAATTATACAAAAAATCCGATAAAGTTAAATCCGTTTTTGGCGTTTTCGGAAAATAGAATAAATAATGCGTATAAAAAAACAATTACTTGCCCTGGCAGTTTTCATGGCTGCTGCCTGTTTGGCTGTTGTGGTGGCAGTAAGGATTATGGCGGATGAGGCTGTTGAAGGCACGCTGCCTGTTGAGGCGATGTTTGCGGCAGCCATTCAGGAAGAAAAGGGACCGCAGAATCTTTCAGCGAAAGCTGACGGCATGATCGTGACCCTTAAATGGGAAAGTTTCCCGTATGCCACAGGATATAATATTTACCGTTCATCATCGCCTGATTCCGGTTTTATCAGGATAAACAAAAAGATCGTGGAAGGCCTTTCCTATATTGACTCGCCTGAAAACAGCGTTGAACCGGCGCGGCACAATGTCCTGTATTATTACAGAGTTACGGCCACTGACGGGAGCAGCGAAAGCGCGGATTCAAATACCGTTGAGGCGAGGCCTTATGGCGCGCTTGCGCCGCCTAAAAATATCACGGTAATTTCAATGGACAAAAGCGTGATCCTTAAATGGCAACCTCCTGATTCCTGGGGCGACACCCCGGTTGCGGGATATAACATTTACAGGGGTTTAAGCGAAGGTCAAGCAACACAGATCAATAAAAAACCGCTTGAAAATACCGAATATAAGGATGACGCGGACGGGGCGGGCCTGACCACGGGTGTCAGGTATTATTATGTCCTGCAGAGCGTGGATAAAAGCGGCGCTATGTCAGGCTTGTCAAAACCCGTCCAGGCATTGACTTATTCAGGAATATCAGCCCCAAGGGGAGTCACTGCCCTCCCTGTATCTTCGGAAAGTATAAAAATCATTTGGGAAGAACCTGAAAAAATGGGTACATTCGGTATAAGTCATTATGAAATATACAGGTCTACGGACCCTTTTACGTTCCCGTCAAAACCCGTGAATGAAAGGCCGGTAAGGCCGCTGGCTGGGGCTGACGGAAGATTTTTTTATTTTGACAACATAATAAACAGCGACACCCCGCCCGAGCCTGGTTTTAGTTATTATTACAAGGTTGTGCCTGTTGACAATTTCGGAAATACGGGCGCCGCTAATGAGGCGATTAAGTCGGAAATTGAATATATGAAAATAGAGAAAAGCGGCATACTGTCCTATGACATTTCCGAATACGGGCTTCCGCCGGACTCAAAGCTGAAGCTGGTGGGAAAAAAAACCATTAACTTGGAGATTTCCGCCAGGATATGGGAACTTGAAAAAAAGGACAGGGAAAAGGAAAGCGTAAATTTCAAGATAGACCAGCCCTTAAAGCTTGACTTGAGCGGGAACATAGGATCAAAGATACTTGTGGACATAAAATACGATGACAGCCAATATGTGACGCCGGGAGACGAAAGGAAGATTTCTATACAGTACAAGGGTGAAAAGGACGAGGCTTTGCAGGAAATATCTTTTGGGGATATAAACTTTGACCTTCCGTCAACGCGATATATAAGGCCGCTTGCGTCTCTTTTCGGGCTAAAGGGCAGAGCGTCTTTCCTTGAGGACAGGCTGAAAGTGACGGCTGCCTGGGCACAGACCAAAGGAATAACTGACATACAGGAATTCAAGGGTACTATGCGTGAAATGCAGACAAACGGCGCCGAAGGCATCACCATAACAGACACATCATTTATAGCAAACACATATTACTATATAACCAAGGACGTCACAAAAATTACGGGATTGAACCCGAATCACGATCCGGCTGTTGACGGCCCTGAAATATCAATAGAGCCTGGCTCTGTAATGGTTTACCTGGATGACCAGAACGTGGCGTCTGACAACGCAAATACGATTATAACGCCTTCAGGAAAATATAGATTTGACCTGCTGAATTTTGGGAACGACTATTCGGTGGACTATAAGACGGGTGTAATTAAGTTCAATACATATATTGGCAACAACCACATTATTGCAGTGGCTTACAGGCTCACGAACGGGGAAAGCGTGGGCTATACGGCCTCCGGGGATTTTGATTTCAACGAAGCCGCCATGATTTCGGCGGTTGACGGATACACGTCAAACGCCGCCAGGCTGATAAAGGCGAACGGCACTGACATATCACACATGGTTATGAATTATTATTATATGGGCGCCACGCAGATAAACAGCCCCAACACGGACAGAGAATATTTTGATATCAAGATAACAAAGCAAAACACGGACCAGGGTGTACCAAAACCATGGGATCCGGGCTCGGACAAGTATTATGAGATAGACTCAAACTTTGGGATACTGAAATTCAAGAACTTTTATCCTTTCAGGGAAAACTCTACCGGTATAATTTATTCCGGCCCGGCAACCATAACGGGCGATGAAAACGACGCCTACAACGTGAACAGGGCATCGGCAAAGTCTGTTTACAAGATATTCCTGAAATACAGGTATAACATATCTTCTTATAAGCTTGACAATACGCCGGTCATATCAAACAGCGAACGCATATACATGGATGGTGTGCTGCAGCGCAGGAACACAGATTACCAGATACTTTACGAGACCGGTGATATAATATTCCTTGACAGGGCAAAGGAAAGGATAACACAGGACACCAGGATTAGGATAGTTTACGAGTATTCTCCCTTTATACAGTCTTTTGAAAGCAGCGTTTACGGCGGCAGGGTGGACTACGCAGTGCTTGATAACCTAAGGATCGGAGCTGCCGCAATAAAAAAGGATTCCACGAAGGGA
>CAYNMZ010000189.1:0-3511 GCA_964398505.1 uncultured Spirochaetia bacterium
GGAAATGACGGATGAGGAGAGCAAGAGGAGCTTTGAGGTGAGGGACCTTCTTAACATTGAGGAGGACTTTGACAGGAAAATGGCAAAGGAAAGGGTGGCGGGAGCCCTGCTGGAGCTGACCGACATACAGCGCGAGGTTTTTGTGCTGAAGAATACCGAACAGCTCAAGATAAGGGAGATAAGCGCCATGCTCAGGATTTCGGAAGGTACGGTAAAGTCGCACTTGAACCGCGCCATGGAAAAGATAAAAGCCGCGATTGGAGGTACTGAAAAATGAAAAAGGAATGCGGTTTTTTCAGGGACAAGCTCGCGGATTTCGCTATGAATGAGATGGATGCGGAGCCCGAGCTCAAGAAAAAAATAGACGAGCATGTTTCCATATGCACTGACTGCTGGAAGGTCGTGGACGCGTACAGGAAAGCCGCGGAAACAGCCGCGTCCGTGATGAGGGTGGAGTTTTCCGATGACGTGTGGGAAATGCAGAGGAGGGAAATAATAAAGAAAGCCACGCATAAGGCCGATGTCCTGGGGGCGTTGCGCAAGTCGCTGGGTTCCTTTCTTATCACAAGGAAGCTTGCGGCCGGCTTTGCGCTTGCTGTAATGGTGGCTGCGGGCGCCGGCGCCGCGTATAAATACAATTCCTACAGGCAGGAGATACGGGCTGAAAAGACAATCATCAGCAGGCTGGATATGCTTGAAAACATGGAAATAATAGAGAGGCTTGAGTTCTATAAAAAAATTAGCGAGGCAAAGGGGCTGTTATGAAAAACATTATGGCGATTATGCTTGCCATGCTGGTGCTCTGCGCGGCGCCTTCGTTCCCGCTTAGGGCCTCCCGGGCGGAACCCGCCCGGGCTGAGTCGATTGACGATGACGCTGCATTCCGGCTTGCCATGGAAAAATGGAAGAAGCTGTCCGACTCCGAAAGGAAGCGGCTGCGCGAAGTCTATTCCAAATGGAAACAGATACCCATTCAGCAGCGCGCCTGGATACTGAAAAACCACAACAAGCTTAAGGAAATGGCGCCATGGCAGAGGGAAAAGGTCTATGAGGCTTACGCGCTTTGGGAGCAGTTCTCCCCGCAGATGAAGGAATACCTGCTGTCAAAATACGAGGAGTGGCGCAAGCTTTCGCCAAAGGAGCGTTCGGCTATAAAAAAAGCGTACAAGGAATACAATAAAATGTCACCTGCTGAGAAAGCGGAGCTCAGGAAGAAGATTAAGGAATGAATAATGATTGGCTGAGTAATTATTGAAAGAGTTCGCGGAGACGAAGTTGAGCGATAATATATACAAAATATATATTTTCAGGTTCCTGTCGAGTTTCTGGCTTATCGTGCCCGTCCTTATACCCTATTACAATTCAGCGGGGCTTGCTGCGACGCAGGTATACCTGGTACAGTCTGTTTTCCTTGCAGCGGTTTTCCTTCTGGAAATACCTTCCGGTTACCTTGCCGACATCATAGGCAGGAAGAAAACCATGATAATAGGGACTTTTTTCCTGCCTTCCGGGCTTTTGACATACTATTTCTCGTCAGGGCTTTCAGGTTTTATAGCCGCGGAACTTATGATTGCCGTGGCGCTCAGTTTCTGGTCCGGCGCTGACTCGGCCCTGATCTACGATACTTTAAAACAGTTGAAAAAACAGGGTGATTACAAAAAAATCCAGGGCAGGGCAGAGATGCTGACAAGGGTAGGGGACGGGCTTGCGTCTGTAGCGGGCGGGTTGGCCGCGCTGGTTTCCTTGAGGCTGCCGTTTATCATAAATGTCATTACCAGCCTCATAATGCTGCCGGTGCTTTTCTCTGTGATTGAACCCGCCAGGAAAATGATGAAAACAGGCGTGAATCACTTAAAACAGCTTATTGACATAGTCGTTTACAGCATGAAAAATGACAGAATAAGGCCGTATATAATCTTATCGGGCATAGTGAACGGCGCCGGCATAATAGGTGTCTGGGCCTACCTGCTGTATTACGGCCAGCTGGGCTTGAATACCGCGTATAACGGCATTTTCCACGCGATGCTGGGATTTGCCGGAGGCTGGGGCGCTGCCGTAGCCTACAGGGCCGAAAAAAAACTTGGACCCCGCATATCACTTGCCATGCTGGCCCTTATAGCGCTTGGGTTCTGCATGTTCGGCCTTTTTAAGGCGTATTTTGTGATACCCTTCGCGTTCCTGAACAGTTTTATATGGAACATGTCCTTTCCGATAATAATGGACCTTTTAAACAAACAGGTTAAGTCTGAAATGCGAGCGACTGTGATATCCGTATCAAGCATGGCAAGAAGCGTGGTCTTTGTGCTGTTCTCGCCGGTGTTCGGGCTTATCGCTGACAAGTACTCGCTGTCAGCGGCTTTTTTCAGCCTTGCTGCCTTGTTTACGGTTGTGGTATCGTGGAGCCTGTTTGAGCTGGTAAGAAAAAGGGAAATATAGGACGGGATAAAAGAAATTATAAACAAATTTTATGAGGTGATTCATGATTGGCGGTTTTCCAAAGGATTTTTTATGGGGCGCGGCAACATCGGCGTACCAGATAGAAGGCGCGTGGAACGAGGACGCTAAAGGCCCCTCTGCCTGGGATGATTTTGTCAGGACGCCGGGCAGGATAACCAATAATGACACGGGTGATGTTGCCTGCGACCACTATCACAGGTGGAAGGAAGATGTGGCGCTGATGAAAGAATTGGGGCTTAAGTCTTACAGGTTTTCGGTTAACTGGCCGCGGGTCCTGCCAAAGGGCAGGGGTGAAATTAACAAAAAGGGGCTGGCATTCTACGAAAATCTGGTCAATGAACTGCTAAGGAACAAAATAGAGCCGGCGATAACTCTTTTTCACTGGGAAACGCCGCTGTCCCTGATGGACGCTGGCGGCTGGACAAACAGGGACATTGTTGACGCCTTCCGGGAATATTCTTCCGTGCTTTTTGACGCGCTCGGGGACAGGGTGAAGATGTGGTTTTCTTTCAACGAAAACTGGGTCACCACTTTCCCTTCCTACTGGCAGGGCGTCATGCCGCCCGGAAAAAAGAAAGACGCGGAAGGCTCGCTTCGCGCCGTGCATAACCTTAACCTGGCGCATGCGGCCGCTTCGGAGGAAATGAAAAAACGCGTAAAAGGCGGGAAAATGGGAACTGCCCAGTGCGCTTTCAATTTCTTTCCCGCTGACAGTTCAAAAGAAAGCGCTGCTGCTGCCGAAAGGGCAGAGGGCATAATGCACGGGATCTTCTGCGAGCCGCTGCTGAAAGGCACATACCCCGAGGAGCCCCTCCGTTATTTCAGGAAAGAACACAACGCTGAAGCGGGCATCAGGGACGGGGACTTAAGATTCCTTGCCGACAACACCGCTGATTTTTTCGGCGTAAACTATTACTTTAGTTTTATTGTTTCCAAAGGCGGCTTTTTCGGGTTTGACCTCGGCCATAAGGGCATAAGGGAATGGAAAACCGAAATAGGCTGGGGCGTGTACCCTGAAGGCATATACGATTACATTAAATCAATGAAGCAGAGG
>CAYNMZ010000189.1:3521-3909 GCA_964398505.1 uncultured Spirochaetia bacterium
TCGGTGACATTGATTTCTACATAACGGAGAACGGCATTGCGTGCAGGGACGATGTTGAAAAAGACGGCGTTGTGCAGGACGATGAACGGATAAAGTACCTTGACCTGCACTTAAAGCAGGTAAAAAAGGCCGTTGACGAAGGCATGAAGGTTAAGGGCTATTACCTGTGGTCGCTTATGGACAATTTTGAGTGGACGCACGGTTTCTCAAAGAGGTTCGGCATTGTGAAGGTTGACTACAGGACGCTTGAGCGGAAGATTAAAAAGAGCGGTTACTGGTACAGGGATTTGATAAGGGCCAATGGCTGATGCCGGTCTTCATACGCGGGAATTAAGGCATTTAAAATCATGCGTAAAACCTTACAGCGCGCGTTCCACGCCGCGTTCCC
>CAYNMZ010000190.1:0-3890 GCA_964398505.1 uncultured Spirochaetia bacterium
GATGAAATTGTCAAACCAGTTTTTTCCGGTTATTTTTTCAGGAGGAAATCCCAGGATTTCAGAACCCTTAAGATTTATGAATTCAACAGCGCCTTTCCTGTCAATTGAAACAATGATTACGCCGGCGATGTCCAGGTATTTTTCGGCAAGTTCGGGCCTTGTACGGGGAAAAATCATGTCTTTTTTTAAGGCGGATTTTTTTATACTACGCAGGTTTTTCTTCATATTTTTATTATACCATAAAAATTGCCGCCGAAAAACACGGAATGGCCGGCGCATGTCCGCGCGCGCTTAGCACGGCTCTGTTCACCATCCGCCTGCGGCACCGCCGCCAAAAGAAGCAACCCCGCCCTTTTTTATCCCGGTTCCGGGGCTTCCGTTTTTGCGCAGTCCGGCTATAATCGCCGCCAGCAGCAGGGCTGCGGCCGCCACTACCGCCAGCTGCGTTAACGGAAATTTCTTTTCCGGGTCAAGCCTGCGCGTTATCTCCCTCAAGCCTTCGTATATGCCCCTGCTGTAACCGGACTGCCTGAAAAAAGGCAGCATTTTTCTCTCAGTAACTTCGCTTATCAGGCCGTCCAGCCTGCCGTCAAAATAACCGCCTGCCTCGATTTTCATCTTACGGTCGCCGGTTGAGACTACAATAAGCATGCTCCGGCCGCTGTTTTCATCTTCCATGCGCCATTCCCTGAAAAGCGCGGACGAAAAGGCCTCTATGTCGCCGGGCTCATGGCCGTAATCATCGGTTGATTTTACCACTGCCACAACCACAACAACAGATGATTTCTTTTCAAATAACTTCAGCATTTCCTCCATGGTTGAAACGTCAGTTTCCGCTATTACGGCAGCGTAATCGTTTATATGCCTGTTTACGCGTTCAGGACAGACTGCTTTCGCCACCAAAGCGCCGTTAAACATAAGGCAGCACAGGCACAGCGAAAATATAAAGACCATCTTTGATATCTTAAATTCACTCATACTGCACATAACCCCCGCCGGCATCCGTATTCTCGCCCGGGAAAAAGTCCGCCATCTTTTCTCCCGCAAGGTTTATGGCGCCTGTCAAGCCCTCTGCAAAAAGGCCTTCACTGAACCTTGCCAGCGCCGCATCCCTTATTTTTTCCCAGAAACCCCCTGGCACCTTTTCATTTATCCCGTCATCGCCCAGCACCGCGAATTTCCTGTCTTTGACGCCTATAAAAAAAAGTATGGCGTTTTTTTCCGCGGAATCCGAGAGCCCCATGCGCATAAAAGCCGCGCGCGCGGATAACATCACGTCCCTTCCGCCTTTTTTCGCCACCAGCACCCTTATTTTGCCCGAAGTACGCGACTCAACAGCCGATATCGCGGCTTCAACCATGGCCTTTTCTCTTTCATCCATGTAAAATTCGCGTTTCACTTTTTCCCCCGTTATTCAGATCCGGCAAATCTATGCCTTACCCGACACTTCCAGGTCAAGCTGCCTGAAAAAACGATCCATAAATAACGACCTTTTTTCCGCCAGCCGCCTGCCTTCCTTTGTCAGCATGCGCTTTTTTACGTGCCTTAACTTAACCATATATTCCCTGTAGGCAGTATCATCTTCCGTATACGGCCTGGTTTTCCTTATGTCAACACCTTTATTGTGAAGTTTTGCGCCAACTTCACCCGCAAAAAGAAAGGCCCTGCCTATACCTACCGCGCCTATTGAATCCAGCTTATCAGCGTCAAACAGGCATTTGGCCTCGATTGTTAAAGGTTTCTTTGCCCCCCTGAACCTGTGTGTCTCTACGCAATGGCGTATCCTGCTTATCTCCGGCTTGCTGTAATTCAGTCGTTTCAAAACTTTTTCAGCCATGATCCCGCCAAGTAAAGCGTGGTCAACTGCGCCGCGCCTCTTGTCCTCTGCGTGCCTTGCCACATCATGCAAAAGCGCCGCGGCCAGCACTATCCCGGTGTCAGCGCCTTCCTTGCGCGCCAGCATTACCGCCAGATCAGCAACACGGCCAGTATGTTCAAGGTCATGCGAGCCCCTGCCTTTGCTTAAAAGCTTGCTTGAGACAATCTTAAGCCGCGAGAGCCTGCCATTATCCGCCATTATTTTATTCCCCGCAATTTTTCCAGATCATGCTAAAGCCCGGCAAGAAAATCCTTCGCTTCCTCAAGCGTATCCTTCAGTATCAGGTTTTTCCTGCCAGTAAACTTCATCACGCCCTGGTAAATGACCTTTTTTATGCCTTCAACGCCGACTACAACCGACATTTTTATATAAGGCTTATTGTGCTCAGCCAGGTCCTTTAAGGCAGCTGATATTTCCCTGTTAAAGGGGCTTCCCCTGACGTCAACAATTCCCAAAACAGATGAAAGAGGTTCCTTGGCTGTCATTTGCTTTGTCTTTTCTATGGCTTCCGAGACTTCCGCGTATTTTGAGTAAGCGTAGTTCATGTAAAGAATCCGCTTTCCATTATGCTCAATCCATTCAACTGACGCCATTTTTGCCTCCTAATTGATGGATACCAGTTCTATTTCAAAAGTCAGGTCCCTTCCTGCCAGCGGATGGTTCGCGTCAATTGTCACTGACTTGTCAGTGACCTTTGTAACAGTGACGATTATGATGCCGCCTTCCTTGTCTGACAACTGCAGCTGCAATCCCGGCTTTAAGTCTATATCCGGCGGGAAACCATCCCTTGGTATTTCGTTTATTCCTTCGGGATGTATAGGTCCGTAAGCCTCCATGCACGGTATCTTCACGGTCTTTTTTTCACCCACGTTCATGCCGCTCACGGCAGCCTCAAATCCCGGTATCATCATGCCCGCGCCCATTGTGAACTCCAATGGTTCCCTGCCCTCTGACGAGTCAAATACGCTGCCGTCGTCAAGCATGCCTTTATAGTGGACCTTTACCCTGTCCTTTTCCTTTGCTCCTGCCATTTTCGCCTCCGTTTTTTTTATTTTTCTGCCCGGTCGCGTCAGGCAGCCTCTTTAAAATATAGCATTTTATCGGTCCTATTGAAATAATTTTTTAAATATCCTTTCCATAAGACATCCCTTGGCCGAGCAATTCCCTCATCCTGACGGCGTTTTTTACTGCCGAGCCCGCATGGCAATTGTTCATGAAAAGATAGGCCTTGCCGGCCTTCCTGTCCATTTTTTGCAGTTCGGGAATGAACTCCCTCAGCTCGTCGTCGCTGTAAAGGTAATCGTATCTCACGGAAGACGGCGCCTTGAACCAGTTTTTGTTCCTGCCGTGAAGCCTCAGATACGCCACAGCGGATGTCACCTCAGGCACAAGCGGCATAAGCCGGGGTATTTTCGGTTCATCCACCGCGCAGTAGCCGATATCATTGGCGCGCAAGAAATCAAATGTCCCGGGTTTTGCCCACTCTATGTTCCTAAACTCAATTACCAGCGGTATACCGGCAAGCGCTTTTTTGCACTTCACAATATACGCTTCCGACTCCCTTGAAGGAAGAAAGAATACCGGGAACTGCAAAAGCACCGCGCCCAGCTTGCCTGCGGCCTCAAAAGGCTTAAGCGAGCTTTTGAACCGCGCCAGGTCCTCCATTGCCTTTTCCGGCTGCGGCTTTTTTTCAAGCCTGTTGTCAAACGGGTCGTGCGTAAAACCCCTAAAACCCTTCACTACGAACTCAAATCCCGGGCCCGTTTTCTTTTCCATGGCAGCCGCGGATTTTTCCGAGATTATCGCGTAATATGTTGAATTGACCTCAAGGCAGTCAAACTTGAGCGTATTGGCGTAATATACAAGTTCCTCCTTTTGATCCAGTCCTTCCGGGTATATCACGCCCCGCCAGTCAGGAAACGAGAAACCGGAAGTGCCGAGCCTTATCATGCGTTCCTCCTTATTTCATGAGCCTGACGCTCATTATACCACACCTTTTTTGTATGCCGTA
>CAYNMZ010000191.1:0-3878 GCA_964398505.1 uncultured Spirochaetia bacterium
TACTGCGTGCCGCTTACGTTGAACAGCGAGTTATAGAATTCCCATTCCTCGCCCATTCCCGTCTCAGGATAGCCGTAATTGCTGTAGAACAGGTGCCAGTAAAGCGAGCCTGTCAGCCTGTTGCCGAGAAGGAAATGCTCCAGGTAAAGCTCCCTGCCTGTTTCCTTTATCTGCTCTGACTTGCCGTAATTGACAAGTATGTATCCGTTTGGTATTGAAATATTGCCGAAAACCGACAGCCTTTTCATGTTGTTCCACAGCATGGTCGGGTCGCCCGCGTAAGTGGTGGTCACGAGCTGAAGCTCGTCATTTTCGTCTATTACCAGGTCGGCATTTGTGTCTGTCTTTGTCGGTTTGGTCGTATCAAGGACAGCCGAGGCTGTGGCCACATAGTTCGGGTCTATCTGCGTGTATTTCACTTCAAACTTCACCGCGTAAATTGTGCCGCCCACTGTGCCGTAAACCGCGTTTCCCTGCCTGTAAAATGAGTCAGCCACATAGTCAAGGGACGGGAATGTGGGCATATTTCCCGGGAACGAATTCTTTAGTATCCTGCCGTGGAAATCCGAATGCGCGTACTCGCCCTGGAGCTTGAGATTGTCAAAAAGGTTTATCTTGAAATCCATGCCGCCTATATTCATCCACTGCATAAAGCTGTCAGGATATGCGCCAAAACTTAAGTCAGTCGGTTCAATTGTCCTGTAGTCAGTCATCAGAGTGACAACCTCGCCCTTGTCAGGCGACGTGCTGTAAAAATTCGCTGAAACCTCCGAGTTTTTCATTATGCCCTGTATTTCAAGCGGGTATGTCCATCTCGCGCCGAACTCATAAAGGAAAAGCTTGTCGTATTTTTCCTCAAATTTCTCGGCCTTGCCCGCGAATGCCTTGAAGCGCGAGCCAAAGAGGTCCATATTATACAGCCCCACGCCCATCCACGGGTGTTTTGACCATATGTCGCCCCTCTTTGAGAACGCGTTCAGGAACACATTCTCATAATGGCCCCTTGCCGTTTCCTCAAGCGCGTAAGGGTCCTTGTCGAACAATACGGGCCTTTCCGTTAGTATCTGCTTCGCTATAAATGGAGTTATGTCGTCCCAGAAGAACCCGGATGAAAGCCTCCACCCGAAAGCGTTAAGGCTTATGGTGTACTTGTCAAGGAACCTCTGGCCAGTACCCCAGTATTCGGGAAGCCTGATATCCTTGTACGACTCGTTCTTTTCAGCCTCGTTCGCGGGCCGCTCAAACGTGAGGTTCAGCTTGAAACTTACGTCAGAAGAAACGATGCCTTCAGTCCACAACTGCATGAACGTTCCGCCGAGCGACGTATGATGTATATGGCTCACGCCGAAGGATTCAACGTCCTGCCAGCGGACGTTGAGCATGCCCATCACCTTGAAAGGCGGAACGCCCCTGAAAGTGGTGAGCTTGAATTCCTGCTCAATGTCGAACATTTCCGCGTCAGCGGCATTAACCGTCTCCTTGAAACCCTCAAGGTCGGCTTCGGCGAGCATTTTTTCTATTTCCTTTATCTTGGCGCGCAGTTCATTTGTCTTTCCGTATATTTCAGCGGCCTTTTTCTTGTATGTTTCGTAATATTCCTTAAGTGCAGCAAGGTCAGCCGTGGCCTTTGTTCCGGTCTTTGATGTCGTGGCCGCTATTTTCAGCAGCGCCTCGCACACATAACCCGCGGCCTCATAAGACGATATGGGATTGTACTTGAAATGATCCGCAGGAACCGATTCAATAAGCCCCTTGTTTGCCATGATATACAGGTCATTGTATATTTTGTCCTGTCTTGGCACTATCAGGTTTTCATCGGTTTCAGGGGCCGGGCCGGCGAACATGGAATTTAACGCCAATATAAGAATAATAACGGCAAATAAACATTTTTTCATGCCCTTCTCCTTATTATTGTGTGATGTAAAACACCGTAATTATAACAAACCCCGAATTTAAGTCAATGCTTTTTTGCCTTTACACCAGGGTTTAACGTAAAAACTGCTGATATTATAATGATTGTGCCCAGAATTGGTTGCGTACTTATCCGAAAGAATTATAGCTTTCGGCTTATGGGTTATGGGTTATGGTTTATGTCTAATTATGGGCTTAATATTTCACTTAATTATCACTACCTTGTCCGCCCCTGACTTTACTGCCTTTTTGTCCTTTTCCAGTATAATCACATAATAATAGGTGCCGTTCGCCAGGCCCGATAAAACACTGTTTTCGCACCTTATCCTCATTGCCTGCATGGCATTATACGCCTCTGCGCCTTCAAAAACCTTTTGCCGCACAAGCCTCTGTGAAGGCGTATATATTTTCAGGATTATTTTTTCAGCGTCAACACGGGCAGCCTTGAACGTCACGCTGAAATAAGGGTGCATGGCCGGGTTAAACGGGTTCGGATACGGCACAAGGCAGCAGATTTCCTGGTTATCGGGCATTTTTGTCGCTGTGGCAGTCGCAGTAGGCAAAGCCGTAAGAGTCGGCGTTGCCGTGCGCGTCACTGTCCGCGAAGGAGTGGCTGTTACAGTAAACGTCATGGTAATTACTGGAGTGTTCGTAGGTGTAACTGTCCTTGTGATCGTCGGGTTAAGGCACATGATAATGCCGCTTGCCGTAACGCTGCTGGACACAATGTCGCCGTTAAACTCATTCTCGCCTGAAGCGTTACCGGAAAGCGTAAGCGATGCTGAAGACGCGGCCACATCAAAAACCCATGTAAATGATGCGCCTGCAGAAGGCGCAAGGTATGTTATTGCCGCCAAAGGCTGCGACACAAGAGATACCGCAGCCGTGTCGCTTGGCGCAAGCTCCGATGGAATGACATTTTCAACGCCCACATTGCCGTTATTGTAAACATCCATAATTACCGTAAGCTGCCCGCCAACGACCGCTGAAACAGGCGCCGTTATTGACGATACTATGGAGCCGCCCGGCACATTTGTCGGCGTGACTGTCGCGGTCGGGACTGCCGTAAAAGTCATGGTCGCTGTGTTTTCAGGGGTATTTGTGCCTGTCCATATGGCCGTATCAATAGGCGTCTCAGTAAGGCTCGGCTCCGTTGTCCGTGTAGGTGTGACAGTTTCCGTGACAGTCTCCGTACCGGTACGAGTCACGGTCGGGGTTATTGTATGCGTACCATACCCCTGTGTCCAGGTCGGGCTTATTGACGGGGTTATCGTATAGGTCGGGCTGGCTGTCCTTGTTGGCGTCGGCGATGCGGTCCTTGTATAAGTCCGGGTCGAGGTTCTTGTTGTCGTCCCTGTAGCTGTACTTGTAAAAGTTGAGGTAGCAGGGACAGGCGTATAAGTGGCGGTTGCAGTATGTGTTGATGTAGGCGCAATGGCTGTATTTGTCCTTGTAAAAGTGGGTGTCCCCGTGCTTGTGTATGTGTCTGTCGGCGTGATTGTCGGCGACGCTGTCCTTGTGCCTGTAAGAGTTATTGTGGGCGTTATCGTATGTGTGCCATACCCGGCTGTCCATGTAGGGGATATGGTAGGCGTATGCGTGCTTGTCGGACTGGCTGTCCTTGTGTATGTGCCTGTGCCCGTGCTAGTAAATGTCGCCGTGGGCGGCACGGGCGTGTTTGTCCTTGTGCTTGTCCCTGTGGCAGTCCGTGTGTAGGTGCCGGTTACTGTCCGCGTAAACGTGGATGTCGGCGGTACCGCTGTATTTGTCCTCGTATATGTAGGTGTTCCTGTCACGGTATATGTTGAAGTCGCGGGCGGAACAGTGTTTGTCCTTGTAGCTGTGCCCGTAGGCGTTGCTGTAAACGTTGACGTGGGAGGAACAGCGGTATTAGTCCTGGTATGGGTCGGAGTGCCTGTCCGCGTGAACGTGAAAGTGGCTGTCGGCGGCACAACAGTGCTTGTCCT
>CAYNMZ010000192.1:0-3871 GCA_964398505.1 uncultured Spirochaetia bacterium
TATGACAAGAGTCTTGATATTGTAATGGATGTACCTCTACAGGTTACTGTTGAGCTTGGGCGCACCGAGAAACTTGTCAGGGACGTACTTGAAATGTCGCCGGGTTCTGTCATAGAGCTTGACAAACTGGCCGGCGAGCCGGTTGACATACTGGTAAACCAGAAATATATAGCAAAGGGCGAGGTTGTCGTAATTGACGAGAACTTCGGTATCCGCATAACAGACATTGTCAGGCCTGCGGAGAGAATACCAAAACTGTAAAAAATGAAAAAAATATCCGCTTCATTTATAACGATTTTTTTTTTCAGCTGTGCAGTTTTGTTCGCGGCTGAAAAGAACGCAATTCAGCAGCCATTTAAGGTTACTGAAACAGCATCAGCGCAAAAACCTTATCTTGCGGCAGAATTAAACAACATTGAGAACCCGCCTATACCAAAGGCTCCAAGTGCCCTTGGAACCACATTAAGCCTTTTTATTTCATTGCTTTTTGTCATAGGCGTTATATATGTGGTTATGATTGCGCTTAAATATTTTTATGTCAGAGCGTCAATACCAATGAGAAGTGGCGGTGTTGTAAAGGTCCTGGCGCGTGAGTATATAGATACGAAGAAAGTAATATATTTTATTGAAGCGGCAGATCGCTTGCTGATACTTGGCAGTTCGGGTGACAATATATCAACTTTAGCAGAAATAACCGACAGGGAGACTATTGAAAAGGTCAGGGCGGACGCAGACGAGTATATTTCACGCTATAGGATGAAAAGTGAGGCCAAGTTTTCGGAAGAATTAAAGTCCAGTTACATGAAACAGGGGAAAAAACTGGTGGATACGGGAAACCAGGTAGTTAAAAATATACTTGAAAAATTCAGGAAAAAATAATGGATAAAAACAGCAAAAAAGGTGTTTCAAAAAGGCCGTTGATTCTGCTATTGATAATCTCTTTTGCGGTTTTGGCTGTTGCAGGTGCGGCTTTTGCAGCTGCTGTCACTATACCAAAAATAGAACTTGGGATTTCAACGGCAAAGACATCAAAGGATGTGGCGGCAACTATTCAGATTTTCCTGCTGCTTACTGTACTTACACTTGCGCCGGCAATACTTATGCTTATGACATCTTTTACCAGGATTGTCATAGTGCTTTCTTTCCTGAGGCAGGCTCTTGGATCACAGCAGATACCCCCAAATCAGATTCTGATAGGTCTTGCTTTATTCATGACATTTTACCTGATGGCGCCGGTAGGCAGTGAGATATATGAAAAAGCATGGAAACCTTATGAGGAAAACAAAATCACGCTTGAAGAAGGTTTCAAGGAAGCTTTAAAACCCGTAAGAAAATTTATGTTTAAGCAGACGAGGGAAAAAGATTTGGCCTTGTTCATATTTCTTTCAAAGTCACCCAGGCCAAAGACTCAGGCGGATGTGCCGACAGGTGTATTAATTCCTGCGTTTATAATAAGCGAACTAAAGACAGCTTTTACAGTGGGATTTCTGATTTACGTGCCATTTTTGATAATAGATATGGTTGTGGCAAGTACATTGATGTCAATGGGTATGTTAATGTTGCCTCCGGTTATGATATCATTGCCGTTTAAGATACTTTTATTTATAATGGTAGACGGATGGCACCTTATTTCACGTGCCTTGATAGTGAGTTTTTGAAAAACAACGCGTTATAATTGAATTAACATTTGATATTTTATTCACAAATTAATTCTGACCCGGAGAAATTTATGAGCATTGAATTTGTAACGTCTTTTGGAAGGGAAGCGCTTATGGTAGTGCTTCTTATTTCAGCCCCTCTTCTGGGTTTCGCCCTGCTTGTGGGCGTTCTTATAAGTATTTTTCAGGCAGTTACTCAGATACAGGAAATGACGCTTACGTTTGTGCCGAAAATACTGGCAGTGCTGGTTGCACTTATCGCTTTCGGCCCATGGATAATAAGGATAATGCTCAATTTTACATCAACCCTTTTTCTCAATCTTCCGACTTACATGAAAATGTGAGAGTTTTATGGAAATGCTCAACATACTAGACGCGGCCCTGATACAGCTCCAAGTTTATATGCTTGAGTCCATAAGAATATCAGCAATATTCATGACTGCGCCGCTTCTCGGAAACCGGAACATACCGGTGCTTGTTAAGATATCATTCGCTTTCCTTTTGGGAATGATACTTTACCCAGTGCTTGACAAGAATATAGCTCTTCCGGCAGACACGCTTTCTTACGCGGGACTTATCGCAAGGCAGGTGCTTGTGGGGGTAGTTATTGGATTTGCCTCGTACATACTTTTCGCGGCCATACAGCTGGCAGGCCAGATTATAGACCTTCAAATGGGGTTCGGTATAGTAAATGTCATTGACCCCATGTCAAATACACAGGTTTCAATAATAGGGCAGTTCCAATTTATATTGGGCATGCTTATTTTTATGGCGATTAACGGCCATCATCTGCTTCTTCAGGCCGTATCGGACAGCTTCAGGCTTGTCCCGATAAATTCTGAAGGCATAAGCCCCGCGACGGTCAACAAGCTGACGGATCTGTTTTACAGTATGTTCATGATTGCTTTTAAGATTGCAGGCCCTGCGACACTGGCGTTAATACTGACCAATGTTACGCTTGGACTGATAGCAAGGACGATTCCGCAGATGAACGTGTTTATAGTAGGACTTCCCCTCAATATACTTGTAGGGATATCCGCTGTTTTGGTATCGCTGCCCATATTGGTTAATCTTTTCAACTCGCTTTTAAGTTCCATGTGGGACGATATATACTATATAATAAAAAGTATGAGAGTATAAAAGTTCTTTCTGTTATAAAATGTATTGAAATGAGGTTATACAGTGGCTGAACCTGGAAAAACAGAAAAAGCGACACCCAAAAAGAGGGAAGAGGCAAGGAAGCGCGGTCAGGTTGTGCGCAGCGTTGAGATAAACTCCATGCTAAACGTGCTGGTTTCGCTTGTTGTACTAAGGGTTTTTGGAGAATATATAATTCATGGCTTTAAGAGGCTTGCCACTTATTTTTGGTCAAATGTAACGACTCTTTCATTGTCGCCGGATTCCATGGGTTCTTTCATGTATTTCCTCATAATCCAGACTGTACTGATAATGCTTCCGATACTTATAGTTGTTTTCATTGTAGGCATAGTATCAAACGTGGTACAGGTTGGTTTTTTGGTGACATTTGAGCCGCTCAAGCCGTCATTTGACAAGATTAATCCGGCACGCGGATTTAAAAGGATATTTTCCAAACGGCTCATATTTGAGACCATAAAAGCGGTACTTAAAATCGGGATAATAGGATATATACTTTTTTCCACCGTAAAAAAGACCTACAATGAGATATTCGTGACGCCGCTGATGGACATTGACACCTATTTTAATTTTACGGCTAACATGGTTTACAAGCTTGGAATGAAGATTGTCATAGCTTTTATTGTCTTTTCAATAATTGATTATCTTTGGCAGAAATACGACTATGAGGACGGGCTAAAGATGTCAAAGCAGGAAGTAAAAGACGAATTAAAGCAGCTTGAGGGTGACCCGCTTATCAAGTCGCGTATAAGGAATATACAGCGTGAAATGGCCAGGAAGCGCATGATATCCGAGATTCCGCAGGCGGATGTGGTAATCACAAACCCGACCCACATAGCGGTGGCTGTCAGATACAAGGAGGGTGAGGATAATGCCCCGGTAATTGTGGCAAAAGGCAAGAATTTTATGGCTGAAAAGATAAAGTCAATAGCGCGAAAAAATTCCATCATAATAACAGAAAACCCGCCACTTGCGAGGGAACTTGTAAAACTTGAAGTCGGATGGGAAATTCCGCCGGAATTCTTCAAAGCAGTAGCGGAAATACTGGCTTTTGTCTA
>CAYNMZ010000193.1:0-3815 GCA_964398505.1 uncultured Spirochaetia bacterium
CAATGCCAGGACCTGCCTTATATTTTCCGTTACAGCCTGGTGCCTTACTGTTTTGGCCTTCGCCTCCTCAAGTTCGCCCTCCGCCGAGACATAAAAAAGCCTTACCTCAGCCGTGTTTCCCGGCGTTGTATCCTTTGCATCATTTAAGCCCGGCTCGCCGGAATTTTTAATGTCAACAGGCTTTAGAAAATATAACGAGAAAGCGGCAGCGATGATTATAAGAAAAATTATAATTTTTTTCACGGCCTGCCGGCCTCCAATCCCTGCTCAATTATGAAATTAATGATTCCTTCTTTCATGTGATAAGCCATTTGGTCCAGCGTCTTAGTGTCCCTCAACGCGTTAATGTCGTTTGTATTATTAAGGTTTCCTGCCTCAAAAATTACAGCAGG
Organism: uncultured Spirochaetia bacterium; assembly: GCA_964398505.1. GTDB lineage: Bacteria > Oederibacteriota > PGYV01 > PGYV01 > CAYNMZ01 > CAYNMZ01. The sequence continues at coordinate 393 of CAYNMZ010000193.1, forward strand.
CATATCAACCCCAGCAAGCACATTGGAATTCACGGACATTTCGCCCCTTGAAGGCACGGATAAAAGGTCGTTCTCATCTCCATTTCCCGATTCCGCTATTAGCGCTGCCTTTAAATACCTGCTCAAGACAGCGGCAAGCCTGGCGCTTTTTCCAGCATGCGCGAACTGAACTTCCGGCCAAAGTTTCAAGCCTCCCTGCGTTATTACCTGACCTGCCTCTGCCCGCATGTAATAAAGCCTGTATCCTTCAGCGCCCTGAACCGGCACATAATCGCAATGTATTGATATAAAAATATCCCCTTTTGCCGCATTTGCCGTTCCCGCCCTTACGTCAGCCGTCAAAAATTCGTCCTTTATCCTCGTCATTACCACTTTTATATTCTTACCTGAACCTTTCAGCTTTTCAGCCAGCTTTTTAGCCAGCTCAAGAGTTATGTTTTTTTCCTGGACACCCTTAACTGATATGCCCCATTCCCCGCCGCCGTGGCCAGCGTCAATAACAACAACCACCTGCCTGTTCATCCTGACCGCGTCAACAACAGGCGGCACCGTTGACTGTCCGCCGTAAACAGACACTGTAAAAAAGGCCAGCAAAAAAGCAGTAAGGGCCGCGCTTCCCGGCATCATTTTTCCCCGTCCCTGACAAATATGCCCATATTCCTGAATTTTTCATAACGTGCCTTTAAAAGCCCGTCCAACGGCGTTTTCATAAGAGCGTCCAGGTTGCGCGCTATGGCTTCCTTCAACCTGGCAGCGGTAAACGCGTAATCCGTGTGCGCGCCCTCAATCGGCTCCTCCACTATCTCGTCTATCACCTTAAGCTCATAAAGGTCGGCTGCCGTAGGCTTCAACGCCTTTGCCGCCTCTGCAGCCCTTGACGCGTCCTTCCACAATATTGAAGCGGCGCCTTCGTATGATATTACGCTGTATGTGGCATATTTAAGCATCAAAACCCTGTCTCCAACGCCAATTCCCAACGCGCCGCCTGAACCGCCCATGCCAATCACGTTTATTATTATCGGTGTCTTTAACCTTGCCATTTCAAGCAGGTTTCTCGCTATTGCCTCTGCAACTCCGCGTTCTTCGCCTTCAAGCCCCGGGAAAGCGCCGTCAGTATCTATAAAAGTCAGAACCGGCAGGGAGAATTTTTCCGCGAACTTCATAAGCCGCAGGGCTTTCCTGTAACCTTCGGGTTGGGACATGCCGAAATTCCTTAATAGATTTTCCTTTGTGTCCTTGCCCTTTTGCAGCCCCAAAATCATTACAGGTATCCCGTTAAGCCTCGCAGGGCCGCCTATCAGCGCCCTGTCGTCCCCGTAAGAACGGTCCCCGTGCATTTCCATAAAATCCTCAAATATAAGTCCTGCAAGGTCAAGCATCCTGGGCCTTTTGGGGTGCCTCATAATCTGGATTATCTGCCACGTGGAAAGATTTCTGTAGGTTTCTTCCCTCATTGCCATGGCCTTGTCCTCAAGCACCTTTATCTCACGGCCTATGTCCAGGTTTTTTTCACTGGCCAGTTTTTTCATCTCTTCTATTTTTTTCCTCAGTTCAAAAATGGGCTTTTCAAACTCAAGCAGATAATGATGCTCCATTAATACGCTCCTTTAGAAATAGCTTATATATGCCACTTTCAGCATCCTTGACTGCGCGTATTCACCGTTGCCGTATCCGAACTTACAGCCTATGCTTATCTCGATAGGGTCAAAAAAGTACCCGATTCCAAAGCTCGCTCTGCCGCGCCCCTGCCTCAGCATGCTGTCAATCTCAAAACATACCGAAAGTTCCTTTGTTATCGCGAAAGCCAACCCGGCGCCCATATCAATATCCTTGCCGAACTCAGTAAAATTATTCGTGCTCGCCTCCACAGTCAATTGCGTTATAATACCTGCCCTGACTTCCTTTGTCACAGCCAGAAACAGTCCTTTGGCAGGCACATTCATATAACCCTGGCCGTCATAACCCAGTGAAACCGCGGGCACAGCCGCATCATCATCCGTTATTCTGATTTTGGCCAAAAGGTTTGGCGGCAGGTCAGGGCTAATATCACCTGATCCTATAACATTTTCCACATTAAAAGCTCCGCCAACATAAAGCCTGTCAAAAATTCCCACAAAAATCCTACTTAAAATACCCCCGCCCGGCGAGAACTTGAAGTCAATGCGTATTTCTCCGCCCAAAAGGGTATTTGCCGTAGGCACGTCAACAAGCTCAGTATTCCTTGCCTGACCGGCCATGACAGCAACAGAAAATAATACATAAAACAAAGAAAACAGGGCTTTTTTCCTCAATTTTACCTCTTTATTCCGGTTTTAAAAAGCCGCATTATCAGGACATAATATCAGATTTTCATGCCAAAATAAAGCAATAAAGATTATTTTTCTTCCTTTTTGTCGGTTAAAAACTTTTGCAGTTCTTTTGTAAAGGCATTTATATCCTTAAACTGCCTGTAAACTGAGGCAAACCTGACATAAGCCACTTCATCAAGCTTGGCCAGCCTTTCCATGACCATCTCGCCCAGCATGTATGAAGGGACTTCCTTTTCCATCCTGCTGTAAAGCTGTTTCTCTATCTCGTCCACGAACTCATACAGCCGGTCTATGGAAATCGGCCTTTTTTCGCAGGCCTTTGTTAGCCCTGAAAGTATCTTGTTCCTGTCAAAAGATTCCCTGCGGCCGTCTTTTTTAACGACCAGCGGCAGAGCGTGTTCAACCTGTTCGTAAGTGGTGAACCTCTTGGCGCACTTTAAGCATTCCCTGCGCCGCCGGATAGCGTCCCCCTCCCTGCTCTCTCTGGAGTCCACGACTTTGTCTTTTTTATGCCCGCAATAAGGACACTTCAATTTTTGTACCTTCTTTCAGCGTTCTATACCCAAGGCCCTTAAAGCAGCCTTAGGCCTTTCATCTCCAGGCACCGCTCTTAAAGCGGCATCATACACCTCTATGGCCTTTTCCTTATGTTTCATCATTTCATAAAGTCTGCCCAGGTTCAGATATCCTTCAATGTAATCAGGCTTTATCTTTATCACCTCATTGAACTTTTCCACAGCTTCTTTCATCATCTTAAGGTTAAAATATATTATCGCAAGGTTGCTGTATGTTGACGCCTTCGTTGTCCAGTCATTGTGCCACTGCGGCCTTGCCACAGCCTGCTCGTAATAGGCCTTAGCTTCCTGTATCCGTTCCTGTCCCTGAAGCATACTTATATAGCCCATATAACTCACAGGTACGGCGTAATCAGGGTAAAGGTCCGCATAGCGCCTGCACAACTCCATGGCCTTGTCCCATTGTCGCATATTAATGTAAACGGAGCATAAATCAAGCCCGAAATACGCGTTATTCGGGTCTCGCTTTATCGCTTCCTCATAATTCCTGATTGATTCGGCGTATTTATTGCCGTCAACAGCCTCGCCGTAAAACTTGT
>CAYNMZ010000194.1:0-3780 GCA_964398505.1 uncultured Spirochaetia bacterium
CCACAACCTTGGGGCGGGACTGCCGGAGCGGGCCGAGAAATCCGTGATAGCCGGACTTAGGATTTACACGGGCTTTACGTTCGCGGCTTTTATGATATGCTATTTTTTCCCGCGCCAGGTTATGGGTGTCTTCAACCAGGATTACGGCCTTATAACATACGGCGCCTCATACCTTAGAATAATCGCGCCGTTTTATCTGCTTATGGGCGTGTCGCTTATTACGGGCGCGGCATTCAACGGCGCGGGCGAGACCAGGACGCCGTTCCTCATCAATGCTTTTGCCTTCATTTGCATACAGGTGCCGCTGGCTTTGCTGCTTACACGCGTGGAATCGATAGGTTACAGGGGCATATTCATGGCCACTGCGGCTGTCTTTACGTTCCAGGGAATAGCGGGCTGGCTGATGTACAGGCGCGGGAAGTGGAAGGAAAAGAAAATATAAACGTTTACTTTTTTGCCGTATTTAAACGTATTTTAAAGGTTAAAAATTGACACCGTGAAACCTTGTGCAAAATAATGAAATGTAAAAAAAATACCTGTTGAAATCCGTTGAATCGGCGGCTATATATTAATTAAGAAGGCTAAAGGACGCAATTACACTCCAGGAGGCGGAATATGGTGGCAATGTCGATCGCGCTGGTTTTGGGTTGTGCGGCTTTTCTTTCGTTTTTAATGTACTTGAGGGATAATAAGGGTAACAGGTTTGAGAAGCTTGAAGAAATAACCAAACCTGTGCGTAAATCGCGTATTTTTGCCCGGCAAGGCAGCATAAGCGAATTTGAGACCAAACTGGTTGCTGAAAAATGGAGAAAACAGACTCCGCAACCGGATAGGGAAAGCGGACCAAAGTTCAGAAGCTGGCTCGAAATGATGAAACCCGGAGTTATTACCCGCCGTGCAGTGGAAGAACCCGGGAAATACCTGCCTTCTAATATGGTTTTTGTAGGACTTTTGTACCTGCTACTGGATGCCATCGATAGCTTTTCCCCCGTGCATTCTCAAATCGTAATCGCGATGTTCGTCGCGTGGTCATGCGCATACCTGCTATACATGCTTGCGGAAATACTGTTGCCTTATTTGGAACCTGAAAAGGCCTCAAAATACAGGCTGGAAATAATAAGGATCTGGATTAAACTGGACGCGTATTTGTTTTACACAATGATACTATTGGCATATGGCTACCTGATTTTTCTGCCTTTTGTGGTGGCCCTGGTTGAAACCGACCTTGATCTGAACCCGTAACCCGGCTGCGCGCCCTGCTTTTGCGCGCAGGATTTCATTAATTGTCCCGGCCGTAAAATATGGTATAATAATTTCAATATGATGAAGCGTAAACTGACCGTCAGGATTGCGATGGCCGCCTTCCTTTTACTGGCTGCTGCGGACATTTTCGCGCTGAACAAGGTGCGCGTCAAGCAGCTGGACTGGCGCATCTATGAGACAGAGCATTTTTACATTTACTATTACACGGGCGCGGAATTCCTGGCAAAGCTGGCCTGTGTTTACGCTGAGCAGGCTTTTGCGAACAACAGCGCGGTTCTAAGGTTTTCCTCAAAAACGAAAATACCCCTTTTCATTTACGAGGACACCCTTGACTTCTCCTCTACGAACATAACGCTGTCTTTCCTGGGGGAGGGGGTCGGCGGCTTTACCGAATCCTTCAAGAACAGGGTGGCCCTGCCTGCCACAGGCTCGCTGAAAAATTTCCGTGAAGTGATATTCCACGAGATTACCCACGCCATACAATACAATGTGATGTACGGCGAGGGAATACGATCATATAATACCCTTTACAAGAGCCTGTTTGTGCCGACCTGGGTAATGGAAGGCCTTGCGGAATACTGCAGCCAGGACAATTCAACCGAAGGGGAAATGGTCCTAAGGGACGCTGTCATAAACGGGCGTGTGCCCAGGATAAGCGAAATGGAAGGTTTTGACCATCTTGACGAGCCTTACCTGGCCTACAAGGTGAGCCAGGCTGTATTTGAGTACATGGAAAAAAGATTCGGGCCTGAGACTCCCGCCAAGTTCCTTCATTATTACGCGTCAGAGCTGGGCACTGCGGGGGTTTTTAAGAAAATACTGAACATGTCGCAGGAGGATTTTGAGAGGGATTTTATGTTCCAAATGAGCAAGAAATACTGGGCGCAGGTACAGGGCAGGGAAAAATACGAGAAATACGGGCCCAGGCTCACCAACGCGAAAAGCCAGAACCCTGTTTATTATCAGGGCGCGGAATTCTCGCCTGACGGCTCAAAAATAGCTTTTATATCCACGGAAGAAGGCCATCCGGCCGTATATATAATGAGGCAGGACGGAAAGGACAGGGAAAAAAAATTCACGGGTTTTGACGGTGTGTCGATGTCGGGCCACCCCCTGTGCTGGGATACGGATGGCAACAACATATATTTCGCGGCAAAGGAAAAGGGCAGGCGCCGCATTTACAGGGGGGACGTGCGTACAGGCGCGGTGGAAATTGTCGGGACAGGCGGTCCGGAAAACATCTATTCCCCGGCAATATCGCCTGACGGGAAGTACCTGGCTTTTACAGGCGCGGACCGCGGGTTTACGGACATATATGTGCACGAGCTCGGTACCACGAAAACCGTCAATGTGACATCCAATGTCTTCGGCAACAACTATCCGGCGTGGTCGCCGTCAGGCACCAGGCTTGTTTTTACGGAGGAAAGGGGAGAAAGATGGAGGGTGGCGGTTTTTGACGTGAAAACCGGTGAAAAGAAATTCCTGACTGGGCCTGCGGAGCACAATTACTCTTTCACAAAGTTCAGGTCTGAAAGGGAAATTGTCTGTACTTCGGACAAGAACGGGATATACAACCTTTATATCATGGACGCGGCAAGCGGGGCGGAAAAAATGATCACCAACGTTCAGGGCGGCGTGTTCTACGTTTCCGCTGGCGCTGACAGCCTGGTTTACAGCGGTTTTGAGGACGGCTGTTACAACCTTTTCAAGCATATGAAAACGACGGATGACAGGCGGGAAAATGTGCCCTTGACTTACGTGCCGCAGGAAAAACCAGCTGCCGGAGCGGTCAAAAAGCCGCAGGCGCCGCCGCTTGAGCTGTTCCCCGAAAAATACGGCTCATCGGACGACGAGGCTTTTGTGAAATCCGCGCAGGAACAGGCAAAGGCGCTGACACTGTCAGAGTCCGCCTATGAGACGGTGTTTACGCCCGACATGGTGCTGGGCCTGCTCGGTTTCTCGTCCGACTCGGGCTTTATCGGCGGCGGCTACCTCACTCTTTCCGACATGCTCGGCAACCACAATTTCTCGCTTTACGCGAACCTTGTGCCGGGCTATTACGCGCAGTTTGACCTGTCATACCTTTACATGTCTCTCCCGTTTGACGTGGGCTTCCGGTTCTTTTACTATCAGGACGCGTATAAACTGTACGATTCGTCTTCAGGGGAATTCTTTTCCAGGCTGGATTCAACGGAAATAGGGGGGAGCCTTTCGGTAAAGTACCCTTTTGGCACTTATTCGGGAGTGGCCGCAGCCATAAACAGCAGCAGGGTGACGGACAAATACTCAAATTACCAGACTTCAAGCACGCTTTTGTTCCCGGAAAACAGCGTGAACATACTCAACACTGTAGCCCTGTACTACGAGTACGACTACAGCGCCTGGCGCGACCTCTGGCCGTATTCGGGCGAATATTTCATGGCGTATGTGGAGGCCACGGACAGGGTTTTCGGGGGCACGAGAAATTACGCCATGTATGAACTGGATTACAGGAAGCATTTTGACCTCTCGGCGGTG
>CAYNMZ010000195.1:0-3751 GCA_964398505.1 uncultured Spirochaetia bacterium
TATGGACTCCATACGATGGGTGCTTGGCGAACAGAGCGCGAAATCCTTGCGAGGCGGCAAGATGGAAGATGTCATATTTTCGGGGTCGGATTCCAGAAAGACTCTGGGCATGGCCGAAGTCTCGATAACAATGGACAATACCGATAAAACAATAAATATACCGTACAATGAAGTCAAAGTTACCAGGAAACTTTATCGCTCCGGAGAGAGCGAATATTTTATCAACGATAACCAATGCAGGTTAAAGGATATTACCGAGCTTTTTATGGATACTGGCGTGGGTATAGACTCATATTCAATAATAAGCCAGGGTGAAGTTGAAGCAATAATAAACGCCAAACCGATTGAAAGGCGCGTAATATTTGAGGAGGCCGCGGGCATAACGAAATACATAAAGCGGCGGGATGAGGCCCTGAGGAAACTTGAAAATACTGAGCAGCACATGCTCCGTATCAATGACATACTTACGGAAGTAAAAAGGCAGGAATCTGCGCTGGAACGTCAGGCGAAAAAAGCTGAAAAATACAAGGAACTCAAGCTTGAATGCGGCGATATGGAAATAAAAATGTACAAAAAGGAATTAAGGGACAAGAACGAAGAACACAGGAAATATTCTGAGGAAAATGACTCGTATGAGGCAAAAATATCCGCCGAAGATGAAAAGGCAAGGGAATACCAGTCAAAATTTGAGGAAATGAAACTGAAATCCGCTGAAATGGAGGCCGAAATCAGCCAAAGAAAGGAAAGATGGCTTATAGCGGAGCAGGATATAAAAAGGCTTGAGGACAGTATAAAGTTTATATCAGAGAGGCAGGCGGAACTTGAAGTAAGGATAGCGGAATTGAAAGCTTCTAATGTGGAAAGTGTCGGCAAGGTTGAATCTTTAAGGTCCGAATTGTTAGGGAAAAAGGACATACTTGCGGCGCTTTCGGCAGAAGTGTCGGCAAAAGAGGAAGAGGTAAAAAGGCTGGAAAACGAGCTTGCCGCAATGATGTCCGCGCATGAAGGCCAAAAAGCTGAACTTGAAATCAAGGCCGGGCTTTCTGAAAAACTCGCCGCTGAGCTTAATGCGGTACTCGGCAAGGCCGCTGGTATGGAAGCATCGCTGCGCGGGGCTGATGAAAAATTGGGAGCTAACGCGGGTGAATATTCTGCCATATCTGAAAAAACAGCAAGGCTCAGTAAAGAGCTTAAATCAATTCACGAGGGCAGGGTGCTTAAAGAGGAGGAAATAAGAAATATAAAGGAAAGCGAAGAAGCGCTTATACGCGAGAAAATGAGAAAAAAAGAGGCGCTTGAAGCCTTTGATAATACAGTCAAGGAACACGGGCTTTGTTTAAGCAGGCTTGAGACAAGGCTTGGAATCCTAAAGAAAATGCATGAACAGATGGCAGGTTATGGGGAGACGGTCAGGAAGGTTCTCACGGAATACAGGCAGCAACTTGAAGAAACAAAGCGGGCTGCGATTTTCGGGGCTGCCGGTAATTTAATGAAGGTTGAGAAAAGGTTTGAGACAGCCGTTGAGCGCGCGTTTAGGGACGTGTTACAGACAGTCCTGGTGGATGACCCTGAGATTGCAGATGAAATTCTTGTCCTATATGAACTTGAAAAGGGAAACGTCAGCGTGCTTGACGCTTCAAGGCGAAAGAACGACATGGACGAATTGCTTTCTTCGTGGAGGACGTTAGCCAATACACCGGGTATAACAGCCTATCTCCCTGACGTAATAAGCGTAGAAAAGGGACATGAGGCCGTAAAACTGCTTTTTTTCAACATATTCATAAGCGAGGATATGGAATCGGCAAAAAAAGCATTGTTAGAAGTCAACTCAGGGCGGCTTTTTCACATACTTACTCTTGACGGAAAGCTTTTGTCAAATTACGGCGTGTATAAAAAGGGCGAATCGGAAGGCGGCGTTGAAACAGGTTTTTTAAGCCGCGAAAGGGAAATCAGCGAGATAGAAAATGAAATAAAAATGGCGGCGCAAAAACATATATCCCTGCTGGAAGAACGTTCTGCGATTGAGAACGGGATAGCGGACCTTGAAAGCCGCATTGAAGAACTTTCGGTGGTATATCATAATCAGTATGTCGAGGTCATAAAGGATGATGAAAGGCTTAAGCAGAGAAAACAGGAACTTTCTGACCTTGAGACACTGTCCGCTAAGTTGTCACAGGAAAAGACCGCTATAGAGGCTGAAAAATCACGTTTAATGGCAGAGTTGGAATCTTTGTCGGTTGAGCGGAATAAGATGGAAATGGAAATATCAACTTTAAAGGATTCGGTCGACTCCATAAAAAATGCAATCATGGCCGGCGAGGAACGGATAAACTCGCAAAAGTCAAACCTTGAAGAGGCAAGGTTTTCCCTTCACAGATCAAGAAGCGGGCGTGAAATAGAGGAAAACAATGCGCGAATGGTTGAGATGAAGATTACCGAAGTTGAAGCCGCCTATGCGTCAACAAACGCCGAAATTGAACAGCTAATTCAGCGGGCGAACGCTGCCGAAGAGGAGAAAAAACAGGCGCAGGAATCCATATCGTCAAACCGTTCAATGCTGGCACAGGCGGAGGCCGAGCTTGAGTCAGTAAAGGAAAAACATGCGGCTTTTAAGTTGTCAATGGAAACGATGGAAGCGACCATAAAGGAAGCGGGCAGGGAAAGGGACAGGCTTAAGGAAGAGCAGTACGGCATAAGGCTTAAAATAAACGAACTGTCCCTGCAGATCAGGGCCATATACGAGAAAATTCAGGCTGAATACAAGGTGTCCCTGACCGAGGAGGAAATATACGCCGTCAATGTGACGGAAGACGAGTATAAGGAACTCTCGTTTAAGGTGGCTGAATTCAGGGAAAAAATGGACAAGCTTGGCGTTATAAACCTTGTGGCCATAGAGGAATACAATGAACTGAAGAAAAGGAATGAATTCCTGCAGTCACAATATGATGACCTGATACAGGCCAGGGATAATTTGAATAAGGTTATAAAAAAGACAAACGAGGAATCAAAGGAACTTTTTAACAAGGCATTTGTCGAGATAAGGTCGCGATTTGCGGAAGTCTTCAAAAAAATGATGAACGGAGGCGAGGCTGACTTGTTGCTTACAGGGGAGGAAGATGTCCTGTCCGCGGGCATAGACATAATAGCCAGGCCTCCGGGGAAAAGGCCGCAGAACATATCGCTTTTGTCGGGCGGCGAAAAATCAATTACAGCTGTATCGCTTCTTTTCGCGCTTTTTCTGATCAAGGCCAGCCCGTTCTGTATCATGGACGAAGTTGACGCGGCGCTTGATGACATAAACGTGGCCAGGTTTACTAACCTGATTAAAAGTTTCAGGAAAACTCAGTTTTTGATAATATCGCATAACAAGCTTACAATGGAAACTGCGGACGTAATTTACGGTGTTTCAATGGAAAAAGCAGGCGTGTCGCAGATTATGTCTGTTAAGCTTGATAAAATATCAGCAAACGGAGAGGTTATAGGTGACGGAAAATAAACCCTTTTTTAATCCGGGATCTTTCCTTGAAAAAATCAGGTCGGTTTTCAGGGGGCCTACGCCGGCTGAACACATCAACGAGCTTGAAGAAGCGATGATAGAGGCGGACATAAGCCTTGATATAGTAGAGGAGTTTTCAGGCAGGCTTAAATCCGCGGGAATAAAATCTTTTGATGACGCCAGGCTTTTTCTTAAGAAATCCTTTATAGAAGCGCTTAAAACCGAAACAGCGCCGGTGCCCGAAGGCAGACCCGT
>CAYNMZ010000196.1:0-3724 GCA_964398505.1 uncultured Spirochaetia bacterium
CCTCTATCTTGTTGAGCTTTTTGACGTATCTGTAATTTACAGAAGACTTAAGCGTTCCTCCCGGGAGTATATCTGCCTGCAGGTTTGCCGAAGTGTTCATCCGGTTCAAGAATTCGCCCCAGCCTTCATCTTCTTCCCTGTTCTTTGACCAGTCCATATTCAGCCCAGCCGAGCCCGAAAGCGCGAAAAAGGCAAGCCTTGGAAGGCTTAAATTTAATATCGGGCTGTATGAGCCCGTGTCCGTATAGTGGCTGTCTGCGGGATTATCCTTTACATACGTGTACGACCTGTTAAACATGAAATTGTGGCCATAATATAAGTAAGGTATTATCTGGGATGAAATCATGCTGTACCTAAAAACCGGAAGCTGCCGCAGCGAAGGGTAATAGGAATTTGCCGCGGGATCAAGGGTATCAACGTTGACAATATCAGCGCTTATGGAATGCTTCCCTGCCAGCGTGGCGGAAAATGACGCGCCGTACTCGTGAGTGAACATATCCACGCCCGTGCCGTCAAAAAGGTCCGCGTCCAGCCTGCTGTCGCTGGCCTTTTTTATCCTCGCCCCTGCTCTGACATTTTCTGTTATCTCCTGGTTGTGGTTAAAGTTCACTGACCATCTTTTTTTCATCGTGTCCTTTTCCTCAATGTAGGAACCGGCAAAACTGCCCGATGAGTTCACCGGCGAAGTATAGTCAACCGAAAGGCTGTATGATGGCCCTTTTTTCTCATACCAGGAAAAGCCAAGCTGGCCGTGCGTCCTGACCGTTTCCAGGACATCAATGAAAAAGGAATAATATATGCTCGCGTAAAGGCCCGAGACGTCATTGTGCCCGAACTTAAAGTCAAAAGGATCCTTCTCATTCTCAAGAGACTGTGCGAAATACGGAAAATACATGACCGGCATCATGCCCAGGTAAACGGCGATGTGCCATGCCTCTATTTTTTTGGAACCATATATGGTAATAGAAGCGGCTTCCATCCTGTAATGCGGGTGAACAAAGTCACAGGTTGTAAAGACCGGGGTTTCAAGGTCTATTCTCTCACCTGATTTTCTGAATTTCTTTCCCTTTATAATCCAGGGAGGGCTTATAACATCGGAATCCTCGCAATAGGCCTCCTGGGTCTTTGTATTGTAATACAGCTTCGCGCTGTAAACCCTGGCGTTCTTAAAAGCCGCCATCACATTGCCTTCAGCGGACAGATCTCCCGTGTCGGGATTTATATAGATATTTTCCGCCATAAAAATCGCGTCATCATGCCTGGCAACCACGCCGCCTCTGCCGTATATCTCATTTGTTGAATTATCATAAATAAGTGTTTCGCCGGTTATTATCACAGGCAGCGATGTATTTCCGGCAGCTTCAACAGTTATGGTTGTATTGTTATATGTCGCGGCATTGACAATGGCGCAAAACATGATGAATATGGCTGCCAACCCTGTTTTCTTCATTACTTTTATAATATCAGGCCCTCTTTTCATGGATTTTTTTGCCTTGTTATGTCACCGGGTTCACGATTTTAGCTTCATTTTCAGGAGCTATTCAGATGTTGTTTAGATGATATCACAAACATAGGTATTTCACAAGGCAGGATAAATCAAAGTTGTAACCATTTAACCATATGTCCAATAAACCCGCCTGCGCTGACTGACGGCGTATGCCAGTATGCCAGGCTTTTTGCCAGGCTTTTTTGCCCATTTTGCCAGGCTTTTTTTGCCAGGCTTTTTGCCTTGAATTAACACGTAAAATAAACTAAAATATCTGCAAACTTAAATTTTAGAGGTGGAAAGTTGAAATTTGACGATTATAAAAGCATATACAGAAAAACAAACCCTGATTCTTCAAAACCCGGCCCGGCACAGCCCGAGCCCGATAAAAGTGTCTCCAAAAGAAAAGCCTTTTTAGCAGTAGCAATACTTGTTTTCTTCATAGGTTGCGGCGCCGCGGCAGGAATATTTTTGGCCTACATGCAGGAAGTGCCCGAGGTCGCGGACTTAAAAAACTACAAGCCCAACCTTTCAACCGCAGTATATGATTATCAGGGCAGCCTCGTTTCACAGCTTTACGCCGAACAGCGCACCATGGTAAGAATCGCCGAAATACCCGTGAACCTTCAGAACGCCCTGATAGCAAAAGAAGACCCTAACTTTTACAGGCACGGCGGATTTGACATAAAAGGTATCATAAGGGCAGCCGTAAATAATATTATACACGGAAAAGTTGTTGAGGGCGGCTCAACCATAACACAGCAGCTTGCTTCCAGCCTCTTTTTGACAAAAGAAAGGAATTTCGCCAGGAAGTTAAAAGAACTGCTGCTTTCCCTTCAGATAGAAAAATACTATACAAAACAGGAAATACTTGAGCTTTATTTCAACCAGGTTTATTTCGGCAACGGCGCTTATGGCGCCGAAGCGGCGGCAAGAACTTATTTCGGAAAACATATATATGAACTTAACCTTGAGGAGTGCGCCATGCTCGCCGCCCTTCCACAAGCACCCTCGCGATATAACCCATATAAGAACCCTCAAGTGGCAATCGAAAAAAGGAACATTGTAATCGAGAAAATGGCGGAACATGGATTCATAACTGATGAGGAGAAACTGGCCGCGATAAAATCTCCGCTGTCCTTAAGCAGGCTCGAGGTTCAAAACGCTCCATATTTCGTGGAATACGTAAGGCAGCAACTTGAAGGCACTTATGGCAACACTGTTATTTACAAGGGCGGCTTAAAGGTTTATACAACCTTAGATGCGAATATGCAGGCGTTGGCTCAGCGGCTTTTTTCCGCGCATATAAAGAAACTACAGGAACGTATTGAAAAAAGGGACGGCAAACCGGTTGACGAACCCCTTCAGGGAGCACTGATAGCCATGAACCCCAATACAGGCGAGATTAAAGCCATGATAGGCGGTATAGACTACAGTGCGAGCGAGTTCAACAGGGCGGTACAGGCCAAGAGGCAGACAGGTTCGGCTTTCAAGCCGGTCGTATATACAGCGGCAATAGACAACGGGTTTCGAGTATCAGATGTCATCATAGACTCTCCCGTAGTCTTCAAAAACGACGACGGCAGCCAGTGGAAACCCGAAAATTTCTCCGGCAAATTCTCCGGGCCGATGATAATCCTGAACGCCCTCACCCACTCGGTCAATGTTGTTACAGTAAAGCTTTTAAACCAGATAGGCATACCAACGGTAAAAAAATACGCCAGGAAACTCGGCATAACAAGCCAGCTCTCATCGGATTATACTCTGGGCCTCGGTTCCTCAAGCGTTTCATTGCTTGAGCTTGTCACCTGTTTTTCAACCTTTGCCAACGGAGGCATGTCTGTACAGCCGCTTTCCATATTGAGCGTAAAGGACAGCAACTCAAAAACCCTTGAGCAGCGCTCGCCTCAGGTGAATTCAGCGATTTCACCTTCAACTGCCTATATAATGACTTATATGCTGGAAAATGTCATAAATAAGGGTACTGCAAAAATCATACGTAACATGGGTTTTACAGGGCCCTGCGCCGGCAAGACCGGTACAACAAACGATTCAACAGATGCCTGGTTTATCGGGTATACCCCTGACCTTGTACTGGGCATATGGATAGGCTTTGACGCCAAGCAGTCTATGGGCAAGAGTATGACCGGCGGAGGACTTGCGGCCCCGCTGTGGGCCGAGTTCATGCTCAATTATTTCGGGGTATCACGCCAGGAATTCGCCGTTCCTGACAATATA
>CAYNMZ010000197.1:0-3697 GCA_964398505.1 uncultured Spirochaetia bacterium
GACATAGAAAAGGGATGCAAGATAGCAAAAGACGCGGGCATAGGCGTGCACCTGACAATAATGGTGGGCTACCCGTGGGAAACAAAGGCGGATGCCATGAGGACATATGAGCTGGCAAGGAAGCTGCTTGACAGGGGATTGGCTGACATGCTGCAGGCGACCGTGGTAATAGCTTACCCGGGCACGCCGCTTTACAACCAGGCTGTGGAAAATGACTGGCTCAGGTTTAAGCCCGGCGAGTGGGAAAAATTTGACATGACCAGGCCCGTGTTCAAGTTCCCAGACATGGAGCCCGCGGACGTGATGAAAATATGCGATGACATATACAAGGCCTTTATGACGCCCAAGTTCATGCTTCGGCAGGTGCTTGAGATAAGGACGCCGGAGGATTTCTTTTTCCTTTTCAAGGCGGGCAAGTCCGTGATCGGGCATATACTTGATTTTAAAAGGGACAAGGGCTGAAGTTAAATACAATCTATTTGATAAGTCCTAATTTAGCCTTTATTGTTTCGATTGCGTAAATCAAGGGGACCATGAAACAAAAATACGGATGTAGAAACCAGGCGAGATCAGGTATTTTCAGGTAATTAGAGCTTGCGTCCAGGAAAGGACGTATAAATGTTATCATTGAAAGAACTGTAAGAATAAAGCTGGTTTTGCCGGATTCCCACCTATAAGTCCGTAGATGTTTGTGCTTGTGAAAGAGTATTATATTTCTGCGGCACTTTTTAAGAAATTCGCCGGCTGAGTTTACGTGATTGTGGCCGGATGAATTTTTGAGAAAGATGTAGTAATTGCGGCCTGCCGATATAATCTCCGAATTGCCTTCTATGTGAAAAAAGTAAGGGTCTGTTGAGGTCAGCGAAAGGTCTTTTCTTCTTATAAGAAAACCCTGGCTGCCAAGTGTTGGCACTTTATCGGGATGAAATTTAACCAGAAAGTAATCGCCCATATCATGGGATTCTCCGTATAATTTCCAGTTCTTCTCGGTTGCCGTAAATTTATCGCGGCGGTTCATATAAAAAGCTATAGGGTCATTAATCCCAAAAAGAGAACAGTACCTGTTGGCGGGAGGGTCGTCTTTCCTGTAGTTGAACCAGCATGATTCCACTGCTACGGCTTCCGGATGTTTATTAAGTTTGTCCACGGCTGATTCTATCCAGTTTTTTTCAGGGAAATAATTGTCAATGTCCATCAAGAGTACAAGCTCCGAGGAGCTGTTTGTTATCCCTATTGACTTTCCTCTCTCTATATGCCTGGTGCCGTTTCTCAGTATTATGCATCCATATTTCTCGGCTATACTGACGGTGGCGTCGGTTGAGTCATCGTCTATAATATAAATGATGACTTTGCCTGACTTGTATGTCTGTTTTTTTAGAGAGTCAAGGCAGGTCACTATATGTTTCTCCCCGTTATATACAGGGATAATAACATCTACATTCATTTACGCTCCTTTTATTATGAAATAATGTTAATATTAACAAATATAAAACAACAAGTCAATAATGCCAATGTGGTGTGTCCAATGTGGTGTGTCAATGTGGTGAAAGCATTCGACGCCATATTTGACGAATATTACCCAAAAATCTTAAGATACGCGTTTTTAAGGACCGCTAATGCGGCCGTTGCTGCCGACATAGCGTCAGAAACATTCTATAAGGCGCTTAAAAACCTCTGGAAATTCAGCTTTACCGGTGTTTCTGTGCTGGCCTGGCTTTACCGAATCGCGGGGAACCTTGTAATTGACCATTTCAGGGGTGAAAAAAGAAGGCCGCTTTCAATGGACGCTTACGTGCAAAACGGCCTGATGCCTCAGGTTGCCTCGCTGCGGGACCTTGAGGCTGAAATAATGGAAGAACAGGCGCGGCTTGACGCCAATCCGGACTATAAGCTTGTTGCCGGGTATTTGAAGTCTCTTCCTGACAAATACCAGGAAGTGATTGTATTAAGGTATATGGAAGGCAAAAGCATTGAGGAAACATGCGCAATACTGGGCAAGAAAACCGGTACAGTAAAGTCGCTGGCCTCAAGGGCTGTGGCGATGTTGCGGAAGAAAATGCAACCATAACAGGCCGTTAACGTTTAAAGTGAAGAAAGGCCGAAGGAGGAAATGAAATGGACGAAAATGACATAATAAAAAAGCTTCAGGCTGCGGGGCTCCATGAAACGGGTTTTTCCCGCAATATGGCTGGGGCGAGGCGCAAACTGACGTTTGCCGGCGCGCAAAAGAAACCGCTACTGTTTAAGCTTTCTCCGGCGCTGATTTTTGTGGCTGCTGTCGCGGCCGCGGGCTTTTATATGAGCGTTGAATCGGGCGGAAAGGCTGGAGCGGTAAACGACCTCGGCGGTTTATGGTGCACATATGACGACAGGAATGACAGTGGTTCGTCGGTTGTTTGGCCGCCTGCCTCCGAGAGCGGCGAGAATACCTTTATAAAAAGTTCGCCCGGCTCAACCGGCGCCGGTTATGCGGTAAGGATAACGGGCACTACCGGTTCAGGGAAAGAGTCGAATTTTATAGGCTTCACAACATTTCTCAGCCCGTATTCATCCTGTCCGGAGTGCGCAGGCATTGACCTTACAAGGTTTAAGGGCATAAGGTTCAATATAAAGGGGCAAACTGCCAACGGGAGGCTGAAGCTTATAATACCCCATGAGGCAAAACCTTCGGACGGCGCAAAAGGCATATGCAAAAGCCTGACAAGCAGTTTTGAATATGAAATCGACATAACCGGCCTGGTCGGTAAATCTTGGAAAAGGATCAGCCTTGAATTCAGGAAATCATTCGGACAGCCGGAAGGAACGGGCGCTGAAAACGTTGTTGATATTAGGACTGTGCTTGCCGACGCCAATGTAATAAAGTGGCATTTTTACTCCGGCGAAGGCGGCACAGCTGACATATGGATAGACAAGCTGGAGTTTTACTGAAAACAGGCTTTTCAGCCCGAAAAAGTAGGAATTATGAAACGATTGGCGGTTCTGGCTCTGATGACGGCAGCACTTTTTCTTAATTCGTATGCTGCCCAGAAGTTTGTGGTTGAGAACGGTGAAAAAGACTCGGTTCAGGCTACGTGCGGAGGCTGGTGGTACACATATAATGACGCGGAATCAGGAGGCAATTCAACGGTTGCCCCGCTGCCGCAGAATTTTACAAAGTCAAAGGACGGTTCCAAATATGTAGCTTCAATGAAGGGCACGGCCGGCAACAAGCTTGGCTGGGATTTTGTGGGCATGGGGGTGACTCTGTCGGAAAAATCAGGCTGTCCCGGAGGCGCAGTTCCGGTGGACCTTTCAAAATATTCCACGCTGTCGTTCAGGATAAAAGGCTCTATCACAGGCGGCAGGCTCATAGTGGTTATTTCATATACCGAGGACAAATGCGAAGAGGGTAAGTACGGGTCAAAGACACTCACAGACTGGGCTGACTATGAAGTGGGGATAAGCTCAAAATTGACAAAGGACTGGAGCACCATAAAACTGGATTTACGCAAAGATTTCAAACAGCCGCTTTGGGCAAAAAAGAAGGTTTCAATAGAGGATGTTCTCAAGAATGTTCTCAAGAATGCCCATAATATCAGCTGGCATTTTACCAGCCAGGACTGGGATTCTGTTGAGATTTCTCTGGATAACGTGGAATTTAACTGATAATTCTGTTATACGGCTTTTTAAAGGGACGGGAACCGGTTATTTTACGGTT
>CAYNMZ010000198.1:0-3673 GCA_964398505.1 uncultured Spirochaetia bacterium
GCCAACGCTTACAGGAACGCCAACAATAACTCCGACATTTACGGCAACACCTACTTTTACGGCCACGCCGAGCATAACGCCGACTTATACAATTACGCAGACGCCCACGGATATAGTGTTTACCTGGACGATTACGCCCACGCACAGCGTTTCACCCACGGTGACACCGACTTACAGCAGGACGTCAACCGGGACGTATACAATGACCATTACTCTGACGGCTACAGGTACTTACACCCCGACATTTACGGTCACGCGGACGCATACGTTTACGGTCACGCTTACCGCGACTGACACTGTCACTCAGACATCAACAAGTACCGTGACCCTGACCGTTACGCGCACAATAACACCGACAATAACTCCCACTTTCACCATGACCGGAACGCCTACTTTCTCGCGGACAGCTACAGGCACGTTCACCGCGACGCCGACGCATACGGTCACGCTCACGTCAACGGATACGAATACTCCCACGTATACGGTATCACCGACTATAACGGAAACCCGAACCGTGACATCAACCAGGACCGCGATAAATACAAGGACAATGACCCCGACAGGGACGGAAACAGGCACACCCACACTCACTGAAACCCCGACTTCAACGCCTTTGCCGACGGACACAAACACTCCCAGGCCGACAAATACATGGACATTGTCGGAAACGGTTACACAGACTTACACCTATACTATTACCAGGACGCATACGCTGACAGCTACGCCGACATACACATATACGCTTACCCTTACTTCCACTTCAACATATACGCCGACTGTGACAGTTACAATGACATACACTGAAACTGCGTCGGAAACCGCGACATTGACACATACTCCGGAAGACACCGTGACGCCTACACTCACAGCCACCCAGTGCCCTCTTGGAATTCTCGGAAACAGCCAGATAGGCACAAACTCCGCGCCGAGCGGGGGATACCTGTATGCGAGCCGGTTTGAGCTGCTTCAGCCCGCGACAATTACGAAAACAAGGCTTTATATAGGCGCCACAGGCTCGGGCATGATGATTTCCGCGGTTTATTCCGACCAAGGCGGCAAGCCGGACTCGCTGCTTGCCTTGTCAATTCCAAAAGATATTTATGTAAACAGCGGCTGGAATGACATGGAACTGTCGGTTTCACTGCCTGCGGGCAATTACTGGCTGGCTTTCCAGACTGGCATAGGCGTAAACCTGCGTTATAATCCTACAGGCAGCGCGGTAAATATCACAAATCCTTTAGGACTCATGCCCGATCCCTTTGGTATGACAGGAGCGCCTGACGCAAGGTCATGGTCCATATACGCCGAATTTTGCCCTGATGCGGGTTATCTTGTGACAGCGACTGTTACACCGACAATAACCGAGACAGCCACTGTTACGCCTTATCTTTCACCGACAGTTACGGCGACACAGACACCTCCGGGGCCGCCTAATCCTGAGCAGGGCGACTCATATGTGTACCCGATGCCGGCCTCTGACAGCATGACGCTTGTTTACGGCCTTTCCGAAAACGCGGAAATTACAGTACATGTCTTTGATTTTGCGGGTAACCTGGTGAGGGAATACAAGGGAAGCGGAGTCAATTCTCCTGTTAACAGCCTGCCAATGGATGTCAGCAGGTTGCGGTCCGGAATATATTATTACATGATAAAGGCAAAAACAGCGTCAGGCGCGGAACAGAAATTCAAGATAAATAAATTCATCGTAAGAAGGTAAAGATGCTAAAGAAAACAGCGGTTTTGGCGGCACTTACGTTTATCCTGCAGTTTTCGTTAATTGGCGCCGACGACATGGATTCAATCAGGTTTTCTGCGCTTGACATTAACATAGGCCCAAGGGCATCCTCAATGGCCGGCGCTTTTACGGCGCTGTCGGATGACTGCTCAGCCGTATACTACAATCCCGCGGGCCTGAGCGCTATAAAGATGATTGATATAAACGCTGCCTTTAACAAGTGGTTCATGGACGCGTCATTCCAGTACGGTTACCTGGCTGTACCCGTAGGTTACGGCGCCATAGCCGGCATGTTCACATACACCGATTTCGGCACCTTCATTGAAAGGGACGGCTCCGGCATTTCAGGCAGTGAGATTAAGCCGAATAACATATCAATTGCGCTTGCCTACGGCGCGCCGATAGGGGACATATTCTCAGCGGGTATAGGATTTAAGTTCGCGAACATGGGGCTTGAGGAAACATCCGTTTCCGATTTTCTTTTTGATTTCGGCATAAGGGCAAGGATAATGGAAGTGATTTATGCCGGCGCCATGATACAAAACCTGGATACTGTTTTCAGCGACGGCTACAATGTAAGGGCCGGGCTAGGCGGCCAGGTTTTTAATATTAACGGCAATACAATGTACCTGGAAGCGGATGTGAAGTACTCCGGCGCTTACGGGCTTTCCTATGCCGCGGGAGTGGAATTCCAGCTGTTCAGGATGCTCTCAATACGCGGCGGTTACAATATTCGCGGTGAGAACTCAATACTTTCAGGAATTTCAGGCCTGTCGCTCGGCGCCGGCATAACGATTGACAAGATAACCTTTGACTACGCTTTCATGTCGCGCGGAGAGCTTGGCATGACTCACTTGGCGGGCATCAGGTTCATGTACGAAGGCTCGGAAGAAAAGGAAAAGCGCAATTACCAGAAACTTACGGAGTTCCTTGCCTATCAGAGCTTTAAGGACGGCGAGGAGGCGTTTGAAGCGGGCAATTACAAGAGGGCGCTTGCGTATTGGGAAGAAGTAAAATCCATGATGCCGGAATATGAGGGCCTAAACGAGGCAATCGCGAAAGCGAACGCGATAATAAAGAGCGGCGGAAGTATTAAACGGATAGAAACGACTTTTAGGCAGGGAATGACTGCCTATGAAAACTTTGATTTTGACACTGCTGTAAAGAAATGGCAGGAAGTCAAGAAAGTATATCCGTCCTACAAGGACATTGACATGTGGCTCAGAGACGCAAAGGAATTAAAGGCAAGCAAAGGCATGTCAAAACAGGCGGAAAAATACTTCAGGGAAGGGATCAAGTATTACAATGACTGCGATTATGACAAGGCCATATCATCCTGGGAAAAGGGACTTGCCAAGGATCCAAAGAATAAAAAGATAGAGCAGTACATAGACAGGACAAGGGCAAAGCGCCTTGAGATGAAGGAAGGAATAAGCAAGGCGAGGGCTGATGTCGCCAACGATTCCACCATTATTGCGGGAATAAAAAGGCTGCGCGATATTTCAAACACCTGTCCGGCTTATCAGGACGCAGCTGACATATTGTCAACGTTAAAAGGGATGATAGCCGTCAAAACAAGGGACTATTATTTTAAAGGTATAGAGAAATATACAGAGGGCAACCTTGACGCTGCCATAATCTACTGGACCAATATTGAGGCATTGGACCCCAAATCCGAATACCTTATCAAGGTAAAGCGCTATATAACCGACGCAAGGAACAAACAAAAGGCAATAAAGGGATTTGAGCAGAAAAAGAAAAAATAGGAACTTTTCCAGCCCATAAGCCGCCGTTATTCCGGCGGCTTTTTCTATTCGGTTAAAATTGACACATTAAGGATATAATGATAAAATGATTGAAAATATAAGGAGTTTATATGAAAACAAGCACAAGGGAATGCGATAATTGCGTTAAATGGCATTCATATTCAATTGAAAA
>CAYNMZ010000199.1:0-3669 GCA_964398505.1 uncultured Spirochaetia bacterium
GTATTGCGCATCCGAAATCCTCGCACGCTCGTTGGCGGCCTGCAGGTACTTTTCCTGAACAGCCAGGTTCTCAGCCGAGTTTTTAAGGTCATTCCAGGCCTGTTTTAACCCCAGAATGACAGCCCTGCCGCCTTCATCCAGCGCGGCCTCAGCCTGTCGCAGGGAAGCCTGCGCCGCCGACGACTGCGCGAGAAGTATGCCGCTGTCAAAAAGCTGCAATGAAGCGTTAATGCCGAAGGACCATCTGGTGTCTTCCAGCGGCAGGCTTGCGTCAGACCTGCCCGCGCTCGCGCTCAATGACACAGATGGAAAAAAAGCGCTTATTGCCGCGCCCGCCGAGTTTGCGGCCGAGTTCTTCTGCGCAGCAAGGACAAGAAACGACGGATTATCCGCCAGCAACTTGTCAAAGTCAGGGGCCTTTGATGTGTCGACAAAAGACGAGAAATCCGTCCTCACAGAAAGCCCGCCGCTCTCCATGCCCAGCATGTCCGCGAGCCCGGCCTGCGCGAGCGCCAGCGCCTCATCAGCCTGTCTTTTTTCAGCCTCAGCCTGCATAAGGTCGGCTTCCACGCTCAATAGCGAGCCCTTGTGCTCCCTGCCCGCCTGGTAACGAAGCCTTATGTCAGCGAGCTGCTTTTTCCTGAGAGAAAGTATCTCTTCCGATATCTTGACAAGTTCTTGCGCTTTCATCAGGCCCGAGTATGCCTGCGCGAGCTTTTCCCTGACCGACGCCGAATTTATTTTATAGCTGATTTCAGCGGCTTTTACGTCCTCGCCCGCCTTCAGCATGTTCTGAAAGGTCTTCATGCCGTCAAATATAAGCTGCCTGGCGCTTAAATTCACGGAATAGGAATCGCCGTATATAAAAGGCCCGCCAAGCGGCTCGTCCCCGGACTTTCCGTAACTGCCTGAAACAGATACCTGCGGCAGGGCATTGCCGAACGTTGTCCACGAATTGGCCCTGGCCCTGTCAAGCGACGCGCGCGCCGCAAGTATAGAAGGGTTCTTTTCAAGCGCCATATCTACGCACTGCTGCCATGTTATTTCCGCGGCTGAAGATATAAAGGTAAAGAAAAACAAAAAAAACGCCTGTATTAAAGGCTTAAAATGTCGCCTCATCCTGTCTCCTTATTATGTATTAACTATTTGACGTCCTGGCATTCCGCAAAGTTCCGTGAGGTATTATTATTAATTTGTAATTTGAAATTTGTAATTGATAATTTGTCTTTTATTATTAATTATTCATTATTAATTGTTTTTTCAGCGCTTCCTTCAAAAAGATCCCCATCCTCCCCTCCCTGTCTTCAGGCACTGACCACGGCTTGTCAAAAACCCTTGGGCCCCAGTCATTGTCAAAGCACCATGCGCACCATGAACATCCAAGCGCCTCTGCTCTTTCAAGAAACGGCCTGCCAAAGCCTGACGTTGTGCCCTGCCAGGGAAACGAACCCGGTGTCTCATACCCCCATTCCGTGAACATTACAGGGTATTTTTCAATCAGCGGCCCCCAGTTTTTCCCGAAATCAGCAAGGTGCGAAGGATAACAATGCGCCGCGTACACAACATTTTTCCCTTCAACCGGATCGCCGGCCGCGGCGGCCATATTCTGGCACCATCTCGGCCCGCCGACAAGAATAAGATTGTCCGGGGCTATACCCCTTATCATGTCCACCCATGGCTGGCAGCATTTTCTCCAGGTGTGCCAGTTGTCCGGGTTTATCGGCTCATTGTACAGCTCAAACATGACACTTGGAAAGCCCCTGTAATATGAAGCGGCAATTTTCCAGAATCCCCTTACAAGCGCGTCGTCCTTTTTCGCGCCGTAATCCTGCACCAGGTGAAGGTCAATAATGGCGTAAGCGCCGAGTTCCGCGGCCTTGTCAACAGCCGGTACGATGAATTCCCTGAGGTATTTTTCAACATTGCCTTCAAACCCGGCCACATCGTCTATGCCTTCAGGATGTACGGGCAGGCGGACGACATTCGCGCCCCACTCTTTCACGGCGATTTCAATTATTTTCAGGCAGTCGTACGGCCTTTCCCTGCGGAAATACATGAGTGACTTGGGGTCAGCGACATTAACGCCGCGGAGAATTACCGGTTTTCCGGACGGGTCCTTGATATATCTGCCGTCAACACGAAGCGCCTCAGGGGTCATAAAGCGCCTTTTATGGCAATAAATCCGGTCATTTTATTTTGAAATTTGTAATTTGTAATTTGAAATTGCCCTCAAGCGCTTCCCCTTATAATCAGCTGGGGTTCAAGTATTATCGTCCTGGGCTCCATTTTACCCGTCTCCACCATTTCCACGCACATTTTAAACGCTGTCTTTCCTATTTCCTCAATCGGCTGCCTTACGGTCGTGAGCTGAGGCTTTGAAAGCGACGCCATGTTTATATCGTCATAGCCCACAAGCGAAAGGTTGGCCGGAATGTCTATTTTCTGCTTGAACGCCTCGTCCATTATGCCAAGCGCCACCATGTCGCCGGCAGCCGAGAATATCCCGTCAAGCTTAAGGTTCCTCCTGGAAAATTCCTGCATGGCCTGCTCGCCTTCCTCAAAAGTGTATTCCATTATCTGTATGACTTTATTCTCGTCAAAAGGCATGTTATTGTCCGCCAGCGCCTTTTTATACGCTTCGTACCTTTCTTTCGGCGTTATCCCCACGCCCTCAGAACTTACCTGGCCGACCACAAGCCCTATGTTCTTTCTCCCTTTTTTTATCAGGTAGTCAACCGCGTTGTAGGCGCCCTTGAAATTGTCCATCTTGACGCAAGGAAAGCCTTCCATTTCCTCGTCAATGAAAATGACAGGTATGCCGTGCGCCTTTAACGCGGCAAGGTCGTCCTTGTCAAACTGAAGGAACATGGAGATTATTCCGTCGGCTATGTTCTCGTTTTCAATGGCGTGAAGCAGTTCCTTTTTCCTCTGCTGGCTTCCGCCCGTGGAATACTGTGTTATGGTGTATTTCCTGCCCATGTCAAGGTTTTGTTTCTCAAATCCGTTTATGAGGTAAACCTCATAAAACGAGAATGAATTCATGTACGCGGTGACAACTGCTATTGTGTTGGTTTTCACGTCAGCTAACCCCCCGTCCATATGTTCAGGATTGTAATTAAGCTCGCTAATCGCGTCAAGCACCCTTCTTTTAACGACAGCGTCAACTTCTTCGCCGTTTATTACCCTTAAGACTATTTCCTCGGACACTCCTGCCTTCTTTGAAATCTGTACGAGTGTTCCCTTCATTTTTTCTCCCTGTTAGGAAAACATTTATTTACAATATTCTACTAAATGCGGGTTTTTTTAGCAACAAGAAAGGGGGGGTATATTTTATATTTTGTTATTTTATATTTAAGAAACTTCCCTATCTTCCAGATTATGGATTTTGGATTATGGTTAATGGTTTATGGTGTCAGGTGCAGGAAAAAACATACGCCAGGCCGGCAATTTGAAAAGCCTTACCTTTTTAACTATAAAATATCAAATATAAAATTCACCTTATTACCACCATCACCCCTGCCCTCGCCTTTGCCTTCCCTCCCACTCTTTGTGCCTCAATTATATAGTAGTACGTGCCGGAAGAAAGCCGCGAGATGTCCCGCGGGAGCATAATCCCGTCAAATCTGCCCGCATTAAAACTGCCTGCCCATTCCTTACGCGCGACAAGCC
>CAYNMZ010000200.1:0-3609 GCA_964398505.1 uncultured Spirochaetia bacterium
ACCAACTGAGCTAAGCGCCCATTTAAACTTTATAAGAACACACTATTTCTTTTCTCTTTTCATCATTAAATCATAAAACGCCACTGCCGCGGCGTTTGAGACGTTCAAAGAGTCTATCTTTCCAACCTGTCTTATCTTTACAAGGAAATCACAATTCTTCTTAACAAGCTGTTTAAGGCCCCTGCCTTCGTTTCCGAAAACAAGAGCCGATTTCCTGTCAAACTCGGTCTCATCCAGGTACTTTTCCGCCGATAAGTCAAACCCATACGCCCAGTACCCCGCCTCTTTCAGCCGGGCAAGAGCCTGGTTTATATTGCTCACCTTTACGACTTCCACGTATTCAAGGGCTCCGCTTGCGGCCTTAAAAACAGTGTCATTTACCGGAGCTGCCCTGTTTGAGCTTAAAATTATACCACAAATACCAAAAATTTCGCAACTTCTAATTATGGCCCCGAGATTATGCGGGTCTTCTATTTCATCAAGCACGCACACTGAAATCCGCTCGTCTTTATTATGCTTTTCCAGGAATTCGTCCAAAGTATAGCTTTTATTGCCCTCAACGTTGGCGGTTATGCCCTGGTTCTTATCTGTGCCTGTCTTTTCAAAAAGCACGCTCTTATCCGTGAAAATTACTTTTATGCCCGCAGCTTTCGCTTCCTTAATTATATCGTCCGCGCCCTCTATTCCCTTTAGGGCGTATATTTCATAAACCCTGCGCTTCCCCGCCTTTAGCACTTCCCTGATGACGTTTCTTCCATGGAGCCACATGTCACTTTAGCTCCTTTATTACAAACATCCCGGACTTTGTGAACTCCAGGAGCCAGCCCGCTTCAGCCATCTTTTTCTTCAAGCCGTCCGCTTCGGCGTACTTCTTTTCCTTCCTGAAGTTCTCCACAGCCAAAGCCATATCCTTCACATCAGACGGTATTGCCGGAATGTCAGGCGTTATTTTAAGCACATCACACATTTCCCTTATCTGTGTCTCATGGTCACCTGATGGAAGTCCATTAGTCAGCTCCGTCTTGGCTAACGAGCAGGCATTGTATATAACCGCGATTGCCTGCGGGGTGTTAAAATCATTGTCCAAGGCGGCCCTAAACTCGCCGATGAAGTCCTTCGCTGCCTGGCCAGAACGTTTTTCAGCCTGAGACAGCCGCTGCAAGGTATAGCTTATTTCCTTAAAACCGTTTTTTACCGCCTCTATCGCCTCTTTTGTGAAATCTATCGGCCCGCGGTAATGAGCTGACAATATGAACATTCTTATGACTTCAGCAGGATATATGTCCAGAAGTTCGCGAGCTAAAACTATATTGCCCACGGACTTTGACATTTTCTCGCCCCTTATATTCATGAAGCCGTTATGCATCCAGTAACGCGCGAATTTATGGCCGGCTGCCTGCGACTGCGCTATCTCATTCTCATGGTGCGGGAATATCAGGTCGTTTCCGCCGCCGTGTATGTCAAACTCTGAACCAAGATGCTTTTCAGACATGGCCGAGCATTCTATGTGCCAGCCCGGCCTGCCCGCGCCTATGCCTTCAAATTCCCACGAAGGCTCGCCCGGCTTAGAAAACTTCCACAGCGCGAAGTCAAGCGGGTCCCTTTTCTCCTCGTCCACCTGGACGCGCGCGCCTTCCTTTAGCTCGTCTATGTGCTTTCCCGAGAGCTTGCCGTAGCCCTGAAAACTGCTGACGCTGAAATACACGCCGTTTTTAGCAATATACGCCGCGCCCTTTTCCATAAGTTCCTTTATAAGCGACTTCATGCCCTCTATTTCTTCCGTAGCTTTCGGATTTACGTCAGCAGGCTCTATTTTTAGTCTTCTCAGGTCCTCCATATACGCTTCAGTATATTTTTTCGCTATGGCGTCCCATGTCACTCCCTCATCAGCGGCCTTTTTTATAATCTTATCATCCACATCCGTCACGTTTTGTACAAACTTGACCTTAAACCCCCTATATTTAAGATAATTCCTGAATGCGTCAAATACCACAAATGGCCTGGCATTGCCTATATGGAAATAGTTGTAAACAGTCGGCCCGCAGACGTACATCTTGACCTCGCCGGCCTTTATCGGCACAAACTCCTCAACTTTGCGTGTAAGCGTATTGTATATTTTCATAAGCTCCTTTAGCCATATAACCATTTATCCTTATAGCCATTAAATAATGTGGGCCGGCTTTGCCGGCTGTCATCATTTAGTGGCTAATCGGCTATCGGCTATTTGGCTTCCTTTCTTTTAATAATGCCACCGCATGCGCCGCGACCCCTTCTTTCGCCCCTGTAAACCCCAGTCCCTCTTCTGTCGTGGCTTTTACGCCTATCTGCGACGCTGAAACCCCCAAAACCGCGGCCAGCGATTCTTTTATCGCGGCTATCTGCGGCGCGAGCTTCGGGTATTCGGCCACCACTATTGTGTCTATATTTGAAAGTTCATAACCCTGTTTTTGAATTTCCTCTTTCACCTGTTTTAAAAGTTCCGTGCTCCTTATGCCCCTGTATTTTTCATCCTTGTCAGGGAAAAAATGGCCTATGTCGGGCAGGCCGGCCGCGCCAAGCATTGCGTCCATTATGGCGTGTATCAGGACATCCGCGTCAGAGTGCCCCTCCAGCCCGAATTCGGCCTTTTCAAATTCCACTCCTCCGAGGAACAGCCTGCGTCCGCGTTTCAGCCTGTGAACATCGTACCCTATGCCTATACGCATCATTTTCTCCCGTAAAATAATAATTGTTGATTATTCATTGCTAATTATTAATTCTCTTTAAGACAGCTTCCGCAATACTTAAATCTTCCCGCGTCGTCACCTTTATATTCGGGCCTTCGTGCTCCACGACCTTAACCTTATAACCGGCCTTTTCAAACAAATAAGCCTCGTCAGTTGGCCTGTATTTTCGTATTGCACTAATCGTATAAAGCCTTTTTAACACGCTGTATTTGTAGCCCTGCGGGGTCACAGATGCCCTCAGCGTTTCCCTGTCTACAGTTGACGACACATAACCGCCTCTGACCTTTTTTACCGTCGCCGTTATTCGGGTGACCGGCACGGCCGCGACTTCCTTTTTAAGCGAGGCCAGGACAGCCTTTAACGCTGATCCGTCAAAGACCGGCCTGGCCCCGTCGTGTATCACAACATTCTCAGGCGAATACCTTTCTGCGTATTTCAGCGCATTGTATACGGAATCGTACCGTTCCCTGCCGCCTTCAATAACTGCCGCCACCTTTTTAAACCCAAAGCGCGCAACTATCTTCTTTGCGACATAGTCAACATAGCCCTTTCCCGCAACCACTATGACCGCGCCTATCGACGGTTCTTTCTCGATTCCCATTATGGATCGGGCAAGTATTTCAACGCCTGCCAGCTTTACATACTGTTTGGGCAGTTTTCCTTTAAATCTCTTACCCTTGCCCGCAGCCATTACAATCGCCAGGTTTTTCAAGTATTCTCCCGCACTTCATCGTTTTTTTGTTCAGCCACAGGAGCCGCCTGTACGGTCTCCGGCTGCTGCGCTGCCGGCTGTGCCTGCTGCTGCGCTGTATCCTGCTGGGCCTGCCGGTTCTGCTGCTGGCCCTGCGGCTGGTTCGGCCTGTTGTTGTACCTGTTGTTCCTG
>CAYNMZ010000201.1:0-3547 GCA_964398505.1 uncultured Spirochaetia bacterium
CCGTGGGTGTGAAAGTTTGTGTCCCTGTTTCAGTCACCGTAGCCGTGGCCGTACCAGTTGGAGTATCTGTTCCGGTTGCTGTTTCTGTGAATGTAGGCGTCACTGTCAGCGTCTCAGTGCCGGTGGCCGTACCTGTCGCCGTCAGCGTAGGTGTTGACGTGCCGGTGCCTGTCCTTGTGGCCGTAGGCGCAGGCGTAATGACCGTTATATCGTCCACATACCAGCCGCGGTAATTGTTCGCTATGCCGTCCATCGTGTCAAACTCAAACCTGAGCATTATGGGCTGTCCCGCGAAAGCGTTCAGCGGCGCAGTCACAGCCTGCCATGCATTCTCATTCCCCGTAAGGTTCAAAACAAGCGTCCAGGATGCGCCGCCATTGCCTGATACATATACCCTGCGCACGTCATAGCCGGCTACATTTTCCGTTTGCGCCCAGCTTGAAAAGCTCAGCGTGCTGCCAGCGGGTATTACCGGATAAAGCCCGCTGGTTAATGTGCCGCTGTTCCTCGTGCCCGTGTCATAGGTCTGCGTGACATCGCTTCCGTAATACCAGGCGCTTCCGCTGTAATTCGGCTTGCCGGGCGGGGCCATGGTATCCGCGACCTGATGCCACAGGCCGGTGGCTGTCCACGGCACTGCCGTAGGGCTTATGGTAAATGTGGGCGACACGCTCCAGGTAGCGGATATGGTCGGCGTGGCAGTTGGAGTGACGAACGGCGATTCCGTGGAAGTCGGCGTCACTGTCCTCGTATTCGTGAAGGTCGGCGTGGCGGTTCGCGTCGGCGTAGCTGTCCGCGTCATGGTGACCGTGGCCGAGGCAGTGCGCGTCTGCGTCACTGTCATGGTGAGCTGTACGTGCTGTATCATATCCACAAAACCCGCGTCCAGCCCCGCGCTGCCTGACGCGTCTTTTGAGTACATCCAGCGTATTACATGGTTTCCGGCCGCAAGCCCGTATTCGGCATATGTCCAGTCAACCTCGCCTGAAATTGAGGCCGTAAGGACAGAGTCAATATAAAGCCTTAAATAATCGGAGCTTTCCTGCGAGGAAACCTTCCAGTAGAAACTGAAACTTCCCGGGCCTGCAAGGTTTGTTTCCATATATGAATACTGTGAATTTCCCGAATACCCGCTCCTGGCCGCGTCATTGTCCGCGAAGAATATGGACGCCTGGCCGTACCACGGGTTCGCGCCAAAGCTCGTAAACGAAAGCTCATGCGCGTCAACGGCCTCAGGTATGGCTATTGTGCTTTCAGAAGTCGGCGTATAAGTCGGCGTCGCAGAAGGCGAGGAATAAGGCGTGACAGTGGCTGTCATGAAAACATATTCTATCCTGTCAACCCAGCCCGCGTCAGCGCCGGCAGCGCCTGCGCCGTCCTTTGAATACTCCCATTTTATCAGGTGCATGCCGGATGTCATGGTATGAGAATATTCCTGCCAGCCGCTTTCACCGCTTATGGAACTTATCAGCGCGGCGCCGTCATACAGGGACAAAAGGTCTGCGCCCGGCTCGCTTGAAACCCTCCACGCAAAGCTTATGATTCCCGGCCCCTGTACCCAGGCGCGCATATAAGACTGCATGTTATTGCCGATGCCCCCGCTCCGCGCCGCGTCATTGTCAAAATACCAGATGTCCTGCCTTCCCTGCCACAACGCATTGCCGCCGGTCTCAAGCATCAGCGTAAAATTGTCAACAGCCTCGTTTAAGCTTATCGTGGCAGTGCGCGTCGCGGTCGGGCTCGCCTCCTGCGTTTCAGTCGCAGTCGCGGTTATCGTTCCTGTCATTGTCGCCGAAAACGCGGGGCTTATCGTGGGCGTTGGCGTGGAAAGCGGCACGACAGTCATGGACAGGTTGTAACCTGTTATTATGCTGTCATTTGCGTAATCCGCTATCCTCACATAATACGTGCCGGGCTGCAGCGTGGCGGATATCATTGACCAGGCAAAACCGCCGCCGTCGTCATCGTACTGGAACCATGAGCCCGTAGCAGCGCCCGCGGAGTCATACATCCACATTTCAGTGTCCCCGTTCCACCCCGAGGTCTGCAGTATGACAACAGAAGGCATTGTCACGTCAAACTTAACCCAGTCAGTGTCACCCACAGGCGATATGTCCCTGACCTGTGTCTGTCCGGAATATATGTATTTGGCCGTCAAATAAGTGTTATCAGGCTCATATATGTCGCCCGTGGCAGGGGTTCTCGTAAATGTCGGTGTCGGAGTCGGCGTGTTCAGGGTATAATCCAGTTCTATGAAGTAACTGCCTATTGTCCCGTCCGCGCCCGATTCAGCCACCTTTACATAATAAATGCCCGCGGGCAGCACCGCTGAAATTGACGAAAAATCGCCGGGTCCCGAGTTGTCATCCGCATATAAATGGCTAACAGGCACTCCAGCCTCGCCGAATAGCCACATCACAGTGTCACCCAAGGCTCCGCTGGTCCCGATATTTACCGTATATGTCGCGTCAAGGCTGAACCTGAACCAGTCAGTGTCATTGGCCGAGTGTATGGAGTGCTCCTGCGGCTCTGCCCTGTAAAGCCATGTCGCGGAAGTGTAAACGTCGTCAGTCTCGTAAATATCCGGCACGGCCGCTGTGGCAGTCGGCGTCGGCGTTATCACCGCAACCGCGAGGCTGAGCGAATATGAAGCTATCACCGCGTTCATGCCGTATTCGTTAACGCGCGCGTAATATGTGCCCGGCATGAGCTGCGCCGTTATTGACGGGAAAAGCCCAGGACCGCTGTCATTGTCATAGTAAATTTCCGACAAAGGCACGCCAAGCGCGTCATAAAGCCGCATCTCAGCGTCTCCTGTCGAGCCCGACGCCTGCAATGTAATGACAGCCTCTGCGGCCAGCGTAAACTTCACCCAGTCAATATCGGCAGTAAGGTGCAATGACCTCTGCTGCGCCGCTCCGGGCAGTATCTCCTTTGCCTCATTGAACACATCGTCATACTCGTAGGCGTCGCCTATGGCGGGCGTCCGGGTCGGCGTCGGAACCACAGGCACAACGTCCAAGGAAACATAATAAGAAGGTATTGCCTCGTTCTGCCCGTTTTCCTGTATTCTCACATAATACGTCCCCGCAGGCACCTGCCTTGTTATGGACGAAAAAAGCGCGATGCCTCCGTTGTCGTCAAACTGCAGGTATGTGCCGGGAACACCGGCGGAACTGTAAAGAAACATCAGTGTGTCGCCTGACACCCCGGAAGTTGATATGGTTACAGTAGAGAGCTGGTCAACCGTGAAGGTCAGCCAGTCAACGTCATTTACAACGTGTATGGAATGAAGTTGTGTCTCTCCCGCGCTTATCGCGGCAGCCTGCGTGTGCAGGTTGTCAATCTCATAAATGTCAGGGCCAAGCGGCGTGGGTGTGGCAGTCGGCGTCGCAGGAGTTACCGACAGGTCAATGTAATACGAAGGTATCACAGCGTCATTCCCGTTCTCAATCACACGGAGGTAATAGGTGCCTTCCGGAAGCACGGCGCTGACATAAGAAAAGAAATTGTAGCCGCCGTAATCATTGTTCATATATATGTATGA
>CAYNMZ010000202.1:0-3508 GCA_964398505.1 uncultured Spirochaetia bacterium
ATCCGGGCGATGTCAGGGACTGGGGCGCGGCTGCGGTATGGAACCTGCAATTCGCGGGGAAATAAATGCGTATCCGTGAGCGCGGTTTAATGCCGGAGGTTTTATTGAAAAACCATTTCATAACGGCGTTCCTTCTGATTGTCGCGATACCGGCGCTCGCTTATGAGCCGGACAGGAACGAGCATGTGCGTTTCGGCATGCCTTCGCAGAAAGGCCTGCTGCTTTACAGGAAAGGGTATGTGGCCATGTACGATACAGCCAGAAAACAGCCGCTTTGGGTGTCTTACAAGCTCTCGCCTGAATACCTGAAAAATCCCGTAAAGCCGTTTTCTTCGTTTACGCCCGACCCGAAGGTGCCGCAAAAATACAGTGCACAGAACGCGGACTACGCGAAGGCGTTTTATTCCCGGGCCAGGATGGCGCCGATGAAGGACATGCTCAGAAGCGCGGAAACAATGATGGAAAGCTATTACCTTTCAAACGTCTGCCCCATGTCAAAGGAGCTTTATACAGGGAAATGGCAGGAGCTTGAGCAGGTTGTGCGCGATTTTGTGTCGGACAGGCGCAGGGACGTCTGGGTAATATCGGGCCCGGCGTTCAAGCCGCCAAAAAACGGCGTGATCAGGGCAATAGGCACCGGCAAGGTGGCTGTGCCTACGCATTTTTACAAGGTGATACTTTTCCAGGATTCGGACGGCTCTTTCAACGCCATGGGGTTCCTGTTTGACAACAGGGAACAATCGGCAAGGCTTCAGGAATATATGGTTACAGTCAGCGAGATTGAGGAGCTCACGGGACTGGTGTTCCTTGACAGGCTGCCGCCTGAAGCCGGCAAGCTGATAAAAGGAAGGCCGGTTCCGCAGGAAAAGGCAGTAAGGTTTTTCAATTGACTTTTAAAAAATCCGCCGAAAGGTAATAACAAAAATGTCCGCAGGACAAATGGCAAAATCAGCCGCAAAGGTGAGCCTTATTACCGCGCTGTCCAGGGTGCTTGGTTACGTGCGGGACGCCATATCCGCGGCCTTGCTTGGCGTGGGCCCGGTTTCTGACGCGTTTTTTGTGGCTTTCAGGATACCGAATATGTTGAGGAGCCTGCTGGCTGAGGGCGCGCTATCGTCAGCTTTCGTGCCTGTATTCACCGATTACCTGATTAAAAAGGAAAAAAAGGACGTCTGGCTGCTCGCGGCGAACGCAATGACAGCGCTTTCCGTACTGCTTGTCGCGGTGACCGTTGTTGGTGTCTTATTTGCGGGCCCGATTGTAAGGGTCATGGCCCCGGGATTTGTAAATGACCCGGAAAAATTCAGCTTAACCGTAAGCCTGACAAGGGCGCTTTTCCCGTTCATACTGCTGGTCAGCGTGGCGGCCCTGCTCATGGGCATATTGAACTCGCTGAAAAAATTCTCAATGCCGGCGTTCGCGCCGGTTATACTGAACGTTTCCATGATCCTGTCCGGGTTTTTTATATGCCCGAGGCTCGGCGACATGCCTGAACAGCAGGTCTGGGGATGGGTGATTGGCGCGCTTTTCGGCGCTTTCCTTGAGATAATAATACAGTGGATACCGGCCGCAAGGAGCGGGTTCGCGTGGAAATTTCTAATTGACCTGCGGGACGAAGGACTGCGCAGGATAGCGCGGCTTATGGCCCCGGCTGTGCTGGCGCAGTCGGTCACGCAGTTGAACCTGCTTGTCAGCACGATTTTCGCCTCAATGCTGGCGGGCGGCGCCGTGACCTACCTTTATTACGGCAACAGGCTTATGCAGCTGCCATTCGGGGTTTTCGGCGTGGCCATAGCCACGGTTTCTTTTCCTTACATATCCTCATGCGTATCAAACAATGATTATGAGGGCTTAAGGCTCACCATACATAATTCGCTGAAACAGGCTTTTTTCATTGTGATACCGTGTTCGGCAGGGCTTATATTCCTGAGCGGCCCGATAAACGCCATGCTTTTTTATTACGGCAGGTTCGGGCTTGAAGACGCCATGGCAACGGCAAACGTCTCCATTATTTACTGCACGGCAATATTCGCCTTTTCCGCCATTAAAATACTTACGCAGGTATTTTACGCGCTAAACAAGGCGCGGGCCGCGGTAAAGATCTCGCTTGCTTCGGTATTTATCAATATTGCGCTCAGCGCGATCCTTATGAAGCCGCTTGACTACCTGGGGCTGGCTGCGGCGACCGCAGGGGCAGGCATCATACAGTTCGTCCTGCTTTATGTCATGGTGGAAAAATACGCGGGCAATATAAGGACAAGGGAACTGGTTGTATATACCATGAAAATACTGATTCTGTCCGCGCTTATGGGGCTTATAGTCATGCTAATGTCAGGCGCGATGACGGGTTATTTTAATCCTGAAATGAAAAGATCCGTGAACGCGCTTATAGTCTTTGCCTGCATTGCAACCGGAACGGCCTTTTATTTTGCCGCAGCTGTTTTCATGAAAATAAGCGAGGCTAAGCAAATGCTCGGATTCATTAAACAAAAGCTCGCGTTAAAATAGCGCAAAACAGCTGGTAATTATGTGTGCGTGAAAAACAGGGTACACGGCAGGGTACAACTTCTGATATACAACCAATAAAATAAGGCATTTTTTTGGATAAATTGCCGAATACCATGATGTAAAATCAAAAAATTCCCGGGCATTGACATAAATTTTTTCCATATATATAATTAGGACAAATATTACTTAAACAAATAGGGAGCTTTTTTAGAACTGAGGATATAATGAAACGTAATTTTTGCGTTTTTTTTTACCTGGTTGTTTTCACGTTTACCCTATTGTCAGGGGCGAATGCAGTATGCACGCCTCAAAGCGCTGTAATATGGGTAAACGGTGATGATAACAGCTCGGTTTGGATAAACGGCTACTACATAGGCGGGGTCAATTATGTGAACTGGGATTCTTCCAGCGACCCTACTTTCCTGAATGTTCCGATAGCTTACCTTAACGCCAGCGGCGACAATGTAATTGCCGTTGCTGTCACTGACACTGCCGGCGGCCAGATATGGGGGACATACGCGCTGGATGTGACCTGTGTGGGCGGCCTGCACGCTTATGTTTCCAGCAATGACGGCGACATAAAAATCTCCGCAACCAATGTGTATAATACGCCTCCTGCGGCTGACTGGTACAGCTTCGCGTACAATGACACGTCATGGACGAACGCGGTCCAGGTGACTGACCAGACATGGGCCAAACCGCTTTATGACCCGTCTGACGGCAAGATTGTAAGGCCGTATTCATACAACAACACGGCATTTGCCGGCGCGAACCAGTGGGACCCGAGCGGCATGAAAATGCTGTATATGCGCAAGCATTTTACGCTCAATCCTGTAACGCCCCTGCCTTCGCCCACCATAGGAATAACAAAAGTCGCGAATATGACTTCGCAGATACCCGGCGGCCCTGTCACGTTTGCGATAACGATATGCAATACCGGCGGATATACGAGAAAGCCTATCCTGATAACAGATTACTGGGTATCGCCGGCTGCGTGCAC
>CAYNMZ010000203.1:0-3400 GCA_964398505.1 uncultured Spirochaetia bacterium
GGTGAGCGTGAAAACGCGCCTCTTATTTCCCTTTACGGCCCTGTGGCCTTCATATACCCCCTTTGTAGTCATCAGCGAGAACGCGTTAAGGTAGCGCGCCATTGTTCCAAGCTCATTGCGGCCGTTTGCCTTGTATGTCTCGGCAAGCACGAACCTGTCCTCGGCCGAGACAAACTCAGCCTCAGTGCCGTCCATCCAGTACGCGTCCACGCCCTTGTCATAAAGGCATTTTTTCACGTACTTCCAGTATATTTTCCTGGCTTCATCCGAAAACGCGTCATAAAGCTTGGAGCCTGTCCAGTGCGGGCCCTTGAACATGTGCCCCTTTTTCAGGAGTTCCTTGTGCGGTTTTGAGTCAGGGCCGAGAGCCGGCCAGAAAGAGCACATCAGGTGCGAATTTAAGCCGTGTATTTTCCTCATCATCCCCTCAGGGTCAGGGAAGCGGTATTTTTCCCATTCCATGCCTGAAAAAACCTCGTTCTCTCCCCAGTAACGCCAGTCCTGGACTATGGCGTCCATGGGTATGCCGCGTTTCCTGCATTCCTTTATTATATAAACAAGCTCGTCCTGGTCCACATAGCGCTCCTTTGACTGCCAGAAACCGAAAACCCATTTCGGGAACATGGGAGCCGCGCCTGTCAGCTTCCTGTATAGCGCTATTGAGCCGTCAATTGTCCCCCCTGACATGAAATAATAGTCAATTCCGTCAGCGACCTCGGAATCAAAAGAAAATTCCGCACCCTTTGCCCTGAATACCGTCTCTGAATAGTTGTCCCACAGCAGGCCGTATCCTGACGTGGAGACAAGGAACGGGTTCACTATGACCCTGTTTGCCTGTATCATAAGCACTTCGCAGTCGCGGTAGTTCATGAAGTCTTCCTCGTACTGCCCAAGGCCGTACAGCGCCTCGTTTTTCGCGCGCGAAAAACCCTGCGAAGCGTTCACGCACTTCTCGCCCGAGACAACCACCGGCCTTATCATTGAAGCGCCTGCCTTTTCCTCAAGCAGGAGTTTGCCCTCCTTTGAATAAAAGCTTATTTTTCCGCCTTCGCTTTCAATCTTAAGCCTTAATTTTTCGGTCACCAGCCAGCTGTCCTCAACATACCATCCCGCGGTTTCAGGCTTCATGATTACGGAAAGGCTTCGCCTGTCGCGCGATTTTCCGGCCGAGCGTCTCACGCGCACTATATCAGCCGAGAAAACCTCAACAGAAAGGATATTTTTCCCGTTCACGACATCTATGCCGTTCTTCTTTACCGAATACCTCATTTTCATCCTCCGATGTTTTTTATTGATTACGGTTTTTCAATGCCTGCCGGGCTTTTCTTCCCTTGCTCCGCCTTCGGCTTCAACAGCGTAAAAATCAGGCGTCAGCCCGGTCCTCTGCCTGTAACCGGCCGCAACATTCAGCTTGAAATCATATACGCTGTCCTTATGCACCATGAAAATGGCGCAGCCGCCGAAGCCCGCGCCTGTCATCCTGCCGCCGGCACAGCCGCGCTGTTTTATGCCTTCCTCAAACATGGCGTCAAGCTCGGGGCCCGTGACCTCATAGTCGTCCCTGAGCGATTCATGGGACGCGCAAAGCAGCTTACCTAATTCCCTGACATTTCCCTTTTCAATGGCAGCGCAGGCCTCTTTTACACGAGCGTTCTCGTACACAGCGTGGCGCGCCCTTTTTAGGCATACAGGGTCTTTTATCAGATGCTTAAATTTTTCAAAAGCAGGAACGTCAAGCTCGCAGAGATTTTTTATATCCGCGCCTTTTTGCAGGTTTGACAGCGCGATCATGCATTCTTTCAGCCTCTCATTATACTTCGAGCCTGCCAGCTCCCTTTTTTTATCGGTATTTGCCACCACTATCCTGTAATCGCCGAAATCAAACGGGTAATATTTTGCCTTAAGCGTCGCGCAGTCAAGAAGCATCGCCTTTCCCTTCATTGACAGCGCAGACGCGAACTGGTCCATGATGCCGCATTTCATTCCCACGAACTCGTTCTCCGCCTTCTGGCACAGGAGAGCCGCCTCTTTCGGGTTTATTTTCAGGTTGAACAACCCGTTCATGGCCGCAACAAAGGCAAGTTCAAATGCCGCTGACGACGAAAGCCCCGTGCCTTCGGGTATGTCGCTGAAAAAATACGCTTCAAACCCGTTCCTTATCCTTCTGCCGCTTTTTTTAACTTCCTCAAGCACGCCCGCAAGATAATTCGGCCACATTGTTTTCTTGTCAAACACAGCCTTCTTCTTTACATCAAAAACCGGATGCTCCGGCCTGTCCATATTGGCGATCAGTATCTTTGAGTCCTTTCTTTTCCTGACAGCTATATATGTCTTAAGCCCTATCGCGGCAGGCATGACAAGCCCGCCGTTATAATCCGTATGCTCGCCGATTATATTTATCCTGGCAGGAGCGGAGAATAACCTGATTTTATTTTTTGCGTCCGGGCCGTATTTTTTTATGAACCCGGCTTTTAGTTCGTTTTGTAGCCTCGGCCCGTCATCAGAGGCAAAGTGCCTGAATTTCGCGCTTACGAGCTGTTTTGCCGTGTCCTCTACAACCGCCACATTCGCGGCCGCCCACGCGCCCGACTCGCTTGACGCGTACCACTTTATCCTGTCCTTGGCGCGCAGCGGCGGGTAAAACTCAATATGAAAGTGGAAGTAGTTTTCCGCGGCTCCGTATTCCGGCGAGTTCACAGGCGCCTGGTGCACGCACATCATGAACGGGAACGGCCTGTTAAAGACCCTGTCAAACGCGCCTTCAACGGTCCTTAACATCTCCGCAAGGCTGTTTTTTTCGCCTGCTGACAGCGAAGAAATCCCGGGCAAATGTCGCTTTGACGTTATGAAAATTCCGTAAGGATAATCTGTAAAGTGCGGCAGGTATGCCAAAAAG
Source organism: uncultured Spirochaetia bacterium (assembly GCA_964398505.1). Taxonomy (GTDB): domain Bacteria; phylum Oederibacteriota; class PGYV01; order PGYV01; family CAYNMZ01; genus CAYNMZ01. The sequence goes on from CAYNMZ010000203.1 coordinate 2,897, forward strand.
TGCGCGTTCTCGTGCACAACGCGGCCCTTAAAACCGGCTTCTTCGCCGTTCATCTCGCATATCAGGCACTTTCCCGTAGTGGCATGGAATTTTTCCGCGTTTTCAAGCTCTGTTTTAAGCTTTAAGGGGACAAAAGGATAGGCGTAAATCTGGCCATGCGGGTGCAGCATCGTGACCCCGACTTCCTCGCCCCTGTTCTCAAAAGGAAACACGTATTTTATCCTGCTGTCAGAGGAAAGCTCCCTGTCACGCGAGACCCACAGGTCAATTATTTTTCTTATGTGCTTTACGGGCAGCTCATGAAGGGATTTTTTATGGTCAGCCGAGTACAGTATGACCTCGCATTTGCCGTATGATTCCGCAGCCTTATATACGCGGCTTTTTAAGGCCTTTACAGCCGGCGGTTTTTTCATAAGCGCGGGAAAGTCATTGTCGTATTTGAGCACGCTGTAATTTTTAAGCCCGCCTTTTCCCGGGCAGAACGGGCAGGAATCCTTTTTCATG
>CAYNMZ010000204.1:0-3380 GCA_964398505.1 uncultured Spirochaetia bacterium
TTGTCACTGTCGGCGTAATTGTCTGCGTCACTGTGAACGTCGGCGTATTTGTAGGCGTAACAGTCGGTGTCATTGTGAATGTAGCTGTTGAGGTTGCAGTCATAGTGTGAGTGCCTGTGAAAGTCGGCGTATTTGTTGGTGTCACAGTAGCAGTGCAGCCGCCTGAAATAAGCGAAAAACCGTCGACTGAGAAATACCCCGCCGTCGCGTTTATGTTCGTGCCCGCAGCCACGCCAACATAAAACGCCGAGCCCAGGCTTACGCTGTAATTTGCCTGCACTGTCCAGTTCACTCCGTCAGCGGAATAAAACCCCGTAATATTGCTGCCTGACTTTAAAAGCCTGACATATCCCGCTGTCCCGTTCGTGTAGGTTCCGGCAACACCGCCGTTAGTCGCGCCGCCGGCAGTTGCCCTGTAACCCATCACGTAGTTGTTGCCGTATGTCGCGAAAATAGAAGCGTGCGGCGAGTTCGCGGCCAGGCTCTGCCTCATCATCAGACCCGCGCCTGAGAGCGCGTCCGCCTCTGACACGAAATTCACGCGCAGATAAACGTCCATATCCCCTGACACAGGCTGGTATATGTACCTGAAGTTGTCGGATGTTCCGCCTATTATTCCCGCGGCTGTTATCGTTATGTTCACGGCTGTCTCAGCCTGCGTTCCCGCCGCAGGAGCGCCTATGTCAGCGGCTGTCCAGAAAGGCTCAAGAAACGAGTTGTTAAAGCCGTCCGGCCTCACGCAGCCCCCGAAAACCGTGGTAGCCGAAGCTGTAACGGTAAAAGTCGGCGAGTTTGTCCTTGTTGGCGTCGCTGTAGGCGTGACAGTAACTGTCGGCGACACTGTATGTGTGGGCGTGCATAAACCCGACACAACCGTAAAATCATCCACAGCCGAAGTTCCTGTTGCTCCGGCATTGTGGGAAGTTACAGCTATGCCTATCATGTATACCTGGGAAAAGCCGCTTATTGTCTCTGTGCCCACGGCGGTCCAGTTTGTCCCGTCCGTTGAGCTGTAGCCTATGAATGTGTTCCCGGAGCGCACAAGCCTCACATATGACGGGTTTACGAACGCGCCGCCCGAATTATTGTTGTAGGAAATGTCATCGGTAACGGTCCTCCTCTGGAACGCGAACCCGTTGTCCCTAGTCACGCACATAAAAGCGTGGCGCGAGCCCGCTGAAAGGGACTCCCTGAACATGAGCCCTACCTTGCTCCACGCGTCTGTCGCAGGAACGGCGTTCACGCGCAGTGTTATGTCCATGTTTCCCGTGACTGTCTGGAAAATATACCTGAAATTGTCCGCAGTGCCCCATATGTCATTGCCGTTTGCCGTGATGTTAAGGGTCGTGGTCTCAGCCTGCGAGCCGAGCAAAGGGTTGCCTACATCCACGCTCGTCCACTCACTCTCAACAGCCGCGTTGTTGAAATTGTCGTTAAACGGGCAGTTTGCCTTTGTGCTGCCGAGCAGCCACATTACTGTGTAGTCAAAAAGCTGCCACCCGGCTGCCGTGAAATTCGCGGCTGTCGTGTTCTGCAGGAAGTAACCGCAGCGCCTCGCAGGAGCCCTGACGCTGTTATACATTGTCGCTCCCGACTCATAAACGAAAACAAACTTCCTGTCGGGGTTGGACGCCTGCCTGGCAATGCCGTGAAAATCACCCTGAGGCTGAGCGTAGCCAAATGTCAATTGCGCTGAAGTCACGGTCTGCGCGCCCGTAAGCCCGCCCGCGGCATAGTGCCAGGCCTGGTCAATCTCAAGGCTTGTCTGGTCCGCAAGGTTGGTTCCGGGCGCTGCCTGGTAGCTCATGTCATCCCAGAGCGCGGGCTCGCCGCAAAGCACGGGCACTGCCACATTGGTGAATTTCGTGTTCACATCGCCCGAGGTGACAGTTGACGAGATTACGACCAGGTCCCTGCCGTTGGCGTCCGAAGTCTGTGACGCCGGGCCGCTGACAGTAGTTACTGTATGGCCCTCGTTTGTGAGCCTGTCATATACTGCCTGGTCGCCTGAATTAAGGGTGGTGTTGCCGACTACAAAAAGTATGTTCGCGGCATGCGCGGACACGGATATAAATAAGGAAGCAAGGCATAAAAATACCGCCTTTACGCCATCTTTAACTGATATGCGGCCGGCTGATGACAAAAATATCCCCTTCTAAAACCGCCTGATTTGGCGGTTTTTCCATAAAATATAAGCCTTTTCTGTGGATTTTGTAATATATACACAGATTACAATTATATATTATACAATATTATATGGGGGTTTTCAATTTTTTTTATCAGGACATTTTATCAGGACTGCCTTATCGCCGGCTTTCCTTTGGAATCGTGATTTTAACCCTGGACCTTAACTTGTTATTACTCCTTAATGGCCCTCGGATGCGCCTTGTCATACTCCCTTTTCAGCTTTCCTATTGAGAGGTGCGTGTATATCTGTGTTGTCGAGAGGTTGGCGTGGCCGAGAAGTTCCTGCACAGAGCGCAAATCAGCGCCCCTGTCCAGCAGGTGAGTTGCAAAAGAATGCCGCAGCGTATGGGGGGTGACTTTTTTCGTTATGCCGGCTTTCATGGCGTATTTTTTCACCATCATTTCTATGGCGCGTGTCGTGAGCCTGCCTTTTTTCCTGTTGTTCACAAAAAGCGCTCCTGTATGGCCCGATTTTTCCAGTTCTTTAATGTAACACCTGAGAATGTTCATGGCTACAGAGCCAGCAGGCGCTATGCGCTGTTTTCCGCCCTTTCCCAGAACCTTTATCTCGCCGTTTACGGGGTCAACATCATCAATGTCAAGCCCGGCCAGCTCATTTACGCGCACTCCCGAAGAGTACAAAAGCTCAAGTATGGCCCTGTCCCTGAGCGAGGAGAAATCCGCGCCCTGCGCCGCGCTCATTAAGCTTTCCACCTCGGCCTCATTCAGCGCGTTTGGCAGTTTCTTTTCTTCCTTCGGGCTGAGTATGTAGGCAAAAGGGTTCTTGGCAAGCCTGCCTGTTTTTACGAGATATTTGTAGAAATTCCTGACCGCCACAATTTTCCTTACCGAGGAATTCCTTGAATAGCGCTGTCTTGAAAGGAAGGCAATATATGCCCTTATTGAGTCTTCTCCGGCGTCAAGGACGCCTTTCATGAACTTCAGGTACTGCCTTATGTCGCGGCCGTAATTGACGACGGTATTTTTTGAGTAGTTCTTTTCCAGGCTTAAATATTTCAGGTAGGAGGTAAGCGCGGCCTCCTCACTCATTTTTCGCCTGTTCCTTTGTTTCCCTGTAGTCGCACTGTTTGCAGGAAATTATTATCCTGTCCTTGAGCCTTTTTTCCAGCAGGAAAGGCGCGCCGCACTTGGGGCATTTTTCCTTTACAGGGTAGTCCCAGACCATGAACTTG
>CAYNMZ010000205.1:0-3376 GCA_964398505.1 uncultured Spirochaetia bacterium
AGATCTCTTTGGCTTTAAGGCCTCTGGGTGACAGGACCAGGGAAAAGGTCAGGATGAAGTCCTTTGGAGACGTAGTAAGCAAGATAAAAAGCAATGAACTTGAGCGGGAAGGATTTGAAAATTGCCGAACAAGGCAGGTTTTGACCGAAGGCCCGGAAATAAAAAAGAGGGTGGTGGAGGATGATGATGAATAGGTTCCTGGTATATACGCTCGCGGCCATGTTAATCGCGGCCGGCGGCTTATACGGTGCGGAAATAACCGTAAAAAAAGGCATGTCAAAAATAGTTAAGATAAACAAGCCGCAGAAGGCCGAATCCATGAACGAGGACATAGCAGCCGCGGCCGTAATATCAGACAATGAAATAATGATAGAGGGAAGGAAAGAAGGTGCCACTACCGTAACCGTAATGACTCCCCAAGGTCAGATTTCAATGCTTGTAAAGGTCAAACTTCCTGATGAGACAGAGAGGGTTGTTGAGATTGACGTGCAGATAGCTGAAATAATATACGGTGACGATTTAAATATGGGGATAGATTGGCCGGCGCTTATTAACGGAGGGCTGCCTGACAGCGGGATTCCGATGATACCGCTTCAGCTCCTTGAAAAAAACCCGAAAGAACTGTCTTTCATGGGCGGCTCATTTGCCAGGGGGCCGGTCAACCTTGTGCTGCAAGCGTTGGTTGAGAAAAATTACGCGAAAATACTCGCGAAGCCAAAGCTGCGCGTTATAGCGGGAAAAAGGGCGGAATTCCTGTCAGGCGGAGAGCTGCCTTTTGCCTTCATGGACAGCTCCGGCAAGACAACCATACAGTGGAAAGAATACGGGGTAAAACTGTCTGTGGAACCGACTGTTGATAAAAAGAATCTTATAACAGCGCGGCTTCGGGCCGAGGCCAGCACACTTGATTACGCGAACTCGGTACAGGTGGGCATGGGAGGCGCTGTGCCGGGAATACGCACGAGATGGGCGGACACAACGCTCTGCATGGAGCAGGAGGAAACGGTCATACTTGCCGGCCTCATGCAAAACGACGAGTCAAAGGTGACGTCAGGAGTGCCGCTTATTTCCGAAATACCGCTTATCGGCGAGATTTTCAGGTCAACCAGGAATATAGTGAAAAAAACAGAGCTGGTAATATTTGTGACGCCGAGGCTGGCCGGGGAATGAGCAGGATAATAACGTTAATAAACAGAAAGGAAGGATGCGGGAAAACAACGGCCGGTTTGTGCCTTTGCGCTGCGCTGGCTGAATCAGGCACTTCCGCGTATGTCGAGGTTTCTTATGGCCTGCATGACATTGAGCTTGTTCTTGAGAAACCGGAAAACCATTTTTTCAGTAAAGACGGCCGGGACCGATATTATAGTGAAAAACACGGCTTTAATGTGATGATGTGCGGCTACGGCGATATAGGCGGTGTTATTGAAACGGCCGAGGGCCGGTTTGACAATATAGTGGTAGACACAAAAGGCATGCCCGAGGAAGAGCTCCTACAGGTGAGCGACGCGCTGCTGGTGATTTTGGATGCTGGCGCGCCGGGCATGAGGGCGGGAACAGACACAATAAAGAGGCTTCAGGAAATGAAGTTTCCCGCGTCCATAATCAGGGCAGTGGTAAACAGGAACGTGAATACACTGCTGTCGGAAAGCGACCTTGCCGGGATTTTCAGCCCGATAAAGCTGGCTGCTGTACTGCCTGAAGAAAGGGCTGTGCATGAGTCCTGCATAAAGGGCCTAGTTTTCGGCAATGGCGGCAAAAAGAGCGCTTTTTCGGCCGGTATAAGGAAAATAGCCGAAGAGATAAGGGCAATGCCTGAGCTTAAAAGGCGTTATGAAAAGCGGCAGAGTATTCTTAAGGCCGCGCTGCCGGATACGGCCGGATTAAAACCTGCATTGAGCGCCGCGGGTAGCGGCGAAGGACTGAACCTGCTGAAGAAAAAAGTGCATGCCGCGCTGATAGAGGAAATGGAGATACAAAAACTGGAAAAGGACGCGCTCACACATCCGGAGAAAAAGCATAAGATACATGGCGAGATATTGTCTCGTATCAGGGGCGTCCTGGACAGGGTAGAAAACAGCCTTAATGAACGCGACGCAAGGGAAGCTTTTATACAGGAAGTGTTCAATGAGGCGGTCGGGCTCGGGGCTATTGAAGGGCTGCTGGCTGACAGGGAAGTGACCGAGATAATGGTAAACGGGCCGTCAAGGATATATTACGAGAAGGCAGGTAAAATATATGTTTCGCGCGCCGCTTTTACGGATGACGCCACGGTCAGGCGCGTAATAGAAAGGATTGTAATGCCGCTTGGCCGGCGTATTGACGAGTCAATGCCTTATGTTGACGCGAGGCTGCCTGACGGCTCAAGGGTAAACGCCATAATACCCCCCCTGGCTATTGACGGCTGCAGCATTACTATAAGGAAATTCCCGGATAAAAAGCTGGGTTTTGACGACCTGATAAGGTTTGGCAGCGTGACGCGCGAGGCTGTGGAATACCTGAAAGCCGCGGTTGAAAGCAAAAAAAACATACTTATTTCCGGTGGCACAGGCTCAGGCAAGACAACCCTGCTTAACGCGCTCGCCGGATTCATACCTGAAGGCGAGAGGATAGTCACCATAGAGGATTCTGCTGAGCTCCGGCTCATGCAGGAGCATGTGGTCAGGCTTGAGTCCAGGCCGCCTAATATTGAGGGCAGGGGAGAGGTTACAATAAGGGACCTTGTGCGTAATGCCCTGCGAATGAGGCCGGACAGGATAGTGGTGGGCGAGTGCAGGGGCGGCGAGGCACTTGACATGCTGCAGGCAATGAACACGGGCCATGAGGGCTCAATGACCACAATTCACGCGAATTCGCCCAGGGACGCTTTGCAAAGGCTGGATGTGCTTGTCCTTATGTCGGGCGCGGAGCTTCCTCTCAGGGCAGTTAGGGAGCAGGTCAGGAGCGGCATAGACATTATCGTGCAGCAGTCAAGGGTAAAAGACGGAAGCAGGAAAATAACCTGTATTTCTGAAGTGACCGGTATGGAAGAGGACACCATACTTATGCACAATGTATTTGAGATGAAAAAAAGCGGGCAGCTGGAGAAAGCATAGGGGAATCAAATATCTTTTTGTGTATTTTCAAATTTGGGTTGTTATAGGCTTCCTGCTGCGCCGCGAGGACTTGGATATGCGATAAGGATCAAATCAAATTCACTTCTTGATTTGTCAGGTATTAAATGTGATTTAAACGGCCGAAAAAAGGGGATTCTTTTTTATGGCCGTCTTTCTTATGGTTTTGGTCGCGTTCATGAAGGTTGTTGAGCGAACCGAACCGCTCGGCTTGCTATTATGATAGGCATATCTTGAAGTGCGTTATATCTTTTGAATTTTTCACG
>CAYNMZ010000206.1:0-3375 GCA_964398505.1 uncultured Spirochaetia bacterium
CTCAGAAATGGAATACATGTATAAGAGTGTATACGATGTCCTTCGGACTCCCTAATTTAAAGTTTGATATGATTTATATTTTTCATATTTAACTTCGAATTACATAATGCCTATTTCATAATGTAAGTAAGGCCGAAGGCGTGGCTGGCGCCGAGCCCTCCGTTAAATCTTATGGAATAATCCACCGCAAAAGACTGCAGTTTTATTCCTATGCCTGCATTGAGGCCGCTTAATGTCCCGGAGCTCGTCTGATAATTGCTCCGCCATTCGTATCCCGCGCGCGCAAAAAAACTGGAAGCAAAAGCGTATTCCGCACCTGCGGAAAGTTTCAAAATGCCTTCAACACCATAATTTGCTTCAATTGCGCAAATTGCCCTGTTAATCCTGTCGTTCATCAGCCTGTATGAAACTCCCGCTCCTGCGGCCAGCGGCGATGTGCCCGCAGATACTGCGCCGAGATTTCTCAGGCTTATTCCTGCTTCCAGGCTCTCTCCGAACTGGAGAAGCCCTCCCATATCCAAAAACATTCCGTGACTGACATTTTCTCCGTCATTGCTTAACAGTATCTTGCCTGTCATTCCAAGGCTTAATGCAATATCAGGTTTATTTTTCATTATGTCATTATAATAATCAAAAACTGCAGCACCGTAGCCTGCGGCTGCTATCAAGGAAAACGGCCTGACAGTATTGCCCGGCATGTAACCGTCATCCTCAATAAGTTCGATTTCCCCCATATTCACAAAAACAATGCCGGCTCCCGCGCCGCTGTTCCTTCCAAGGCTCATCGAGCCGGTAAGATACTGTATGGAAGTGTCTGCAAACCAGCTGTTGTATGCGAGTGATACTTCTGCGCTTCGGACCCTGGACAGCCCTCCTGGGTTCCAAAAAACGGCAGTGCTGTCGTCGGATACGGCTGTAAACGCATTCCCCATGGCCTGCGCCCTTGCGCCTATGTTAATGTCCATTTCTCTGAAAACAACATTGTCATCTGCCGCAGCGTTCAAACAAAAGCAAGCGAATGCAGCTATAAAAAATATTTTTTTCACGTAACATTTCACCTTTTTATCATGAACTTCTTTGATTTATAATTTATGATATTGCCGTCCTCGTCTTTTCCCTGTATCACATAAAAATACATACCGGGCGCGTATTTTGAAGTGTCCAACCTTATCTGGTAAAGTTTTTCATTCGGCGTCCTGCCTGCGGTATAATCGACCGTATCCACAAGGCTGCCGTTGAAAGCGTATACATAAATTTTTATGTCCGTTTTTTTATTCACATTAAACACTATTTTTACATGGTCCTTGCAGGGGTTAGGATACACATCAGTATCGTCTTCAGTGACCGTTATTGCCGGCGTCGGTTCTGTCTCAATTACCGCAGTACGGGTGCATGTGGCTGTATTCACAGGCACCTGCGCTGTAGCGGTGGCTGCAGGCGTCAATGTTCTTGTCGCGGTAATAGTGGGCGGATAATATGTTGTTGCCGTTGCCTGCGGCGTCGCAGTCGCTGTATTTACCGCGTCCCCTGTCCACCAGGCATCATTCAGGAACACAGAGCTTAAACCCTGCCCTGCTATTGCCCACATCTGTGAATTAAAGACCACGCTGCCGTGCCCTGCTCTTTCAGTAAGCTCCGCTGTCATAGTAGGCTTCGCCCATACTGCGCCGTCTGTCGAATACCAGCAATCCTTGACCCATAAGCCCGAACCTATGCTGCCGCCGATGACCCAAATCTTGTTATCAAACTCCACGCTTGTATGCATATATCTGGCCGCAAACTGCGCGCTGGCTGTTGCCGCATTCCATGTAATGCCGTCGCTGGAATACCAAACATCCCTCAATAAAACAGATCCGGAAATGCCGCCTATTACCCACATCTTATTATCATGCACAACACTTGTATGCAGCTTTCTTGCTGGAAACCCGGCATTTGCCGTCATCGTAACCCAGTTTACGCCGTCAGTAGATTTATAAACATCATTTTTTACGACACTGCTGGCAGTCATGCCCGCTATAACCCACATTGCTCCGTCAAAAACAACGCTCGTATGTTCTGACCTGCCTCCGAAAGACGCAGTATTGGTCGCAAGCGTCCATGTTACGCCGTCAGTTGAGCACCAAACATCATTCTTTAGTCCTGAGCCCTCTCCTCCTATAATCCACATTTTTTCTACGCCGGGCAGCGGGCCGCCTGCAGTATTCGTAAATACCAGGCCTGACTGTCCCTGCCTCACACCGAATGCCGCAAGGCTTGTCGCGCTGTTCCATACTGCGCCGTCAGACGAGCTCCACACATCCCCGTAGTTCGGACCCCAGAGCGATCCACCTGCCAGCCACATTTTCCCGTTAAATACCATGTAAGCGGCCTGTGTCCTTACACCGAACGAAGCAGCTGATGTGACCTGCGTCCATTTCAAATTTTCCGCGCTCTGCGTTATTTGCACTGTAGGAGTAAATGTGGCGGTCCTTGTCAGCGTTACTGTGAATGTATTGGTAACTGTCCTCGTTAATGTGGCTGTAAATGTCATTGTGCGGGTCGCTGTGCCCGTAAATGAAGACGTGGCTGTAATTGTCCGGGTAGCAGTAATAGTAAATGAAGGTGTGCTTGTAAACGATGGCGTCGCTGTCCTGGTAAAAGTAGGAGTCGAAGTCGGCGTCGCGTTCCATGTCCACCATACATCATTTAAAAAAGTGGACCCGGTGCCCTGCCCGGCTATGGCCCATATTTTGGAATCAAATACTACGCTTCCATGACCCGCTCTTTCTGTCAGCGAAGCTGTGACTGTCGGCTGCGCCCAAATAACTCCGTCCGTTGAATACCAGCAGTCTTTAACCCATGAACCGGATCCGGCGCTTCCCCCTATTACCCACATTTTATTGTCGTATTCCGCGGCCGTGTGCATGTACCTTGCGCTGAACTGGGCATTACGTGTCGCTGCGTTCCAGCTGATGCCGTCACTCGAGTACCACACGTCATTCAATAAGACAGATTCTGTATTGCCGCCTATCACCCATATCTTATTGTCATGCACAACGCTTGTATGCAGTTTCCTTTCAGGGAAGCCTGCATTCGCCGTCATCGTGACCCAGGTGACGCCGTCAGTTGATTTATACACGTCATTTGTGACACCTATTCCCGATACCATGCCAGCTATGACCCACATTGCTCCGTCAAATACAACACTTGCCTGCTCTGACCTGCCTCCGAAAGACGCAGTATTGGTCGCAAGCGTCCATGTTGCGCCGTCAGTGGAATACCAGACATCGCTCTTTAATCCCGAGTTCTCTCCGCCTATGATCCACATCTTTTCACCGCCGCGCAGCGGGCCGCCTGCAGTGTTCGTAAATACCAGCCCTGACTGGCCCTGCCTGA
>CAYNMZ010000207.1:0-3352 GCA_964398505.1 uncultured Spirochaetia bacterium
ACGAACTTAAGTACAAGGATAAGAATCCTGACAATGAGAAGGCAATTGAAGCATATAAAAAAGCTATTGAGCTGAAGAATGACAATTATTCCTTTGTGCGGGCATCACTTAGGCTGTCAGCGCTTTACAAGGGGCAGAAGAAATATGACGAAGCGATAGAACTGTTAAGGTCAGCCATAAAGGTTGAGCCGGACTTTGCCGAACTTTATAACGAGTCGGGCCTTGTTTATCTTGAGAGCGGCTTGTTTGAATACGCCATAAAGAATTTTGAAAAGGCGCTCTCGGTACAGCAGAGGTATCCTGAGGCTTCTGTAAACCTGGGAATAACCTATATGAAAATGGGCAAGCTCGCGAGGGCTATAAAACAGTTTGAGGAAACAATAGCAAAGGACCCGAATTTCGCGGGCGCGCATTACAATTACGCGAATGCCCTTATAGTAAACGGCTTCTATGAAAAAGCTATTGACCACTTAAAAAAGGCGATAAGCCTGGACCCGGAAATGGCGGAAGCCTACTACAGTCTCGGCAAGGCTGAGGAAAAAATGAACAGGTTTGACGATGCCTGGAAGGCGTACAAGACGGCTATGGAAAAGAAAAAGGATTATGCGCTTGCGCAGGACGCTTTTGCTGCCTTAAAGAAAAAACGCGAGGAGTTCAGGAACCATATAACATTCAAGAAAAAGGCCGTTGAGGGCGAGGAAGGCGAGGAGGCGGCCGAGGAGGAAACTGAACTGACTGCCGAGCAGCTTGCCGCAAAAAAGAAAGCAAAAGCAGAGGAAGAGGATGTTGAAGATTTAAGGCTGCCTGAGGATAAACCAACGCCGGCAGAGGGAGAGGAAGCGGAACAGTAATCCGCTTGACGCTCGTCGCTTGACGCTGGACGCAAAGGCTAATGCGGCAAGCGGCAGGCGACAGGCAAAAAGTTAAATTTATAAGATAAAGGACCCTAATTATGAAATATATTATTCTTCTCGCTGACGGCATGGCTGACAGGCCGGTTGATTCGCTCGGAGGTAAAACGCCTCTTGAAGCGGCCAACACGCCCAATATGGATGCCCTGTTTGTGAAGAGCGAATGCGGTATGGTGAACCCGCTTGTCAGCGGACTTCCACTCGGCTCCGATGTTGGCAACATGTCAATACTTGGCAATGATCCTATGGCGCATTATACGGGCAGGGCCGCGATGGAGGCCGCTAACCTTGGCATTGAAATGGGGCCAAAGGACGTGGCTTTCAGGTGCAACTTGGTCTGTGTAAAGGACGGCATAATGGACGATTACAGCGCCGGCCATATTACGACCAAGGAAGCCAGGGAACTCATAAAGCTGCTTGATAAGAAACTTGGGGGCAAGGATATAAAATTCTACCCGGGGAAAAGCTACAGGCATATAACGGTTATTAAGGGCGGTGAGGATATAAAAGCTGCGGCTCCACACGACATATTCGGCCAGCCGATAGAAAAACACATGCCTAAGGGCAGCAAGAGCGCGCTTCTCATACAGCTTATGCAGGATTCCCGGTTCCTTCTGGACGGGCATGAGGTCAACATAGCGCGCAGGAGTGAAGGAAAAAAACCGGCAAATATGATATGGCTGTGGGGGCAGGGGAAAAAGCTTGAACTGCCAAAACTGAAGGAGTTGTACGGCATGGAAGGCGCCGTGATATCGGCTGTTGACCTTGTCAACGGCATAGGCCTTTCAATGGGGCTTGAAGTTATAAATGTCCCTGGCGCAACTGGGTATATTGACACTAACTGGCAGGGTAAGGCTGAGGCAGCGCTTAAGGCACTGAAGAAAAAGGATTTCGTTTACCTGCACATAGAGGCTACGGATGAGATGGGGCACAACGGCGATGCCCTGGGCAAGATACAAGCAATAGAACTTTTTGACCGTGAGATAGTGGGCCGAGTTGTCGAGGGCATGAAACAGCACGGGGATTACAGGATAATGATAACCTCGGACCACGCGACCCCGATTCAGGCAAGGACGCACACGGCCGAGGCAGTGCCGTTTGTCATATATGACTCAAAATCCGAAAAGCATAACGCGGTGCCGGCTTATAGCGAGCGTGAAATCGCGGAAAAATCCGGGCTTAGGTTTGAAAAAGGATGGGAATTGTTCCCTTATTTTATAAAAGGGAAAAAATTTTAAGCATAAATTACAAGCGGAGGTTATTGTTAATGGCTCTTATAGTGCAGAAATACGGCGGTTCATCCGTGGCGACTCCCGAGAAAATGCTCTTTGTGGCTGACAGGATAATAGCTGAAAAGAAAAAAGGCAACAAGATGGTAGTTGTAGTATCGGCTCCCGGGGATACGACGGACGATTTGATAGATTTTGCCCATAAGATTACAGAAGACCCTGACGCTAGGGAAATGGATATGCTAATGGCTACCGGTGAGCAGCAGTCAATCGCGCTTATAAGCATGGCCCTTATATCAAAGGGCCACAAGGCCAGGTCATTTACAGGCGCGCAGGTTGGAATAGTGACTGACACAAAACATATGAAGGCGCGCATACTGAAAATAAAGGGTATTGACAGGATAAAAAAGGCATTGTCAGAAGGCTATATAGCGGTGGTTGCGGGGTTTCAGGGCGTAACCGACAACGAAGACATTACAACATTGGGCAGGGGCGGTTCAGACCTTACTGCTGTTGCGTTGGCACATGCCTTAAACGCTGATTTCTGCGAGTTTTTAAAGGACGTTGACGGCGTGCTTACGACGAATCCGGAAGTTGTAAAGGACGCGAGGAAGATAGATTTCCTGTCGTATGACGAGATGCTTGAGCTCGCGAGCGGCGGTGCGCAGGTGCTTTATAACCGATCTGTTGAATACGCGAAGAATTACAATGTGGTCCTGCATGTGCGCGGCACATTTACCAATAAAAAGGGGACCATTATAAAAAAGGAGGATGACAAGATGGAAAAGGTGGTTGTCAGCGGAATAACATACAACAAGAAAGAAGCTAAAATCACGATATTGAACGTGCCTGACCGTCCGGGTGTGGCCTCGCTTCTTTTTAAAAACATAGCGGATGCGGACATAAACGTGGACATGATAATACAGAACATAAGCCAGAAAGGGACAACCGACATTTCGTTTACCATATTCAGGAAGGACCTGAAGAAAACCGTGAAGACACTGGATTCGGTCATAAAAAAGATAGGAGCTAAGGGCTATTTGGTTGACGAAAAGATAGGCAAGGTATCGGCTGTGGGCGTGGGCATGAGGACGCATTCCGGAATAGCATCTTCAATGTTTAAGGCGCTGGCGGACAAGAAGATAAACATAGAGATGATATCCACTTCCGAGATAAAAATTTCGGTTGTAGTAAAAGAAGAACAGGTGGAGG
>CAYNMZ010000208.1:0-3320 GCA_964398505.1 uncultured Spirochaetia bacterium
CTGCTGCCAATGGCATATTCTCTTATTGACAAGGCAGTTCAACGCGGAATCATGAAAAAGAATACTGCAGCAAGATACAAATCCAGGATTTCAATAAAGCTGAACAAGTAAAGTTTTATTAAAAGCGCCCAAATATTATTTTTTTCCTGCCGCGATCATAAGTTTTTCAATCATAATGACAAGTGCTGTCAGCGCGTTTTCACGCGCTGAAGTTTTTATTCTCATGTCAGCTTCTCTTATTATATTAAGCGCTTCTGCGTAACTAAGCTTCCTGTAATTCGCGACATTTTGTTTGACTGCGGCAAGGGCTCGCGGGTTATTGTAAACATAACGCAGGGCTTTTGCTTCGGCGTTAACGCTCATGTAATACCTTACCGCGTATATCTTTTTGATCTCATTGAATACAGCGCCAAGTATGGCCTCCGGCCCCATATCATCATATATTCTATACAACACAAAAAAGGCTTTTTTCGCGTCAGCCGCTCCGACAGCCGCGGTAAGCGCCCAGACATCATAATCTTTGTCCACGCCCTTTACCTTGGCGAAATCATCCCTGCCTATTTCACGCCTTTCACCCGAGACCAGTATCAGCTTGTCCAGCTCGTTTTTCACTGATGCCGCGTCTGAATTTGACTGTTCTATTATGTATTCCAGGACTTCATCTTCAACGCTTTTCCCTGCTTTGGCCGTGTAATCCTTGGCCCATTTGATTATTTCCGATGCCCTTCCGCTTGAGAAATTGAAAACAGACGCGCTCGGAATCGCATAAGGCGTCAGAACCTTTTTGTCAATATCTTTAAAATCGGCCGATGACATAAGTACCATGTTGCAATTTGGCGGGATATCATTGAGAAAAGCCATCAATTTTTCAAATTCATCTTTGATAAGCTTCGTAAATTCCTTCACGACGACAAAAGTGCGTTCCGAGAAAAAAGACGGCGTTGAAGCTTTTTCAATAATCACGGAAGCCGTCACATCCGCTTCCTTGTCGGACGCGTCAATCATGTGTGACGCCGATGGATCGACCTTGCCCTCAAGAAAAACTTCCAGGAGTTCATTTACAAACTCCTCTTTAAACAGCTCATTATCACCAAAAATTATATAATATGGTTGTATCGTCTTTGACTTTATGTACCTGGCTTGCGGCAAAGTAACCTCCAGTTATCGCCCACAACAGGAGCTAAAAAACAGACATTTTTTCAGTTTTTAACCCGGATATTATTTCAGTCCTTTATCTCAAAAAACGTGACTGATACAAGCTCACCGTTTATATAAAGGTCTATATGATAAAGCCCTTGTTCCTGCGGTATATTCTGCTGGCCGTTTTCAGGGAATGTCTGGTTTATCCCGATAAAATTCGCGAAAGTATAAGGCACATATTGCCTGCCGTCAACTGTCAGCCTCTTATCTGAGGAGGATTTCTGCCAGCTCATGACTTTTTCGCATATTATTTTCCCCGAAGGTGAAATAAACTTGTTTTCAAACGAAAAATTATCATTGTCGCCTGTTTTCTGGGGCGTATTTCCGGAATAAAACTCATACGGGTTTAAAAACAAAAAATATTTGTTCTTTATGCTTACACTCGCGCCACCCGAAGCAGGAAAGAGAAAATACGCCCAGAACTGAACGACCCTATGCTGTGTCCTATAAAACCAGTTGGTTGAATCAGCCGGGTAGCTGTTGTCCATAAGCCCGCTGCAGGTGGTAATATGCCCTATTATAAAAGAATCAGCTACGCCCCCGAAAGCAGCAGGATTTACAGCGAGCATTATCAAAACCGCAGCGACCATCTTTCTCATGACCTCATTCTCCTCGCAAACCGGGATTCGATGCCGGCTTTATCGTTCATCCTTTATATTTCTTTCTTATTGATTGTCAAATATGGCCGATATTTCCCGGTTTATGGATTTTGGATAAAACATTACCATCCATAAATAACCCTGCGTACTATCTTTTCCGCCAGTTTGTCCATTACCCTGTTCCTGCCTATTGTCTCATCCTCAACCGGCATACCCAGGTTGTTGGTCACAAAATACGTCGTTTCCTCCCAAATCCTGCCTTCATCTTTCCACAAAAGCCGCTGTGCCTTGTTATCAAAGAAATACACATCCACATATATCCTGAGCCTGTATTCCTGAGGCACCTGGTTTACATCAAACCTTATCGGCGTTATTATGTAATCCTTTTCCTTTATCCGACATTTCAATACCGCATCCGCTTTTTCCTCGTCCACAACCGAAAGTTTTCCGTCCGCGATGAAACCGTCAATGGTCTTCTGTGTTATATATTGTTCAATATTGAATACAGGTGATTTGTTAACAAAAACCGGGACAGATATTGTAGCTATGCCGGCGGGCAAATTAACATTAGGCATGTAGCTCGCGCAAGCGGATAAAATTGCGGCCGCCAATACAGCAAGTATTCCCGTCTTATAAAGACGCATTTTTCCCTCCTGTGATGGTTTTAATCTATTTTACCACCAAATTAAGCAGTTTGTCAGGCACAAATATTTTCTTTACTATTTCCCTGCCTTTAAGCCACTCGTTTACCCTGGCAGACGCGAAAGCCGCTTTTTCAGCGTCCTCCTTTGTAGTGTTTACAGGCAGCATTATCCTGTCCCTAATTTTGCCGCTCACCTGTATTACAAACTCAACCGTATCGTCAGCGGTAAGCGATTCGTCATATTCCGGCCACTTTTGCCTGAAAACGCTCGGCTGACCGCCAAGCAATTCCCACACCTCCTCGCTAAAATGCGGTACCAGGGGCGCCATCATCAATGTCATTTGCTTCATGGAAGCCAGCAGTAGTTTTCTGCCTTCCGGCCCATTCGGGGAATACGCCGATATTTCATTGAATAATTCCATAAGTGCCGCTATGGCTGTATTGAACTGCTGTTCCACACCTATATCATTGGTAACTTTCTTTATTGTCCGGTTTAATTTTCTGAGCAGCTTCCTGCCATGCTCATCAAGGTCCTTGATATCAGGTAAATTCACGCCATTTCCCGGCCCGCATTCGCTTACAACCTGCCGAGCCTTGCGCCACACCCGGTTCAGGAACCTGCTTGCGCCTTCCACTCCGTCGTCCGACCACTCCAAATCCATAGGCGGCGGTGACGCAAAAAGCATGAAAAGCCTGGCTGTATCCGCGCCGTACCTGTCTATCATGTCATCCGGGCTTACAGTATTCCCCTTTGATTTTGACATTTTCGCGCCGTCCTTTACAACCATTCCCTGCGTAAGCAGGCGGGTAAAAGGTTCAGAGCAGGATATAAGCCCTAAATCGCGCATCACGTAAGTAAAAAACCTGGCATATATCAG
>CAYNMZ010000209.1:0-3261 GCA_964398505.1 uncultured Spirochaetia bacterium
CGACAGGCGCGAGATGTGCACTGCGTAGCCGGTCTTGACGCGGGAAATGATCTTCTTGGTGTCGCCGTCGATCAGCGCCACCTCGCCGGCGTCGCGTAGCGTGACGGAGAAAACGTTCTGCAGGTTGATCTTGTTCTCTATCTTTTTGCCGATGTTCCTTTTCAGGGCTATATCCGCCTCGCCGGTCTTCTCGTCCACAAGGAAAAGTATGGCGCCCTCGCAGGAAATAATCTCGGAAGCCAGGTCAAGCAGCGAGTTCAATACGCGCTCAAGGGTTTTAGCCTCGGTTATGATGTCGACAAGGCGGTACAGGGTTGTAAGCTCCTCAAATGAATGACGGAGGCCCTCGTTAATCACCTCAAGGTTTTTTATGTAATCTTTAAGTTCTTTTATTTCAGCTTCGCCTCCGGGCATTTCTCCTCCATATTTTTGTGTCCGGTTTATTATTGAGGCATATTGATGAATGCCTCAGCTTCCTTCAGTTCCTTGTCAAGCGCGTTCATAAGCTGCGCTTCTGACTCCTCATCAAGTTCTAGAAGTTCCCTGGCTTCCTGTGAAAACGGCATTATAATATCGTCCCCTGAGAAGCCCACTCCCTTTTTCTTGCAAAGTATGTTGGCGGCAAATATTATATTAGCCATCACGGTTTCCTCTTCCTCAAGTTCGGGGTGGTGATGCGAGGCTATCCCTGACTTCAGCTCAGGCGGCAAGTTCCATTTCTCGGCCATCCATTTTCCGGCAAGGGAATGGTCCAGCCCTATTTTCAGTTTCTCCGCTTCTTCCATGGAAACCCTGTTTTCCTTAGCGTATTTAAGCGCTTCCCTGAATTCCTTGTGCATGTACTGGTCAAAAAATGTCTTGCCGATATCATGAAGCAGGCCCGCCGTAAAGGCGCCTTCGGGCGACCTGTATTTTATTTTCTTGGCCAGCAGGTTTGCGCAAATCGCCACGCCTACGCAGTGCTTCCAAAACTCGGAATGAGAGAATTCGGCGCCCGCCTCACCCGTAAAAACCTTGTAAACCGAAACAGTAAGCGCGAGGTTCCTTATTGTATCAAACCCCAGTATTGAGACAGCCTGGGTTATGTTCTTTATCCTGAAAGGAAAACCGTAAAAAGCCGAGTTCGCAAGTCTTAACACCTTCGCAGTCAGTGCCTGGTCCACTGTTATAATCGCGGAAAGATCGGATGCGGAAGTGAGCGGATTTGACACTACCTGTATTACCTTGGCGACAACGAGTGACAAAGTCGGAAGCGCCTTGATACGGCTGAGTATTTTTTGAACTTTTTCTTCCTGCTCTTTCGGGTCAATTGTATCCATATTCACCCTTTACCTTTTTTGTCAGGTTTTCGGCATCTTTTAACAATTTCGCCTTATTTTTTTCATTATATATGATGAAATCGCTTAAAGCAATCTTTTTGTTCATTTTGAAAATTTTCTGGAATTTTAATGCTTTTTTAACATTAACCCTGTTTTTAAGTTTCTTTAGCCTTTCCCTTATCCCGGCCTCAGGCGACTTTACCAGTATTATGCTGTCGCAATAACGGTAAAAACCGCTTTCAAAAAGAACTGCCATGTCAAGGACCACGGTCTTCACATTTAATTTACATATCATGGATTTCAATGACCTGTTGAGAAATTTAAACACAAGTCCGCAAAATGACAAATATTGTTTTGTGTCCTTAAAAGCCAGTTTTGCCAGTTCTTTCCTGCTTATTTCACCGTTACCAAGAAGTATGATTTTGCCGTATTTTTTTACCAGCGCACTGTAAAGCGGCAGGCCCTTTTTATAAAGACTTCTGGCAAATTCATCCACGTCTATTACCTTGAATCCGTCCCGCCTGAAAACGCCGGCCACGGTTGTCTTGCCTGACGCGATGAGCCCTGTAATGCCGATTACAACCGGTGTCCTGCCTGTTCTCACGCGCTTTTTGAGGTTTTGAAATTTGTAATTTGTGATTTTCACTCCGTCTCCCCCCAGTTTTTCCCCTCCTGTATATCCACAACAAGCGGCACATCCAGCCTTATGGCCCCTTCCATTATTTCCCGGATTTTCCGCTTTAACCCCTCTTTTTCATCAACCGGCGATGAAAAGACAAGCTCGTCATGCACCTGAAGTATCATTTTTGCAGAAAGCCTTTCCTTTTCAATCCACTCCTGGATTTCAATCATTGCTTTCTTGATTATATCCGCGGCCGTACCCTGAATAGGCATGTTGACCGCGGCCCTCTCCGCAAATTCCCTTATTCCCCTGTTCTTGCTGTTTATATTTGACATGTACCTGCGCCTGCCGGTCAGCGTCTCAACCCATCCGCGCGAGGCCGCAAAAGCCGCGGTTTCCTCCTGATATTTCTTCACGCCCGGGAAAGTCGAGAAAAACCTGTCTATGTACCCGCCCGCCTCTCCCGGCGATATAGAAAGCTGCCTGGCCAGCCCGTAAGCGCTTATCCCGTATATTATCCCGAAATTGATCGTCTTAGCCGTCCTTCTCATGCCGCTGTCCACATCCTTTACGCTCACGCCGAAAACTTCGGCCGCTGTAATTGCGTGTATGTCAAGCCCCTGTCTGTACGCGTCCTTCAGCTTTTTATCGCCGGAAAAGTGCGCCATTATGCGGAGTTCTATCTGTGAATAATCCGCCTTTATTATCACATGCTTCTTTTCCAGCGGGACGAATATCTTCCTTATTTCCCTGCCTTCTTCTTCCCTTACGGGTATATTCTGTATATTCGGGTCTGACGCCGACAGCCTGCCGGTGGAAGCCACATTCTGGTTATACACGGGGAATATCTTGTCTTCTCCCGACAGAAAACCGCTTATAACGTCCAAAAACCCTGTTTTTAATTTCACCAGCGTCCTGTACCTGAGAATTTCCGCCACAGCCGGATGAAGTTTTTCCAGCGCAGACAGCACTTCGCTGTCGGTTGAGTACCCGGTCTTGTTCTTTTTCTGCGGCGGAAGTTTCAGCTTTTCAAACAGCGCCTCGCCAAGCTGTTTTGGCGAGTTTATGTTGAATTCAAACCCGACTTCGGCGAATATCCTTTCCTCGCATTTTTTCAGCTGCTTTTCCGTCCTTTTCATCAGGTCATTCAACAGTGTCCTGTCTATTCTAAGCCCTGTTTTTTCCATGGCCGACAGGACATACGATACCGGTATTTCCAGGTCACTGTATATGCCGCCCAGCTTTTCCTGCTGCAGCTTATTGCCCAGTTTTTCCGCCACAACGGGAGCGGCTTCCAGCATGGAGGACGCGTAATCGCTA
>CAYNMZ010000210.1:0-3240 GCA_964398505.1 uncultured Spirochaetia bacterium
CGCCGAGCGCTACTGCCTCGGTGTCACCTTCAGGTACATATACAATAACACCGACGCGGACGTCAGGTTTCGGAACGCATACGATAACGCCGAGCGTGACAGTGACGGGAACTCGGACCGCGAGCCCTGCTAATACCGCCACATATACAGGCACAAGCACGGCCACTGTCCTTGTGCCTTCCTCAACGCAAACAAGGACATCCACTGCCACGGCAGTTCCGCCTACATTAACAAGCTCAGCGTCAATCACGGCGACTTTGACGCGGACCGGAACGCCTGCTGTAGCGACGGCCACGTTTACAAGGACGAGCACGCCGGTAATTCCCACACTGACATATACGAGGACCTCAACTTCCACGGAGGTACAGAGCCCGACTGCGACGCCGAGCGTGACAGGGACGCCTTCAGGAACGCCGCCTACGGCCACATACACTTTTACGGCATTGCCGACATCCACGAGGACAGCGACAGGCACGTTTACTGCCTTGCCGAGCGGGACGCCGACGCATACAAGGACAGTAACGCTTACAGCCACGCCTTCATTCACGGCCACGATAACGCCCAGCAGGACAGCGACAATGACGTTTACGGCCACATTGACAAGGACGGCGACAGCGTCCGTGACTCCTTCGATAACATATACAGGAACACGGACAGCGACGCCTACTTATACGGCCCTGCCCACAGGCACGCCGACTGCCACGCCTACAATTGAGGTAAAGGACAAACTGGAAATACTTGACGTAGTGGCTCACCCGAACCCGATAACAAAAGGAAGAGACTTGACAATAGGTTTTGACGTAACTAGACGCGCGTCTGAAATGTCGGTTATTATTTATACGACAGCTTTCAGGCGCGTGCTTGAATTTGAAGTATATGGGAATTATCTAAGGCAAACGTCAATAATCGTGCCTGAAAGAAAACTGTCAAAGCTTGCCTCCGGTGTATATTATATGGTTTTGACAGCCAAATCAAATGACAACGAAAAAGCAAAATCAGCCATACAACTACTGGTAATAAGCAGATAATCTGGGTAAAAAATGTACTTAAAAGCCGAAAATTACTAATTTTAAAAGAGCTTTATGTGAAACCACGAAAGCGCTTGACCTGGCTAGAACACTGATGTATAATATAGAAAGGATAATAAGCTAAGTGAGGGGCTTAATTTAAAAGAGGTTTTCCGTGAAAAAATCGTCCGGTTTTATGATTTTTTATTCTTTTTTTCTTATTACTTCACTTATTTCCGCTGTCCCCGGAAGAATAACAATAAGCGGCTCCCAGTTCCAGGTCTGCGGCCAGCGCATTTGGATGCTCGGCGCCAACACTCCCTGGGACAACTGGAATGATTTTGGCGGTACTTATGACTCCGCATGGTGGGACGGGCATTACGCTCAGTTCAACGCCAATGGACTTAATTCCTCACGTGTCTGGATAACCTGCTCAGGCGAGGTAGGCATTAACATAGACACAGCCGGGTATGTGTCCGGAGCGACAGCGGCGCATTGGGCGAACCTTGACGACTTTTTTGCTAAAGCCAACAACCGAGGGGTCTATATAATGGCCACGCTCATATCTTTTGACCATTTCAAGAACACATATACTACTTACCAGCGCTGGCGCAACTGGATAAACTCTGACACGAACATTGACTCGTACATCAACAACTACCTTATACCGTTCTTGACAAGATACGGGAGCAACAACGCCTTGTGGTGCATTGACATGACAAATGAGCCTGAATGGGCGACGGTTGACGAGGGCGGCGCCATTACCTGGGATCGTTTTCAGACATTTTGGGCAAAGGCGGCAAAGGCAATACATGACAACAGCCCTGTTCTTGTAACCGTCGGCATGGGAGTCATAAAATACAACAGCGACAACGCCGGCATGAACGGCAACAAGGTAAGTGACGCGGCACTGCAGGCCAGGCTCAATGACCCTGCGGCGAAACTGGATTTTTATTCGCCGCACTGGTATTCGTGGATGGATCCGTACTGGACAACGCTTATGTACGCGACGCCAGCGAGTTTCGGCATAAGCGCGAAGCCGTGCGTGGTCGGTGAATGTTCGGCGAACGGCTCTACCGGACACACGCTCGCGCAGGATTATGAGGCTGCTTTCACAAACGGCTGGCAGGGAGCACTGCCGTGGACTTCAAACGGCGTGGATACAAACGGCGGCTGGGCTCAGGTGCAGCCAGCGGCGCTTTCCTTTAAAAACAACCATAACGCGCTTGTACTTCCGACATGCGCCCTGGGATCGCCTACAAGGACACCGACAAGCACGCCGAATTATTCGCCTACAATAACGCCGACACATACCCCGCTGCCGCCCTTTGACATTATTTATGACGGCGATACTGCCGGAAACAGGCTTTCGGACGGCACGGTGACAAACGCCGGATCAGGCACAATGACAGAAGCTACAGGCGGGCTTTCCGGCAACGGCATGCGCTTAAATTATGTCAATCCCGGCTGGTGGCAGCAGCTGCAATGGGACAGGACAGTAAACAAGGCCATAGGCACAAATAATTACTTTACTTTTGATGTACGCGCCGAGTCAGGCACGGTCAGCAATTTTCAAATGAGGATAAACTGGTCAGTTACAGTTGACACGGCAGCTTATGTGGTTGGCGGAGGCGCAATTGACAGCACGTGGAGAACGGTCAGGATACCAATATCGGCGCTTATAGAGTCCGGCCAGACAACCGTGGACTTCATACTTTTTATAAACGCGTCAAATAACAATTACACGATCATGGTTGACAATATAAGGCTTGAAGGAGCGGCGACTACTCCTACACTCACGCCCAGCCGCACGCCGACTATTGCCGCACCTTCGGCGACGTACACACGCACAAGGACGGGCACACCGACATATACGCGTACAAGCGTTCCTCCGACAGCCACGTTCACAAGGACAGCTACGGGAACGCATACAAGGACAGCTACGGGAACGCATACAAGGACAGTGACGCCGACATACACACGGACGACAGTGCCGCTAACAGCCACATATACAGGTACAGCCACGCGCACAAATACGGCAGTTCCGCCGTCTTTTACCAATACGGGTACTGCGACACAGACATGGACAAGGACTTCAACGCCGGTGCCGGCGACATCGACAGGCACTGCCACGCGGACAGCGACAAATACGGCAACCTGGATATATACAAGGACTTTAACAGCCACATATACGAGGACAGCCACAATCTCGCCGAGCGCTACTGCCTCGGTG
>CAYNMZ010000211.1:0-3189 GCA_964398505.1 uncultured Spirochaetia bacterium
TAAGTGAAAGTGGGTGTAGCCTGGCTCGTATTTGTGCCGGTCCGTGTAGCAGTGGCCGTATAAGAAAAAACCGGCGTTGAGGACAAAGTCGCGGTTGCCTGCGCCGTAAAAGTGTATGTAAAAGAATGTGTCACTGTACCCGTATTGGTCGCGGTTAAAACCGGCGTATTTGTAAACGTTCCTTCAGGAGTATTTGTAGTTGAAACCACCGGCGTACCTGTTGAGGTACCTGTAAAAGTAGAAGTAAAATCCGGGCTTGATGTCTGCGTCACGGTTTCCGAAGGATTTGCCGTCCCTGTAAAAGTCTGCGTCACGGTAAAAGTGCGGCTTGCGGTATGGGTATTTGTCGCCGTAAATGAGGCTGTCGCAGTCGCGGAACTTGTTTGGGTGTATGTAAACGTACTTGTAAAGGTCCCAGAATTCGTCGCCGAAGCTGTATTTGTTCCCGTAGCTGTAATTGTAGGAGTGTTTGTATATGTCCCAAACCCGGCAGTCCACGTAGCTGTAATTGTAAGTGTTGGAGTAGCTGTCCTTGTATGACTTGGCGTGCCCGTGCCCGTGCTCGTGAGTGTGAATGTCGGCGTTATCACAGAAGTATTTGTCCTCGTATATGTCGCAGTTTGCGTGCGCGTGAGCGTGTATGTCGGTGTTATCACAGCAGTATTTGTCCTTGTGTAAGTCGGCGTTCCTGTGCGCGTCTGCGTAAATGTAGGCGTCATAACAGCTGTATTTGTCCTTGTATATGTCGCGGTTGACGTGCGCGTGGACGTATAAGTAAGCGTAACAGGCGGATTTATTGTCGGCGTTCGCGAAGGAGTCATTGTTGCTGTCATTGTAAACGTAGGAGTGCCGTTAAGTATAAAATACACATCATCCATATAAAACAAGGCCGGGGCATTCGCTGTTCTTGCCAGCCTTATTCCTGTAAAAACCCCGCTGTACCCGAACGCTGAAACAGGCACAGTAACCCTGTTCCAGGCATTGATTGTAAAAGCGCCCCCCTGCGCGTAGGAACCATTCACAGTCACACTGCTGCCGAGCGCTGTCCCTGCGGCATCATCCATGAGATTTAAATAGAATTCCATCGCGGCGTTTGTCGGATATATCCACATTTCCAGCGAAGTATAAGACGCCGTATTCATCTGCGGCCCGCCAAAAACCACCATGGGCGTCCAGTTTGAGCCGGCAGTAACATTAACACGCAAAGCCTCCGGAGAAGAACGCGCCTGTCCCATATCATCAAGGTTCGTGCCGGGTGTAAGTGTGTTAAGCGGCAGCGGACAAGCGCTGCCGAAATTGCTTCCCCAGGCAGCGTGTTCGCTGTTAAACACAAGATGATTGGGACCTGTATTCGGCGAAGGCGTCGCAGCAGGCACGTTCGGGCCGCCTCCGCAGGTATTGTCCCATACCGCGGGCACTGTGCCGAGCCTGTTAATAAGTTGTTGCTCATACAGCGAGATCGGCTGCAACCCTGCCTGTCCAATGCCTTCATACAGCTGGTTCCTGTCTCCGTTTGGGCCCACCTGCAGTCCGGCAGCCGGGCTTATCAGGTCCCCTTCAACATAAGTACCGCTTATATGGGAGCCATTATCAAAAACCCTGTATAAATCCGGGCCTCCCACCATAATGCCATAAGTATAGGGCGCGGGATATGGCGCCGGATTCATGGAGAAAATCGCGCTTTCCCAAACCCCTCCTATTCCGTCCCCAGTTACATTCCAGTTAACTCCAGAGCCGTATGTTTCGTAAGCGTTTGTGCTGGTATCTCCCCTGTTATAACCAACCATCTTATTACCGTTTTTATGCCTTAAATTATCCCTTAGTATGGCGTGCGAAAACGAATGATGCGTATCCTCACCTTGCCTGCAGTCAACAGACTCGGAATTGGCCACAACGCAATAATTGGCCAGAGGTTTCTGGAAAATATAGGCGTGCCGCATGTCTTCGGCATAACAATTGTTGACAAGAATATTTTGTGAGCCGTAATTGTGGTATCCATACCCGTAGCCGTCGCCCCCATAGTCCTGTGTCTTTTTTGCCGAACAATTTACAAACGATATCCTTGCGTCATACTCAAAATAAAAGCCATATCTCGGGAAATTATATACATGAACATCATAAACCCAGCCGTTTACAACTCCTTCCATTACAACGCCCGCGCCGCGCGGCCTTGAATTTGTTCCGCTGTTATTATCCGCGAACACTATTGACACACCGGACACGCCCACATTGTCAAGCATCTGGTAACTCGGCGCAGTAGGGCCGCTGCGCCTTATATGAATCGGATTATTCGCGGAATCAAGATGGAAAGGTACGGGCGCGTCAATATAAATACCTGACGCGTCCTTGTTTACAACGCGCCGAAGGTAAGTAAAAGTTGTTTCCCTGTTGTAATTAGGCGGATAATACTGCCATACTCCCGCAGAATTCTGCTGCGAGAATGTCTGCCACCAGTACTGTTGTATGGTTACCCAGTCGCCTATGGCCACGTTTGCCAGGTTTGTCAGCCCGGTCACATACATGCTGCCTTCCGGTATTGTCCCGTTTACCATGGAAAGTATGGCGCCCCTGTCCGGCCACCCCTTGTTCCAGCCGTCAGCAGTGTACTCAAATGTAAAAACCCCCTGAAAGTCATTCGCGCCTTCAAGAAGCACTATGGAGGAAGGTATATTCAGTATTGTCCTTCCGCTTCCTGCGCCTTCAATTGAAATGTTCCTCCTGTTAACCGTTATCCTAGAACTCACAGTGAATGTACCCGGAGGAATTACGACTCTGCCGCCTGTGGCTTCAAGAGTGTCAACAGCGGCCTGCAGTTCCGCCGTAATATCGCCTGAACCTGAAATGTTTATAGTATTGCACGGTATGCCGCTGCGCAGCCCTGTGTTTCCAAGATTGTATCCGACATAAGAATAATCAAGCAGTCGCCAGTCCCGTCCGTTGAAATTCACTGTCGCCTCGTCATAAGAGCCGGCATTATAGGGAAAAAGCTGTGAATACCATGAAAAAACAACGGTTGTAAAACAGGACACAACAATTGACACTAAAATTGCGCGTTTAAGCAATTCAGCTCCTTTCCCCCTCCGGATAATTATATAAGCAAATAACCGCGTAAGTCAAACTGATAATAACCTATAATTGGGAATAAGGATAGACATCGTATACACTTGGCAAAGCTAAAAATCCTTGGTA
>CAYNMZ010000212.1:0-3184 GCA_964398505.1 uncultured Spirochaetia bacterium
CCAGGAACATAAGCACGTAAAAGCCGAAACCGGCCACCCCCTGCGTGGCCAGCACCTGAAGGAAGACATTATGTGTCTTTTCCGGCGTGCCGTTCCATTCAAGCTGCCAGTATATGGGAAACCTGTAATAAGGAAACATCACCTGGAACGTATCAAGTCCGGTGCCAAGCACCGGAAAATCGCGAAACATCATAAGCGCGCTTTTCCATATATAAAGCCTGGGCGTCAATGTTATACCGTGAAATGAAAAAAGCATTTTTGACCTGTCCCATATCGCCCTGAAAGCTTCCTGCACCTTAGGCACAAAAAGAGCCGCAAGGCAGATAACGGCAAAAACCAGAAACCACGCCTTGTTGCGCGAAAAAAGCGAATTACCGGGGTCACGCGCGTCAAGGACCGCATAAATAAGTATAAAGACCATAGTAAGAAGCAGGCTTGCAAAGCCCGCCCTTGACTTTGTCAAAAATATGACAATTATGGCGATTACGAGTATAAAAATCAGAAAAAATTTTTCCGCGTAAACGGGGATCCTGCGTGCTGGCAATAGCACCAGCGAAAGCAATAGCGCTTCCGCAGCCAGCATCGCGGCTATGCCTGTAGTTCCTACATCACCCCTGACGGCAAAAGCCACAAGCCCAAAAGGTATTAAAAGCGCCATGAAAAACGAAACCGGTTTTATTACCAAGACGCTTTTTGATGATGAAATGAAAAACATTATGAAAAGCAGCGGCACAGCCTCAACAAGGTAAGCGGCGAGAAAGTTCGGGTTACCCAGCGTTGAGAAAAACCGCTCCGGATTGTAAGTTTCAGGGTTCCACTGTATAAAATCCCAGCCCGAGTTCTGCAATATTCCGTAGATGGATATTATTCCGGTGGCAGCGGCTATTACAGCCATAAGTTTTCCGGTCATGTTCTTTCTCCGCAAACTGTTCACAAGCACATAATAGAATAAAAAATAGTTTAGCGCCGTGAGTATGCCCTCGTAGTCCTCATACACCCCAAAAACGGAAACAGTGAAATTTTTGGTGGCGAAAGTGTTTATAAGCGTGACTACAATATAACCGATCATCGGAAAATCAAGATCAGTCCTTGCAAGCGACACTTTCCTGTCCAGCAGTGCCTTTACAAGCCACAAAAAAGCCGCCATAACGGTAAACAACCTGAAAACGAACATTTTGTTTATTTCAAAAACATCGTTCGTTCTGGTATAGAAAAGCACGGGTATTATAAAGGCCATGGAGAGTATGGCCAGCTCCACGGCCTTGTCTATGCGTCTTTTTGCGTTTTCCAATTTTTCCCCTTTACACCTGGAACTTGTCGGATTCCTGTTTCAGCAGCTTCACTATCCTGTCTATTTCCGCAACCGTTTCCCTCACATCCTTTTTAAGGTCCTGCTGCGAGTCAATGTCCCTGGATAGCTTTTCAGACATAACGGAAAGCCTGGATATTATTTCCTTATCCTCTTTAACCATGGCCCTTATGTTGCCTATCATTTTATTCAGAGCGCCTGCCAATTCCTGCAGGTCATCGTCCTTCCTGAACCTGACCGTAAAATTCAAGTTGCCGTTGCCGAGGTCCTCAGCGATTTTCTGAACCCTGTAAATCGGGCCCGCCACCCTGTGGGACAGCAACACACCGGCGAAAGCGAACACAACAGCCAGCACAATCACAGGTAAAACAAGCATTTTAGTGGTATTTACAAGTATATGACCAAGTTTTTTGGCCGCGTCAGGTACAAAGAAAAACTCCTCAATGATCCTATCCCATACAAAATAAAACGTGGTAAAACTCACTGTCGCCACTGTTATCAGCATGACTGTTATTATTATAAAAAGGTATTTTACCTGGAATTTTTTGTTTATTATATATGTATGCCGTTTATATGGTTTCTTTTCCATTTTTACTCCTTTTTCAGTAGAATGTATAAGGATTTCCCTTTATATCATTGGCAATTGAGTTAATGTATATTTCACCGCTTGCGTTGTTATAAAACCATCCTGTGCCCATGGTTGTCGGACCCTGGCCGTTGACCGTGGCGACTGTCAATTCCCTGCCGCGCGGTGAGTTCCCCTGAGGATAAGCGGCTTTTACAAGGGGCAGCTGGCCGTTAGGAAGAACTTCAGCGAATTTAGGTTCCTGCTGCGGGTCCAGGGACTTTGGCTGCTCCAGGAAATTGCTGTAATAAATTGAATAAGCGCTCCTTAATGCTCCCAGGTTCGCTATTGTCGCGCCAAGGTTGGCCTTTTCTATCAAGTCCCCGTACTTGGGAACTGCTATGACAGCGAGCAGACCCACTATGGCCACAACTATCATAAGCTCCAGCAGTGTCACACCGCTTTTCCTTGAAAATACCATCCCTATACCCCCTTTCCCTTCAGTAAACAGGGAATTTCATGCAGAGTTCTTTCACCTCTGTCCTAATACGTGATTTCAGCCCAGTATCCTGCGAATCCTTAAGCACGGCATCAATCCAACCGGCTATTTTTTCAATTTCCGGTTCCTTCATGCCGCGCGCCGTTATCGCCGGCGTGCCTATCCTTATGCCGCTGGTGATAAAAGGGCTCTGCGTGTCAAAAGGCACGCCGTTCTTGTTTATCGTGATACCTGCGTCCTCAAGCGCCGCAGCAGCTTCCTTGCCCGTTATGTTATTGGGCCGTAAGTCCACAAGCAAAAGGTGGCAGTCAGTGCCGCCGGTCAGGACCTTATACCCTTTTTCCGACAAAAGCTGAGCCAGTTTTTTCGCGTTCTTAACGACCTGTTCCTGGTAACCCCTGAACGAAGGTTCCATTGCCTGCTTGAAACAGATGGCCTTTGCCGCGATGACGTGCATCAGCGGGCCGCCCTGTATTCCGGGAAACACCGCCGAATTTATCTGTTTGGCGAATTTTTCCCTGCACAAAATAAGGCCGCTCCTCGGGCCTTTCAAAGTCTTGTGCGTGGTCGTGGTCACAAAATCACAGTAAGGCACAGGGTCAGGATATAGTTTGGCGGCCACAAGTCCCGCGTAATGCGCTATGTCCGCCATAAGCAGCGCTCCAGTTTCGTCCGCGATTTCCCTGAATTTCGCGAAGTCAAATTTCCTGGGATACGCGCTCGCTCCCGCCACTATTATTTTCGGCCTCGCCTCTTTTGCGATGGCCCGTATCTCGTCATAATCAAGCTCGTAAGTGTCCTTGTTCACGGA
>CAYNMZ010000213.1:0-3110 GCA_964398505.1 uncultured Spirochaetia bacterium
CTTAGGCAGCGCCACGCCGTCGCTTGAAACCTATTACAACGCGGTGACCGGGAAATACACGCTTTTGTCCCCGAACAGCAGGCCGGACAACAGGCCCATGCCCGAAATCAGGCTGGTTGACTTAAGGAACGACATGAACAAGATGAAGGACCTTTTCTTCTCAAATGAAATGGCCTCAGCGCTCTCGGCCTCTGTTGAGGACGGCGGGCAGGCCATAATATTCCTGAACAGGCGCGGATATTCAAGTTATGTTTTCTGCAGGAACTGCGGCAGGCCGGAAAAATGCCCTGACTGCGACGTGCCGCTTGTTTACCACAGGGAAGGGGCGAAGCTGAAATGCCATTATTGCGGCCATGAAAAGGACCCTGTGCTGATATGCCCGTCCTGCGCGAAGCCGTTATTGTTCAAGGGGCTAGGCACTCAGCGGGTGGAAGATGTCCTGGGAAAATTTTTTCCCGGAAAGAGGGTATTGCGGGTTGACCTTGATTCCATGAAGGAAAGGGACAGTTACCTTGACGCCTACAACAGGATGCGCGGCAGGGAAATAGACATACTTGTAGGCACGCAGATGATAGCCAAAGGCTTTGACTTTCCGGAAGTTACATTCGCGGGGATCGTGAGCGTTGACTCAATGCTTAACCTGCCTGATTTCAGGGCAGAGGAAAGGGTTTTCCAGCTTATTACGCAGGTCGCCGGCAGGACAGGCAGGGGCGAAAAGCCGGGCCTTGTGTATGTGCAGACTTTCAACCCCGACAGCGCTGGCGTAAAATACGGCGTATCAGGCGACGCGAAAGGGTTCTATGAATCACAACTGGCGATAAGGAAACAGTTCGGCTATCCGCCTTTTTCAAGGCTCCTGCAGGTCTTATGCCAGGACGAGAAAGAGGAAAAGGCCGCGGCTCTCGCGGACAAGGCCGCTGAACTTATGGATAAAGCGGCAAAGGAAAGCGAGATTCATGGCATGAGGATGCTCGGGCCCGCGCCCGCGCCGCTGTCGCGCCTGCGAAACAAATACAGGTACAGCATTTTAGTGAAGGCGCGGACAGCTTCGGATATCAACATCATGGCGAGGGCGGTACGGGCCATGCGCAAGGGAAGCGCGGTCACGGCCGTTGTGGACCCGGTAAATATATTATAAAGAATGCCTTTATTTTTTCATCTGTTGTCTTATAATTAAGGCGCCCGCCCAAAATGGCGCGGAAATAAGAATTTACAATCGAATCTGCACGGAGGGCCTATGGCAAAAGCCGAGGGAAGGATATTTAAATTTGAGACTGAAAAGAGCATAAACACCGGGCTGCTGGAAACAATACGCTATGACGGCGGCAGGCAGGTCATAGAATACAGGACGAGGGAATTCTCCGCTGTCTGCCCGTTCTCAGGACTGCCTGACATAGCTGAGGTCATAATAAGGTATGTGCCTTCGGTCAAGATAGTGGAACTAAAGTCGCTGAAATACTACTTCATCAGCTTCAGGAACGTGGGCATTTACCAGGAAAAGGCCACGGACAGGATTTTTAACGACTTGAAGAAACTGCTTAAGCCGAAATACCTTTATGTGGAGACCGTTTACAATACGCGCGGGGGCATAGACGCCAAATGCTTTATGGAGGCGGGAAGTAAATAACCGGCAATTTGCAATCGAGAATTACAAATTAAGGATTAAGGAGCCGGCTGCGGAAACCGCTTTAAGCGGGCGGTTTTACGCAATATCCGGTCCGGGGAGAGCGCTTGTGAAAAAACATGCGATGGCCGTGATTGCGGCAATAATTCTCATGTTTCCTGCGTGCGCGGAGAAGCAGACACTTGAACAGCGGCTTGCGTCACCAGACGCTGCTGTTGCCCTGCAGGCGCTGGATGACTTATGGAGGCTCGGCGATAACGGCGCGAACTTTCTTGCGGCAGTGAACCTGCTTGACAAACAGGAAACAGCTGAGCGGGCCGCGATCGCGCTTTCAAGGACAGGCAATGAAACAGTTGACAATATAGTCTTAAGGGGGCTTAACCCCGGCAGGGACAATACAGGAAGGCTCTTTTACCTTTACCTGGCGTCAAAAAAGAGGGACATTGCGGACAGGATAGGCGAGGATTACATATCGGGCAATGCGGCCACCGTGCCGGGCATGATGATAAAGCTTGCGTCAGCAGGGCGCGGCAGGGAAGCTGCGGCATTGCTCGCCGGGCTTCCTGAAATAACCGGCCGGTATCCTGCAATTGCGGCCGAATGCCTGCTGCTTGCCGCGGAAAAAGGCACGATGAATTGCATGGCTCAGCTTGAAGCGTACGCGGCCGGCAACCCGTCCATGCGGGCTTTCGCGAAATACGCGGCAAGGAAAATAAACCCTTCCTATTCCGTCAAATACGACATGCAGGACAGGGTCATAACGGAAAACCCGTACTGGAAAAAATACGCGAATAACCCGGTGATGCCTTCTGTGCCAGGAACTTACAAGTCATGGCATACGGCAAACCCGGACATACTCGTAAACAACGGAACAATTTACTTTTACTACAGGGCGGGGGACGGACATGACAGGATGGCGCTTGCCACTGCCGGGCTTGAGGGTTTTGACGGCACCATCTTCGGCGATTACCCGAAAAATCCTGTGATAGACATCGGCAGGGATTCGTTTGACGACCTTGCCGTGCTTGACCCCGCGGCCATGTATTTCAGCAAAAAGGTCTTCCTTTATTACAGCGGGCTGGGAAAGGGCGATGATTCAATAGGCCTTGCCATATCAGAGGACTTCTGCAATTTCAGGAAATACCGTAAAAATCCTGTCCTTACAGGCAGGGCTCCTGAGGTTGTGGTAAGGGACGGGCTCATATACCTTTATTATGTGCTGCCGAACGCGCTTGGCGGGTATTCCGTCCATCTCGCGACCTCGCGTAACGGGTATGATTTTACGCCTTACGCGGGAAACCCGGTTTTTACGCCTGACACGGACATGGAATGGGATGCAAAGACAGTGACAGTGCCGCGTATACTTGAAAGGGAAGGCGTGTATTACATGGTTTACGCTGGCGACGACAGGTACATGGACTATCCGCCGTATTTCGGCATAGCCTTTTCTTACGACCTTGTGAACTGGACCCGCGGCACGCAAAAC
>CAYNMZ010000214.1:0-3100 GCA_964398505.1 uncultured Spirochaetia bacterium
CCCAAGTTCTTTTATCACATTTTCTTTTTTTCTCTGATAAAACGATGAATAAAAGCTGCCCGCCGCGCAGTAGGAACAGGAAAACGGGCATCCTTCCGTGAACCTTACTGCCGCGAAATCGGACAAGGGGTAAAATGACGCGTCTGGGACTGTTTCCGAAAATTCCTGCGCTTCCATGTATCCGATGTTTGTTCCCAACATTGAGTTGACGGCCCTTACGAACTCGTTGTTTATTGACCCTTTCCACACTGCCGACGGCATGAGGTTTTTTTTCGCGTGCTCGTGGCAAAGCGTCGCGTAAATGCCGCCTGTTATAAGCCTTGTAAGCGGGAAATACTCGCGCAATATGGAATGGCACTTCATGAGGCCCTCATAAGTATATGTGATCCCCGAGCCTAAAAGTATCAGGTCCGGCGTTTTTGTGCTTTCAAGCTTTTCCCTGAGAACCTCCTCGGGAAAGCCGTAACGCTTGTATTTTCTCGGAACTTTCCTGTAAGCAGCCGGCTTTTCGAGTTCCTCGCTGTGATAATCGCCCCTGCCAAATCCCCTGTCCTTTACGCCGTATTTTTCCATCGCAGGGTCATGCCTGTTGAGGCAGTCAATCATTGACACCTCAAGGCCCGCTTTTTTAAGCATCGTGGATATGCGCATAAGGCCGTAAGGCCTTACCCAGAAATCATGAAACTTAAAGTCACAGACCCATGGATTCACAAGAAGGATTCTTTTCATTTTTACCCGGCTCTTTGGATTTGGCGCCAAAACATAAAATCTAGACAGCCTTTCTGACAGCCCTTATTTCCACATGCCTTGAATGCTCCATAAAACCTATATCCGTATATGCCTTAATGGCCGCGTAATTGTCAGCCCTTACATTTAGGCCTATGTATTTGGCCTCCTGCCACAAGTCAAGGCAGAGCGAGGCTGTTACTGACTTTGCCATGCCGCGGCCCCTGTGTTTTTCCGCCACTGCCACATTGCCTATTGCCGCTGAGCCGTATTCTCCGGAGAAAAAGTGCACTCCGGCCATTGCAGCAAGCTCATTGTTCTTCCTTATGCAGAAATATTTTCCGGTCTCAAGCATCGCGCGGTTAAAAAAAGCCGAAGGGTTTATTGAAAGCAGGAATTCCCTGACAGTTTCAAAATCGTTCCTGTTTATCCTGTACGTAAAATCGAGGTATTTTTCCGCAGTTTTAAGAAGGATGTCGCCTGTTATCCTCATCTTTATGTATTCCACAGGTTTCGTGGCCTCATATTCCTTTGCAAGCGCGTTTGCAGCCGCAGCGCAGACATGGCAATAAAGTTTTTTAGGAAGATTTTTGGCAATTGACGCCGCCAGCGCAGCGGCAGCTGCCGTATTTTTGTTTTCTATAAGAAAAAAAACATTGTTTTCCTTTGACGGATAAAGCATTGAAAGCGCCGATATTTCACCGTTTTCAACAGCGGCGTACCAGCTTGTCCTCTCAAACAGCCTGTCCTGCAGGTTGCCGAGTTCGTAAAGATGAAGGTATGGGTCTTTCAACAGAAACTCATGGATCCTCTTTTTGTCGTTTATGCCTGTTATTTCCATTTTTTCCCTTATAACTGCGGCATTACTTCATTCAATAATTTATGCAGTTATTTCTGTTTTTCTCCGAAGACTTCGGCCTCAAAGACATATATTTCTGTCTTCGGGTCCTTATAGGCGTCGGCAGAAAGCCCTGCTTTTCCGGAGCACAGGCTTTCCATGAACTGCTCCTTTGTCCAGCCAGTATCAAGCGCCACCTGGGGCAGGTACACGCCGCTGTTAAAACCGCGCCTGACAATTACGCCGTGCCTGCCCAGTTCAATCTCATCAATAGACTTCACCCTTCTTTTGGGCGTCAGGACGGAAATCTCTATGTCAATTTCCTTCAGCTCTTCAGCATTTACAGGCTCAAACCTCGGGTCGTTCGTGCTGGCCTCTATGGCCATTTCGGTTACGGTCTCATAAAGCGGTTCCTGCGCCTCTATCATTCCGATGCAGCCCCGTAATTTGCCGTTTTTATGTATAGTGACAAAAGCGCCCCTCTTTTCCATAAAAACAGGGTCAGGATCGCTGAATTTTGGTATTATTGAGTTTGTCGTGTATTTCTCAATTGTCTCCCTGGCAAGCTTGAGAAGCGTTTCTTTCTGCCTGTCCGTCAGCATCTCAATCCCCCTGTTTCAAAATTTCAACACGCGTGTAAGGCGAGGCTGCCTTTTTAAATTCAAGAGCGTTTTTTTGCGAACCCACTATCAGGCCGTAATGTATCGGCACTGCCACAACAGGCCTTATTGCCTTTACAGCTTCCGCTGCCTCGTTCACGTCCATTGTATAAGTTCCTCCGCACGGCAAAAACGCTATGCCGATGTTTTTAAGCGTTTTCATTTCTTCAATATAATCGGTATCACCGGCATGATATACCCTGACTTTACCGATTTCTATTACATAGCCCGCATTTTCGCTTTTTTTCGGATGAAAAGGCTTACTTTTATTGTATGCTGGCACTGCCTCGCATTTATACCCAACTGCGGTTAACTTATCCCCGGGCTTTACCACTACAGGCGAGTATTTTTCAAGCTTTTTCGCCGATTCGGCAGTACAGACAATCACACAGCCCTCTTTCCAGACAGCTGCTATATCGTCAGGCGAAAGATGGTCATGATGGCTGTGGGTAATCAGTATAAGGTCAGCTTTTTCAGGGTCTTTAATCTTATAAGGGTCAATGTAGATGTTTTTCCCTGCGTCCTTAATCAGGATGCTTGCGTGATGCAGCCAGCGTATTTTTCCCAAAACCGCGTCAATGTCGCCTGTATTTTGGCCAAAACCTGCTCCGGCCAGGCATAAAAAAGCGGCTAAGAAAGCAATTTTTTCCATAAAAACCTCCTTTTCTCCCGATGGGACCAATTTATATTCTGACCAATTTATATTCTTGACTTATTATAGCAAAAAAATATAATATGTACCTGCTTTTATGTGGGCCCTTAGCTCAGTCGGTTAGAGCAGTAGACTCATAATCTATTGGCCGTAGGTTCAAGTCCTACAGGGCCCACCAAAATATAGGCGAGGCGAAAGCCTCGCCATTATCATATATAAGGCCCT
>CAYNMZ010000215.1:0-3100 GCA_964398505.1 uncultured Spirochaetia bacterium
TTTCCGCCGCGGGCTCGTAAAACCTGTAAAACTCCGCGACTTCCATAGTCCTGTCAAAATCAAGTATTTTAATGTCACGATGCTGGAAACCCAGGAATTTGCCGAATTTTTCCTTCTTAACGGCTATTATTTCGTCCTCATATACGCAGTCAGGCTCAAGCCCAATATTCCCCGTTATTTCCTTAAGAGTGAGGAATATCCCGTCCTTTTCCATGTAATGGCCGACGTCAAAAACATACAGGAAGCGCCTGCCCTGTCCCGGATGAGTTTATATATATCCTCAACGCTTGCTACAGTAAAATAAAGCGCGTCAATGCCGTATTTTGTTTTAACGGAATATGTGAGCGGGTATATGCGGTTATTCAGCCTGCTTGCGGAAAAAGTCGTTTTGCGCGCCATTTCCGGCCTTTCAGGCGTTCCTGAAATCTATCACTGTCTGCCTGTAAGCCTCAGGCAGGCCTATGTCAAACCGCCTGCCCTTGACCACACAGCCGCCGAAGCCTTCCTCCTGCCGCAGTTTTTCAAGGCAGGATGTGAGCTGGAACTCTCCCTTTTCCCTGTTATTGTGCGCTATGCTTTCTTCCAGCAGGTCAAATATTTTAGGTGTCAGTATGTACTGGCCGAACACCGTCAGGTATGTTTTCTCGTCCATACCGTCAATGTGAAGGTGCTTTTTGGCGTATTCCGCGTCTGGCTTTTCATAAAACTCGGTTATGTTAAGTTCCGAGTTCTCAACTTCCCACGTCCCTGTCACGCATCCGTAATGCCGTATTTCATCTTCCGGCGTGGGCCTTAAGCCCACGACGCTGTGCCCCCTTTTCTCAAAAACGTCCATTATCTGCCTCGCGCAGGACTTTTCAATGTCAGATGCGTATATGTGGTCTCCGAGCATCAGGAGCACCGGCTCATTTTGGGCCCATTCCCTGCTGCAGTACACCGCATGGCCGAAGCCGTCCTGGGTTTGCTGCTCAATCAAGGTTATCCTGTTGCCAAGGTCCAGCAGGTACTCGCTGTATTCCTGGTTTTCCTTTGAGAGCTTGTTGAAGTTCTCTATCGTGGGCGGCATGAAGAAGAATTCCTCAAAAATCGCCTTGTCAGCGGGCTGTATGATTATTCCCACTTCCTCAATGCCCGCACCCACCGCCTCTTCTATTATAGTGAGTATTGCCGGCTTTATCCTGCCGTCTTTTCCTATCACCGGGAACAGCTCCTTTTTCGCGGCCTTTGAAGCAGGGAAAAGCCTCGTGCCGAAACCGGCTGCCGGGATAAGGGCCTTCCTTACTTTTTTCCCTGTTTCAAGGGTCAGTTTCAGGCACTGGAGTTTTAAATCCTTTTCAAGTATCTCAATGACCTTATTCTGGCTTTCAGCGTCCTTTACTATGAACTGGGCCGTTCCGTCGCCCTGCGAACCCACACCCTTGCCGCCAAGTATAAGGCCCGAGAGCGGCGGATAATTCAAGGCCTTATGAAGCACGGGCGAAGTCAGCTGTGACGGGCAGGCAGGTATGCACGCCTTGTCAAACTCAGCCTGCGCTTCTGTCATAAGCTTTCCTATTCCTGCCGCGTCGCCGGACTCAATCATTTCCACGGCCCTGGCGGTTATTCGGGCGTTTACGGGGCCAAGATAATTCTGCACAGCCTTATGGATGTCATTTTCAGGAAAAGGGTATGCCCGGTTGAGTTTTGAGAGTATTTCCCTTGTGTCTTTAGACGCGCGAAGGTCAGCTATCACGAAGTACAGGCTCTTTGTCAGTTTCAGCTCCCTTACGTCAATGCTGTCGCCGTCAAAGGTCATGAGTATGGGCCTGTTGCCGTAAGCACAGCCCTGGTCCATCCTGCCGCAGCGCGACGGCGTGGTTATCTCGCCAAGGTACGCGAATTCCATCTCGCCCCTTGTTGTCATTTTCAGGTTGTATATGCGGTTAAAGGCCCTCGCCACCATTACGCATATCGCGGCGCTGGAAGAAAGCCCCTTTTTTATCGGGAGGTCCGTGGCTGTATTGTCTATTACAAGCCCGTTTACCCTGTAATGAGTGAGCACCTGGTAAGCCACGCCGGCGGCATAGCTGAAATA
This sequence comes from uncultured Spirochaetia bacterium, assembly GCA_964398505.1. Taxonomy (GTDB): domain Bacteria; phylum Oederibacteriota; class PGYV01; order PGYV01; family CAYNMZ01; genus CAYNMZ01. The sequence goes on from CAYNMZ010000215.1 coordinate 2,075, forward strand.
CCCGCCCTTTTGTGCCTCTTTTAAGAGTTCTTCGCGCTTCATGGGTATCTCTATGACGTTCTTTTTGCCGTCATTAAGAGTTGATTTTATTACAAGTTGCGTGGGATGAGGGTTAACCTCAGCGTAGATGCCCTGGTTTGTGCCGGTTATTATGGCATAGCCTTTCTCAATTTCCGCGTTTATCCTCCTGTAACCTCCTGCCCAGTCGCTGTGCTCGCCGAAAAGGCATATCCTTCCGGGTACGAATAGTTTCATCAATGACCCTCCGTTTATTTGGTGATTTATTGTATCATTGACGCTGATTTTCGCAAGAAAAAATGGCGTTTACAGTTTCCCTGCCTGCTTGATCAATGCAATCATGCGCCGTCTGCCGGTTCAGTCTTTTGGACAGCGGCCGACGGAGTTGTTTTCTCAGCTATTCCTGCTGTTATTTTGAAGCCGCGACCCTGAAGCCGTTCCTTATGTCGCCGACAAGCGCGTACTTCCTTACCCTGTAACCGGCGCTGACATTGAATGTATTGGGATCGACAACGGATTTCTCCGTATAACCGCCGTGTAGCACGTTCGGGCTGCCTGCAGGCGAGCCGTCAGGATCCGGGCCGCGGTAGTCCTTCATTGCCGGCTTCGGGTACTCGGCGTAAAAATCCCAGAGCCATTCTGTTATCCTGCCGGGCACATATACAAACCCGAGGCCGTTTGCGTCATTTCCCAAAACCGCAGGGTCCAGCCATTTCTTTCCGTCAATATAAGAGACCGCGTAAAGCCACTCAGCTTCTGTCGGAAGCCGGTAGCCGTTCCCGGCCCAGTTCACATAAGGATTGTCAAAGCCGCCCTTTGCCTTGTTCTCCGTGCTGTGGAATTCGCCCGGTTCAGCCGACTTTATTGGGTTTTTAAATTCCGGGTCAGAGCAGTATACGGGCTTCAATTTCATCATCTCGCTGTAAGCGTTGCACCAGATTATGGCGTCGCGCCTGGTCATGCCTATAACCGGCAGCGGCGAGTCTTTATCAGGCAGTACCTTGTCCC
>CAYNMZ010000216.1:0-2996 GCA_964398505.1 uncultured Spirochaetia bacterium
CGGCCCGGGACTTGTGGCCGCGGACTTAAACATAGGCATACTGTTCATACTTGCGGTCAGCGGACTTGCCGTCATAGGCATACTTGCCGGCGGCTGGGCCTCAAACAACAAGTACTCGCTTATGGGCGGCTTAAGGTCGGCGGCGCAGGTGGTCGGTTATGAAATACCGAACCTTGTCGTCATACTCGCGGTCGTAATGCTCGCGGGCACCATGAAAATGACCGGCATAGTCGCGGCCCAGGCGAACATGTGGTACATTGTCTATCAACCCGTAGGGTTCATGATATTCCTGATAGCGGCGAACGCGGAAATAAACAGGGCGCCTTTTGACCTGCCTGAGGCGGAGTCGGAGCTTGTGTCGGGCTTTATCACCGAGTATTCTGCCATGAAGTTCGCTTTCTTTTTCCTTGCCGAGTATACAAATATTTTCATAGTCTCGGCTGTTGCCGTGACCTTGTTCCTGGGCGGCTGGCAGGGGCCTTTTTTGCCCCCGTTTGTGTGGTTCATTATAAAGACATACGCGGTAGTTACAGTGTTGATGTGGATACGCTGGTCATTCCCGAGGATAAGGGTTGACCACCTTATGGAATTCTCGTGGAAGTATCTCCTGCCGATAGCGCTTTTGAACCTGGTAGTGACGGCATTTGTCCTGAAACTGGCTTGAGGTGCGGCATAAGTTTGTGTAAAGACGGTAAATAAAAAAGGAGAAACATGATTAAGTATTTGGCGGGCATAGTAAAAGGCATCATAAGCCTGGCAGAGGGCCTTCATGTGACAATGAAGCACGCCTTCAGGCCGGCGTATACCGTGCAATACCCTGAAAAAAAGCCGGAACTGCCGCTTCGCTTCAGGGGCAGGCTGGTTTTGCCTGTTGACCCGGAAAAGGGCGAGCACCGCTGCACAGCCTGCATGCTCTGCGTAAAGGCCTGCCCCAACAGGTCAATAGAGGTTGAGAAGATGACCGGCGAGGACGGCAAGCCAAAGCCGAAGGCCGCGAAATACATGTACAACCTGGCTACCTGCATGTTCTGCAATATGTGCGTGGAAGCGTGCTCTTTCGCCGCTATAGTGATGTCGGACGAGTACGAACTCGCGGTTTATGACAAAAGCGCGCTGGTACAGGACCTCGTGGCGGAAAAATATACGATACAGGGAAAAAAGGCGGCCTGGTGGCAGGGTAAGTTTAAGACAGAAACCTGATATTTGATATGTGTTTGTCTTATTTTTAAGGCAGGATTGAGGCACAGGCAAGAAACTTGAAAAGAAGGAGTTCACATTTAATGGAGCAGGTGATTTTTTACGCTTTCGCGGCAATGATACTGCTGTCAGCCGGGCTGATGGTGACGTCGCGCAACATATTCCACAGCGCGCTTTACCTCGCGCTCTGCCTTTTCGGCGTCGCCGGCATATTCGTGCTCCTGAACTCGTATTTCCTTGCGGGCATACAGGTGCTGGTTTACATCGGCGCTGTCGTTATACTTACCATTTTTGTGATTAACCTGACTAGGCAGACAACGGGTGAGGGCATACGGCAGATGAACAGGCAGGCCGTGCCTGCCGCGCTTGTCGCGGCCGCCGCTTTCGCCCTGATATCGCTTTCGGTAATGAAATCCGGATGGATGAACAGGATAGGCGAGAGCGTGGCGAAATACTCAAAAACGGACAATGCGGGCCTCATAGGCAGGCAGTTCCTGGGTGATTTTGTCCTTCCTTTTGAGATAGCTTCGCTTATACTGCTGGCCGCGCTTATTGGAGCTGTGGTTATTGTTTCAAAGGATGAGGGTAAGGATAAGGATAAGGATAAGGAAATAGGAGGGACTGTATGATAACCCTCGGGCATTATATAATGCTTTCGGCAGCGCTTTTTTGCATAGGCGTGTTCGGCGCGCTCACAAGGAGGAATGCTATCGGGATTCTTATGTCACTTGAGCTTATATTCAACGCTGTGAACATAAATATGGTGGCTTTCTCGCGTTTCCTGACGCCTGAGGCGGCCATGGGCGAAATTTTCACTGTCGTTATAATAGCTGTGGCAGCCGCTGAGAGCGTCATAGGGCTCGCCATAATCCTTGCCATATACAGGAAAAGGGCTGTTGTAAACGCGGACGGAATGGATCTGCTAAAGTGGTAATTTGAGTCCGGAGTCCGGAAACCGGAATTGGCGATTAAAAACTGGAGGAAGAACTTGGACATGACTGCGATGCTTGGAGCGATGATAACGGCTTTTCCGCTGCTGGCTTTCATCATCATAGTTGCTTTTACAAAAAAGCTCAGGATGACGAGCGCCCTGATATCCATAGCCGCGATCGCGGCGTCGTTCATAACGGCGGTAATTGTGTTCATAGGCCAGTTAAGGGAGCCTGGCCTTCACGTTCTTGAAGTGCCGTGGCTTCATATAATGAACATAGAGATTAACATGGGCGTCATGGTAAACCAGCTGACAGCGGTTATGTTCATAGTGGTCACCTTCATATCCCTCATGGTACAGATTTATTCTCTCGGCTACATGAAGGAGGATGAAGGCTTCGCGAAATTCTACGCTTTCCTCTCGCTTTTCTCCTTCTCCATGCTCGGCATCGTCGTGTCAAACAACCTGATGCAGATTTACATATTCTGGGAGCTTGTGGGCCTGTCCTCATACCTTCTTATCGGCTTTTGGTACCACAAACCCGAAGCCTCTGATGCCGCGAAGAAGGCCTTTGTGGTCAACAGGGTGGGTGATTTCGGGTTTTTCCTGGGCATACTGCTTTTAAGCTTCAAGGCCGGGACTTTTGACTTCATGAAGGTAATTGAGTTCGTCGCGGCAGGGAACATAGAACCGGGCATGATGACAGTCATCGCTCTATTGCTTTTCTGCGGCGCTGTGGGAAAAAGCGCGCAGTTCCCTCTGCATGTCTGGCTGCCGGATGCCATGGAAGGCCCGACGCCTGTCTCGGCGCTGATACACGCGGCCACAATGGTGGCTGCCGGGGTGTTCATGGTGGCGCGCCTGTACG
>CAYNMZ010000217.1:0-2981 GCA_964398505.1 uncultured Spirochaetia bacterium
AAGCGTTGGCGTACCTGTCCTTGTGACCGTAAAAGTCGGTGTTGACGTGGCAGTAAAGCTCGGCGTCGCAGTGCGCGTGTAAGTTGGCGTGCCTGTCCTTGTGAAAGTCCCTGTAAATGTGGGAGTTGCCGTGGGCGTTAAAGAAGGCGTACCAGTAAAGCTTGGCGTTACCGTCCTGGTTGCTGTCCCTGTGGGGGTCGAGGTCATGGTCGGGCTGAAAGTCCTGGTAAAAGTGGGCGTCGCCGTCCTTGTAGGCGTCGCCGTGAAAGTCCGGGTCACGGTCCTTGACGGAGTGAATGTCGGGGTATTGAAAACCGTACAACCGTCCCTGTACCTTACGACCGCGATAGAATTGCCGCCAGCGCTCCATACGCCGCCTACCGCGATCATCCTGTTTGAATTGTCTATCAGAAGGTTATAAATATAATCATCGTTTGTCGGATTGGCGTCATAAGTGATTTGCGCGTTGTTGCCGAATGAAAAATCCGGCATCCCCGATTCTGTGCCGCGCCATATGGACATCATGAGGGATGTCGCGTTTAAATTGTCATACCCTGCCGGCATGATTCTTTTGTTCCTGTCTTCCTGTATGTCCGAAGCTGCCTGGGAATATCCCGGATTGTCTATCAGCACATAGCCGTTTGGCGGGTTAAAGGATGTGTCAGGCTGTCCGTCAGGATTCAGCCGGGCAACAACAGCGTCATTGTCATAGGATGAATTGACCAGCATGCCGCTGACAAGTATCCTTCCGGCGCTGTCTATTTTTATTCCGCCGACCGAATCGTCCTCAAGTCCGCTGCCGCCTATGTAAAAAACACCCGCCCCGCCGTTAAAGGACATATCCGGCGTACCATCGGAATTTATGCGCCACACGCCAATATCAATAGCGCTACCGGAATATTCACCTGCCGCAACGATCCTGTTCCGGCTGTCAACGGCAATTTTGCTCGGATAGTTCCCTGCAGGCAGCATCACAAAGGCGTTCGGCGAATTGAACGACCAGTCAGGGCTGCCGTCAGCGTTAAACCTGAAAATACCCGGGTCCCAGGACGCGCTGATATTTGTCCCGACCACCAGGATCCTGCCTTCCGAGTCAAAAACCATGTTTCCGTAGAAGTATTTGTTCGGGTGCAGGACATGGCCGTTTGTGCCGAACGTGTTGTCAAGGCCGCTTGAATCATACCTTGATATAAACCCAATATATTGCCCGCTATACCTCGTGCCGGTTGTTATAACGCGGCCTGAAGAATCCATGCCAAGCGAACTTATCGTTTCAAAGTTGGAGCCGGCAACATAATCAAGATATACATATCCTGTGCCGCCGAATGTTGTCTTGTATGAGCCGTCAGGGTTCAACCACCAGACAGCGGTCCTGTAATTTGTCGGGTTGCTGATGACGCTGCTTCCCGCTATTATAATGCCGCCTGCCGGGTCCAATATGGCTGACGATGGATAATTGTTGATTCCCGCGGATGAAATCGTCACTACGCCGGTGCCGCCAAAAGCCGTATCCAGTGCAACGCACGGCGTTGCTGTCGGAGTCACGGTGGCAGTCCTGGTCACTGTTGGCGACGGCGTATTTGTGCTTGTCGGCGTAAAAGGCGGTCCAATGTACACATCGTCAATGTTCCAGCCGGACATTGTCCACGCGTCGGTCCTTAACACGCTATGGCCAAACCTGACCCTGAATTGCGGGTTCTTGTATGCAGTCACGTCATATACCTGTTCTGTCCAGGCGCTGTCCATGGTATTATTGTCGCTCATATACAGGTTAACCCACGAAGTGCCGTTATAAACGTCAACACTGCACGGTATATATGTGATCCAGTCGGTGTTTAAGTGCCTAAAGAAACGAAGCTGCAGAGAAGATGCCGAGCCGGCGTTTATATAGGACGATGTCATGTAGTAATAATCATGAGTGGGAACAACGCTCATATTCCCGCCTATTACAGTCCCGGCGACATAATTGTCATTTCCCGCGGATACGTCTGTTGAAGGATCAGGATATCCGGTGCTCTGTCCGGAAGAAGCAGCCGCAGGCAGTCTCTGCCACTCTATCCCATAATCCCATTTTTTTGAATCGTCAGCGAAAGTGTCAAAAAAAGGCAGGTTAAACACAGACACCGGAGTATTTGTCATGGTCCTTGTAAATGTAGGCGTACTTGTCATTGTGCGCGACGGAGTCGCCGTCCTTGTATATGTTGCCGTGTTTGTCCTTGTGCTTGTCGCTGTAGGCGTTATTGTGCTTGTAATTGTTCTCGTGTAAGTTGACGTTGGCGTTACGGTTCTTGTGGAAGTAAACGTGTACATCTCCCTCGGGCACTCAAGCACAGCGCCGCCGCCGTGCGGCAGCAAATCAACAAGGCTAAAATACCCGCCTGCGTAAACAACGCTGTTATCTCCAAGTATAGAATTAACGGTGGTGTTAATTCTGGGGTCCCATTCAGAAAGAGTTAAACTATCAAGCGAATATGCGGCGCAGTTTTGGCGTGAATAGCCGTCAACTGAGGAGAATAATCCCCCTATTAATAAGGCGTTGTATGTTGAGTATATTGATTTAATTCCGTTTCCGCCCGCAATTACAGGGGCAAAATAATGAAGTGACGGAGTCGCAGTTTCTAAACCGGAATATGCCGCGATTTTGTTCCGTGCCACGCCTCCGGCAGTCGTAAATTCGCCGCCTATTAATATCATTTTGTTTTTATAATCATTATAAATAGTATAAACTTTGTTATTAAAATTCGGGTCAAAAGAGTTCAGAGAAGACGAAGCATAGCTGAATTCCGCGTAATAGTTTCTTGTGGTTGATGTTTTTGCAAGCGTAAAAGCTCCGCCAACCTGTACAAGACTTCTATCAAAAGAAGAGTATCCTCTTGTATTTATGCAATATACCGGCCCGTTAAGGCCAGCGTCAAAGCTTGAGTTAAGTGTCGCCGTTAAGCAATCAACAGCCGCTATATATTTTCTAGTCACGCCGTTTA
>CAYNMZ010000218.1:0-2944 GCA_964398505.1 uncultured Spirochaetia bacterium
AATACAAGGCTGGAACCCCTTTTACTTAAATTACACACAAAAGCATACAACAACCCGTGTATTTATATGTTGAAATGGGACCTTCCGGAACGTATAATTGCTTAAATGACCAAAAGGGGCAGGGGATGAAATATTCGCTGGAAATCAGGCAAAAAGAACAGTACATATCCGTGGTTACCGAAGGCGACCTGACCGCGAGAAACATCGGTGACATGGGCAGGGATTTTGTGCAAAAGGAGGTTGAAACGGGCATAAGGAAAGTCCTTTTGGACATAAGGAAGTCGCGTGTAAAGGCCGGGTTTTTGGACGCTTTCACATATACTACAAGCTCAAAAATACCGATACTGCCGGGCGAGAAAAACGCCATACTTGTTGACCCGAAAAGCCCGGACCTGCTGAAAATAAGGATATACATGCTGCAGTCAACGGCCTGCGGCCTGCATGTCAGGAAATTCACGGATGAAAAGGAAGCCCTGGAATGGCTTCTTGGATAGAAAGGCGGAAAAATACAGGAGTGGGATTATGAAAAAACTGGCGGTTATGGTTATTGCGGCATTGTTTTTCATTGGCTGCGCTAAACAGGAAAAGGCAATAAAAAAACAGGAGGTGCCAAACATGAGTATTTACGACATAAAGGTAAAGGACATGAAAGACGCGGAAGTCTCCCTTTCCGAGTATAAAGGCAAGGTTTTGCTGATAGTAAACACAGCGACGCTGTGCGGTTATACGCCGCAGTATCCGGGTTTGCAGGAACTTTACGTGAAATACAGGGACAGGGGGTTTGAGCTGCTGGATTTCCCGTGCAACCAGTTCATGGGCCAGGCGCCGGGAACTGTGGAAGAAATTCACGCCACCTGTTCCACGCGGTTTGGCATCACCTTTAAAATGTTCCAGAAAATAGACGTGAACGGAAAGAACGAGTCGCCGCTTTACACTTTCCTCAAGGCGCAGACGGGCGGAAAGGACATACGGTGGAATTTCACCAAGTTCCTGATTGACAGGCAAGGCAATGTGGTCAGGAGATTTGACTCAAAGGACAAGCCTGAAGACATAGCGCCGGAGATAGAAAAAATACTTTAAAAATGAAAAAAATACCCGTAATACTGGATACTGACATAGGTACAGATATAGACGACCACTGGGCGCTGGCATTTCTTTTAAAATGCCCGGAAATTGACCTGAAAATGGTCTTAACCGACACGGGCGACACTGTTTACAGGGCCAAACATGCGGCAAAGATGCTGGAGACAGCCAATAGGACGGATGTAGTGGTTGCTGTGGGCCGTAAGTTTCCTGATGAACAGAGGTTTATGGAAGGATGGGTAAAGGATTACAGGCTTGAAAAATATCCCGGAAAAGTAAGATATGACGGAGTCAATGCCATGGTGGAGGAGATCATGGCCCGTCCTGACAAAACAACGCTTCTTTGCATAAGCGCCATGCCCAATCTTGCGGATGCCGTGGAAATGGCGCCTGAAATAGCCGGCAAAATAAGGTTTGTGGGCATGCATGGCAGCATATACCGGGGTTATGACGGAAAATTCGGGCCGGATGCCGAATCAAACGTCAAATACCACAATGAGTCTTTGCGCAGGGTTTTTTCGATGCTGAAAGACATTACAATAGCGCCGCTTGATACTTGCGGAATCGTAAAGCTTGAAGGCGAATTGTACTCAAGAATAAAATACAGTGAAAAACCCCTGAATAAAGCGGTGATGGAAAATTACAGGTTATGGCGAGAAAATGTTAAATGGCACACGGATTGCGATCCTGAAAAAGAAAGTTCGGTTCTCTTTGATACTGTGGCGGCCTATCTTGTTTATTCGGAAGAACTGGTGGAGATGAAACGCCTAAGCGTAAAAATAACGCCTGACGGGATGACCGTGCCGGATATAAACGGCATTTCTTTAAGAGCAGCGCTTAAATGGAAAAATCTTGGACGTTTCAGGGAAACTCTTGTGAAAAGGCTTCTTGCATAAAAACGCGTCAGCTGTCGATACGTGTCTTTATAAAAGACGCGCTGCCTAGTATGACATGGCGGTTATTTGGGCGGTTGATCCTGAGGCTGCGCCTGTAATTACGGCATTTTCCACTGTCCCGGCAGCAGGCGCAGTGCCTGTGGCTGTAACGTTTCCTAACGACGTTGTTATGCTGATTGTCACAGTGGAACCTTCGGCTATTGTTGAAAGATTGGACATATATACTCCGGGCATTATTTCCGACAGAACAGTGCCGTTTATATTTACTGTAGCTCCTGTAATAGCGGCACCAGTTGAGGATCCGCTGAGTATGCCGACAGTTCCTGTTATTACTGGGCCGTTGATGACGACCGCGGCTTCTACATAGGGAAGTGTTGAAGAAGAAGGCGGCGTTATGGGAACAGGCTCCACCGAAGGCGGGTTTGGCCAGTTGTATGATTCCATCTTGTCCTTGCACGATGACGCGAATAAAAGGCCGAGCGCCAAACCAACAATGACCAATAATTTTAACCTTTTCATTTTAAGCCTCCCGCAAGTTTATATTTTAATCGTTTCAATTATACACCCAAAAAAATTTTAAGTCAAATATTTGTATTGTTAATTCAGGCGGCAGTGATATATTATGAATGGCGAGGAGGCGAAAATGACGCTAAAAAACAAGCCGGTTAACCCGATGCGTTTATATATTGCCAAAAAGCCCGGCGCTGAAAAAAAGCTGCTGGAAGAAATAAGAAGAGCGGTAAAAAAGGCGGTTCCCGGAGCCGAGGAAACAATCGGATACGGGGTGCCTGCTTTCAAACTGTCCGGAAACCTTGTGTTCTTTTCCGTGTTCAGGAATCATGTGGGATTTTATCCGGGCTCGCGAACGGTTTTTGGCGCTTTTAAAAAAGAGCTTGAGCCTTATGAAAAAGCCAAAGGCACGATACGGTTTCCGCTTGACAAACCGATGCCTCTTGGGCTGGTCG
>CAYNMZ010000219.1:0-2912 GCA_964398505.1 uncultured Spirochaetia bacterium
TTCATATCTTAAAGACCATAAGAAGGAAGTGATATTTGACGCCGAGCATTTCTTTGACGGCTATAAGGACGACAAAAGCTACGCTATGGAATGCCTGAAAGCGGCCGAGAATGCGGGCGCGGACAGCGTATGCCTTTGCGATACGAATGGCGGAACATTGACTTCCGAGATGGATGCCATAACAAAGGAAGTTTACAGGCAAATGAGAGTTCCTCTCGGCATACATACGCATAATGACTCTGACCTTGCGGTAGCGAACTCATTGATAGCGGTTGAAAACGGATTTTCCATGGTACAGGGGACAATCAATGGTTTTGGCGAAAGGGCCGGGAATGTAAATTTAATATCAGTAATCCCGGCGCTTTCAATAAAAATGGGCATTGAAACCATACCTCAGAAGTCATTGAAAAATTTGACTGAAACTTCTCATTTCTTTTATGAAATAGCGAATCTTTCACCTGATGACAAGCAGCCTTATACCGGGAAAAGCGCCTTTACGCATAAGGCTGGCGTGCACGCTGACGCAATGATGAAGGATGAGAGGGCTTATGAGCATATAAAACCTGAATTGGTCGGCAACGAGAGGGTTATACCTGTCTCAAATCAAGCCGGGGTTTCAAGCCTGCTTTTTAAGGCGAAAAAATGGGGCATAAAACTTGATAAAGAGGCGCCTGCGACAAAGGATTTTCTCGCAAAAATAAAGAGAATGGAGCAGGATGGATATGAGTTTGAGGCAGCTGACGCTTCCTTGCAGCTTTTTGTTAAAAAGAACATGCCGGGTTTCAGGCCGTTTTTTGAGCTTAAAGGATTAAGGGTTATATCCGAGGACAGGGGTGGCGAGTTGTTTTCGGAGGCGACCATAAAAGTAGCGGTAAAGGGCAAGGAAGAGCATACGGCCGCGGAAGGCGACGGCCCGGTTAACGCCCTTGACAACGCGCTCAGGAAGGCGCTTATAAAGTTTTATCCTTCAATAGGCTCCATGAGGCTCGTTGACTTCAAGGTCAGGGTGCTTGACGGCGCGGTCGGGACAAGCGCCAAGGTCAGGGTGCTGATAGAAAGCTCGGACAAGAACGAGACATGGACCACAGTTGGCGTTTCTGAAAACATCATTGAGGCAAGCTGGATGGCGCTTATGGACAGCGTGGAATACAAACTTTTGAAGAAAAAATAATACCGAGGTTTTTCATACATGAAATCCGAAGTTCACTTTACCCGTTTTGGCGCCGAGACAAACGATGACAGTATTCTTGACAGGTTGAAAAAGCTTTTTGACCGGGCGGGAGCGGGCTCAATTATAAAGGATAAGGAAAATGTGGCTGTAAAGGCGCATTTTGGCGAGCGGGGAAACGTGTCGTTTGTTTCACCGCTTTATTATAGGGTGATAGTTGACCGGATAAGGGACTGCGGCGGCAGCCCTTTTCTTACGGATACCAATACTCTTTATGTGGGTTACAGGAACAATGCGGTAAAACACCTGGAGACCGCCATAAGGCACGGCTTTTCGTTTTCTACGGTAAACGCGCCGCTGGTAATAGCTGACGGCCTTACAGGGACTGATTTTGTGGAAGTTGAAATTAAGGGCAGTCACCTTAAAAAAGCTTCAATCGCCTCGGCGATATACTGGGCAAACAGTATGGTTGTTGTCTCGCATTGCAAGGGCCACATGATGACAGCCATGGGCGCTGCCATAAAAAATCTCGGAATGGGATGTGCGTCAAGGTCCGGCAAACAGGAGCAGCATTCCGGCAATGTCCCGAGGTTCAAGGAAAAATACTGCACAGGCTGCGGCGAATGCGCTCTCTGGTGCAATTTCGGGGCGATAAGCATGAAAGGGGGCAAGGCCGTAAATGACCCTTTAAAATGCGCGGGATGCGGGGAGTGCATACCCGCATGCAGGTTTGACGCCATAGACTCCAACTGGGACACGGAGATTGTAAAAATGAACGAGAAAATGGCCGAATACGCGCTTGCCGTGGTGTCAAACAAGAAAAACAAGGTCATATATTTCAATTTTGTGCTGAATGTGACGCCTGAATGCGACTGTATGCCGTCAACCGACAGGTATCTTGTGCCTGACATAGGAATACTCGCTTCTTTTGACCCTGTCGCGATAGACGCGGCATCAGCTGACCTTGTAAACGCCGCGCCTGCGATCATGGAAAATATTAAGGACAGGGAGTCATATGACTTAAAGATGTCGGACAAGGACAAATTCAGGATGATTCACAAGGGCCTTGACTGGGAGATTCAGCTAAAGCACGCTGAAAAGATAGGGCTTGGCAGCAGGGAATATGAGCTTATAGAAATATAAAATTATGAACAAGGAGTTATATGAATAACAAAGGTATAGGCATATTTGATTCTGGCCTGGGCGGGCTTACGGTAGCCAAGGAAATAATGAATATGATGCCTAAAGAGTGCATATATTATCTTGGCGATACTGCCAGGACTCCTTACGGCACAAAGACAAAGGAAACAATAGTAAGGTTTTCAAAGGAAAATACGGCTTTCCTGATAAGGAAAAATGTCAAGATTGTGGTTGTGGCATGCAATACGGCATCAGCGCTAGCTTTAAAGGAACTTAAAAACTCATTTAAGGTGGACATTATAGGCGTTATTGAGGCCGGCGCGAGGGCGGCGGTTGAAGCGACCCGCAACAGGAAAATAGGCGTAATAGGGACGACGGCCACAATTAACAGCGCCGCGTATGTGGAAGCGATAAAGAAATATGACCGCAGGGTAAGGATTTTCGGAAAAGCGACTCCGCTTCTTGTGCCTCTTGTGGAGGAAGGGTGGCTTTCGCGCAAGGAAACAGAGCTTGTACTGCGTCACTATCTCGCGGATTTCAGGGGGCTTAATATAGACACGCTTGTGCTCGGCTGTACTCATTACCCGCTTTTAAAACCGCTTAT
>CAYNMZ010000220.1:0-2900 GCA_964398505.1 uncultured Spirochaetia bacterium
TATGAAAGACACTCCCCACTGGTTCCTCCCGAACAAATAATCCCGCATACCTGTCACGAGATTGTCATAAATTGTCTCGCCAAAAAGCCTCTTATACAGGAGTCCGTTCAGTATGCCGGCTGTATTTATACCCATTGACCCCCAGACATAGTCCGCGCCAATGCCGAACCTGTCCGCTGTAGCGTAAGTCTGGTGTCCGTTCATGTCATACTGCATAAACTGCTTTAACTGCGTCTTGATGCCCGCGGACGCGGAATTATAAAGCGCGTAATGAGCGTAAAAATTCAGTTCGCCCCAGCTCGTCCAGCCCCAGGCAGAGGAAACCGAAGGCGCCCATGCTTCAGCGTCAGCAAGGTATGAGGCAATGCCTGTCACCTTGTAAAGTTCGGCCGCGGCCAGCTGCATGTCATCCTGCCATGATGTTTCCCCGTAGAAATCAACAGGAATTGAGGCTTGCGCAGACGGGTTCGCCTTGCCAAAAGCGTAAAGTTGTACCGCATGTGAAAGGCATGAATTCGCGTAAGCATTATCTCCCAGTCCGTTCCAGGCAGTGTACGCAAGGGCAAATGCCGCGGCTGCCTTGCCGGCTATATTCGCGCCCTTGCCCGCATCGCAATGGTAAACAGGCCTGTATGGCGCTGTCGCATACGCAGCCGTGTCATCCTGCGGCAGCCGCCAGGTATTATGGTCAATTTCATTTCCCACCTGATGATAAAACTCATTAGCTGACGGGTGCATTCGCATTATAAAATCAAGGCCGTATTTCGCCTCGTCAAGAACGTCCGGAATGCCGTTGCTCCCCGGATTGCCGTTTGCGAGAAAACTGTCGCCGAATACAAGCGGATTTTCCTGATAAGCGAGAAGGAGCATATAACAGGTATCCGCGATATTTATCATGAATTTAATGTAATCTCCGGCGTCATGCCAGCCGCCTGAGACGTCAATTACCGTGCCCGGGCTTGGGCCGCCCACAGTCCTTGCGTCCATCCTTCCCGTACCTGACGCGGCGTGACAGTTTGCGCCAAGATAAGGGTTGTAGCCGCAACGCTGGCTGCGCAGGAAATTCAATATCGCGTCCGTCCCTGTCCCATACGCGCAGGCGCCTATGTCAAACTGATACGAGTTTGTAGTGCCGTCCGAGAGCCGGATATAATACCTTCCCGTTGTGTTCAGGGAAGAAAAATTCAGGCGGTAATGGTACGTGTATCCGGAATACGCGCCGAGGTTTGAGCCCGTGGAAACAGGGCCAAGCACCACTGTATCGTCAGAGGCACGAAGCACGGAGAATGTCAGCGCCCCTAAGTTCTCGTTTGAAAAAAGGTTCGCAATTTTTGTGTCCCCGGGCAGGTAGCCAACCTGGTTCACGCGTATATACCTTGCCTCAGCAGCTGCCGCGGCAGAAATCATCAGTACCGCAATAATCATTTTTTTCATTATCTTTTCTCCGTATTTATCAATTTTTATTTATCAATTATTAATTATTCATTATTAATTAATAATTATTTTTACGCGCTTTCCCTCACTACAAGCTCAGGCTCAAAAACCCTGTTCTCTGCCGCGCCTCCCGCGAGGAGCTTTAGCATCGCCTCAACCGCTGCTTTTCCGGCCGCCTCCACGGGCTGTCTTACAGTTGTAAGCTCCGGGCTTAAAACAGACGCTATGTCAGCGTCGTCATAGCCGATAACAGCGATGTCATCCGGCACGCTTATTTTCAGTTCCCTGGCTCGCTTGATGAAACCTGCGGCTGTATTGTCTCCTGCAGCGCAGAACACGGCATCAATGCCTTTTATCGCGGAAATCCTGTCACATGCCTTTATGCCGTCACTAAAGTAAACGTTTTCAACCTCTACCGGCTGCATGCGCTTAAGCCCGTATTTGTCTATGGCCGCGTTAAAGCCCCTCAGCTTTTCCCTTACATCCCTTGCAGTATAGCCGCGTATCATGCGCTGGTTAATTATGGCTATATTTTTCCTGCCTGCCCGCGCAAGCCGCTCCGCCGCCATAAAAGCGCCTCTGAAATCGTTAAACACCACGCTGCAAAACCCCGGCGCTTTTTCGCCCACTGACACGAACGGGAATTTCCTTTTTTTCATTTCCGCGAGTTTTTTGAGGCCGGGCACAAAAGAAAAACCAATCAGGCCCGCCGCTTTTTGCGAAAGCATGAGAGTTTTCAGCAGCTCTCTTTCCTTTTCCCTGCTGCCCCAAGTTGAATACTGGACCATTGAATAAGATGAGTCATGAATTACGCTTTCAATTCCGCGCATTAGCGCCATTTCATACCAGGCGGAAAAGGATATGGCCGCGATTGCGATGCTGTCGCTTTTTCCCGCGGCAAGCGAGCGCGCGGCAGCGTTCGGCACGTAGTTTAAGGCCTTTGCGGCCTTTTTTATCATTTCCCTGGTATCTTCCGGTATGCGCGGATTGTTGTTTATTGCCAAAGATACTGTTGCCGCTGTAACTCCGGCTTTTTTCGCCACATCCTCAAGCGTCGGCCTTTTCTTCATTGTTCCTCCATATCAGTTAAGCGCTTAACTAAGTATACATTATTGTCACCGTAAAATCAACAAAAAAAATTGTCGTGTTTTATATTTTGTTATATTACATTTAGGACAAGTGAATGTGTTTCTGGATTAAGGTGTAGGGTGTAGGGTGCAGGAAAAAGAACGCGAAACTGGAAACTTGAAAAGCCGGACCGTCTTAACTGTAAAATATCAAATATAAAATTTACCTTATTACCACCATCACGCCCGCCCTAGCCCTTGCCTTCCCTTCCCCTCTTTGCGCCTCAATTATATAGTAGTACGTGCCGGAAGAAAGCCGCGAGATGTCCTGAGGGAGTATGGCGCCGTCAAATCTGCCCGCATTAAAACTGCCTGCCCATTCCTTACGCGCGACAAGCC
>CAYNMZ010000221.1:0-2882 GCA_964398505.1 uncultured Spirochaetia bacterium
AAGGAAGGTAATGCCAAAGGTAAACATAATAGACTCGGCGAGGGAAATGGCGAAAACTGTGCGCGCGTTGCTGGAAGCGAGGGACATGACGGCTTCCCGCAATAACCGGAAAAAGTCCGGTTTTTATGTGACAGATACACCGGGCTCGTTTAACAGGATTGGCAGGATGTTTATGAAAAGTGATATGGTAATGGCCAGGAAAGTTAATATATAGAACGGCTTAAAAACGGAGGCAGGGACAGGAGAACCGATGTATGAACTCATGGTAAAAGATACTTTCGCCGCGGCTCACAGCTTGAGGGGTTATAAAGGCAAATGCGAGCACACGCACGGTCATAATTACGGCGTTGAGGCTTTTTTTGAGTGTGAGAGCCTGGGAAAAGACGGTCTTGCCGTTGATTTTACGGTTCTAAAATCAGCCCTGAAAAAAACGCTTAATAAACTTGACCATAAGCATTTAAATTTTGACGTCGACTTTTTTAAAAGAAACAACACTTCGGCCGAGAATATAGCGAGGTATATATTTGAGGAAATGAAAAGAAACGTGAAAAAGGCCCGTGTCATAAAAGTCAGGATATATGAGTCGGAGAATTCAATGGCAGCATACTGTGAAGGCGGTATGTACGGCAAAAAGAGGTTAAAATGAGGATAGACGGAAGGAAATATGATGAGTTGAGGGCCGTAAAAATCACACGTCATTACACAAAATACGCGGAAGGGTCAGTCCTTGTGGAATTCGGCGATACAAAGGTGATATGTAACGCGAGTGTAATGAAGGAAGTCCCGATTTTTCTTAAAGGGAAGGGAACCGGCTGGGTTACAGCCGAATACTCAATGCTTCCGAGGGCTACGCAGTCAAGAACACAGAGGGACTCGCAAAAGGGAAAACCGAACGGGCGAAGCCTTGAAATACAAAGGCTCATGGGAAGGGCGCTGCGGGCCGTTGTTGATGTCTCAAAACTCGGGGAAAAAACATTGATGATTGACGCTGACGTTATTCAGGCTGACGGAGGGACTAGAACCGCGGCAATTACAGGCGCTTATGTCGCCATGCATGACGCGATGAACAGGCTTGTAATGACAGGGGAAATCCACGGCAGTCCCATAAGGACAGCCGTGGCGGCTGTATCAGTGGGCATTGTGGAGGGGAAGCCCGTACTTGATCTTAATTACGAGGAAGACTCGTCCGCTGAAGTTGACATGAATGTTGTCATGACTTCGGCCGGCGAATTCATAGAGATACAGTCAACTGCCGAGCGCAGGACTTTCGGCGAGGAAAAACTGCATGAGATGCTGGCGCTGGCTAAAAAAGGCATAGCTGAGCTTGTGCAAATACAGAAAAAGGCGCTGGAAACTGAAAACTGAAAATTACAAATTGTAAACCAATACTGTCATTTATATAAGTGATTACGGAGGCGGACAGGTGTTAAGGATAGTAATTGCGTCAAATAACAAGAACAAAGTCAGGGAAATAAGTGATATTTTAAAAGGGAAAGCCGAAGCGCTCTCCCTTGAGGACGCGGGTTTTAAGGGGGATATAGAGGAAACGGGCGAGACTTTGGCTGAAAACGCCCTTATAAAGGCAAGGACTGTCGCAAAAAAGGTAAAAAATGCCATAATAATGGCCGATGACACAGGTCTTGAAGTTGATTATCTGGCAAAAGCGCCAGGAGTTTATTCAGCCCGTTTCGCAGGACCAGGATGCACTTATGATGACAACAATAAGAAACTATTAAGGCTTTTAAGGGGCGTTCCTGCCGGCCAAAGGCAGGCTGTTTTCAGGACAGTAGTTGCGGTAGTTTTTCCGGATAAAACAGAAGCGCTTGCCGAGGGCAGGATTAAGGGGCAAATAGCGACAAGGCAAAAGGGCAAGAATGGTTTTGGCTATGACCCGGTCTTCTTCATTCCTTCCCATAAAAGGACTTACGCTGAGATGGATTTAAGGGAAAAAAACATGGTATCGCACAGGCAAAAAGCTGTGAAAAATGCCCTCAAATTAATATTGAAAAAGACCGAAAAAAGACTCTGAAAAGCTTTTTGATGATTTGGAACATGATTTTATTGAATAAAATGATTTTGATGTTGACAAAGAAACCGGAATAATATAATATGTTTTTACATTTGCAGTCAGTCAAAAATAAGGTTTGGAGGAGCAAGTGATGAGGATAATCAGGCTTATAATGTTTTTTGCTGCTTTTGTTATTTTAACAGCGACAAACTCACATATTATATCCGCAGAACCCAAAACAGATTTTAAAACAAGCGCCAGCGTGATTGCCGTAGCTGACCCGGATTTCAAGGAGTATTCCTATATTGATATGGGTACGGCAAACGGGGTAAAAGCAGGCGACCGTTTTATGGTTCAGGGGAAATACGGGAAAGTAATGGTTGAGGTTGTCCAGTCGTTCCAGCGCATGTCGTCAGTCAGGATAGTTGACAGCTGGCTTCTGGGCGAAGGCAATTCAAGCGAAATAGTGCCTGCCAGCAGGTACCCGAAAATAAGGGTCGCTAAATATGTTGAACGTAAAAAGGATTTCAGGCCGGCTCCCAAGAAAACAGCAAAGAAACAGTCTTCGGACAAGCCTGCAACTGCAAAGCCAAAAGCTGCGGCAAAGGCTGAGAAAAAGGCGCCGGTTCCTGAGCCTGCTATTCCGGCTCTTCCGGGTGAAGAACCCGCTGATGACTTAATGCCGGGAATGGACGCTGATGCCGGAGTTCCTGTTGGCGAGCCGGATACAGCTTTGCCGGGTGAAGAGACCTTGCCAATGGAACCTGAAGGTGACATGACTATGCCTGCGGATGATTTGCAAACACCTGCTGCCGATCCGGGGCTGCCCGCAGATGATATGGGAGCAATGCCCGCTGACGACATGGGGCTGCCC
>CAYNMZ010000222.1:0-2859 GCA_964398505.1 uncultured Spirochaetia bacterium
TACGCTCTTTATCATTGACATGCCGGACAAAGACCCGCTTCCTTCCATTGTCCTTGAATATACTATATCCTGGCTTTTTGAAACATTCCTCAACACGGATGCCACAATCTGTTTCTCGGCCTGCTTTATCGTTTCCTCGTCATAGCCATATGATTCAGCCACATAATAATCAAATTCCCTCTTGAAGATTATTACAAAACTTATTTCCTCTATCTGAATTTTAAAATTTGACTTTATTACCTTCTTTAATATTTCGCTTATCGTGCTCAGGCTTGAGTCAAGCGTCATCGTGGCGCTCAGCTCCTTTACAGCCGTGTAAATGGATGTTATTTCCTTTATTTCCCTGTCAGCCTGGTTGTAAGCTTCATTAAGCGTGTTTATTCCCTCATTCTTCATTCTTGACAATTCCTCACGGCGTTTCTTGATATTATCCCCTGTTTCATTCAGCCTGTCCAGGTGTATACAAAAAGGAATTGTCAAAAAATATACTAAGGCGCTTAAAATCACAGCCGCGACAGCTATTCCGTGTGAAGCAGCTCCCAAAGGCACCCACATGGCCAGCGATACCGCGGCCGAAACAACCGTAACCGCCATTGTCCCCTTTTCTTTCCAATAAACCCTCCAGATAAGCGCCATAACCGGCATAAGCAATACAGCCATATTAGCCTTGGGCCCAGCAAGTACGGATGAAAAATAGGATATACCCGCGGCCGCGGCGAAAGCAACCCAAAAGACGATTGTCTTGGCGCTCATTCCGATATTTCCTCCCAAAAAGTCACCCTGTTCCTTCCGTTTTCCTTTGAATAATAAAGCGCCTTGTCCGCTTTGTTTATTATTTCCATAAGTTTGAACCCTTTCGCCATTTCGACTCCGCCTATTGAAAGTGTCAGTTTGATTCCCTCATTTTCATTTACGTTTATTATAAGCTTTGAAAAATTTTCGCGAAGCCTTTCGCACACAAACCTGCAGCCGTTACGGGCCGTATTTGGAAGTATCACAGCAAACTCCTCGCCGCCGTATCTTCCAATTATGTCAACATCCCTTAAGTTTTCCCTAAGGAACTCGCTTAAAAGCCTGAGCACCTTGTCCCCGAAAAGATGCCCGTACGTATCGTTGCAGTTCTTGAAATGGTCTATGTCAATAAGAATAAATGACAACGGCGTCCCGGTCTCCTTGGATCGCCGCACTTCCTCGTCCAGCTGCTCCATGAAGTACTTCCTGGCGTAAAGTCCTGTAAGCCCGTCCCGTATGGCAAGGTCCTTTGTCTTCTGGTAAAGAATGGAATTCTGCACAGCGGTAGTGCAAAGATCCCCTAAATAATTAAGAAGCCTCGCATCCTCCTTGTCAAATGCGCCCGGCTGCTCTGAAAAGAATTTCAGCATTCCTATAACTTTCTTGCCTTCTATAAGCGGTATGGCCACCATAGACTTGAATTTGAAATGCTCCTTTTTAATGTTCTTGAACCTGAAGTCATCGCTTATGTCCTTTATAAAAAGCGTGAATTTGTTCAGTATTATCCACTCGTCAAACGGGTCCTTTTTGTAAATCCTGACCGAGCCGCCCACGATTATGTCCTGGTGACTGTCTTCCACGGCCGGCACAAACATCCCGGTTTCGTCATTATACACAAGCAGCGAAAAATTCACGCCAGGCTTGGCTATCATTTCCGCCACAGCTTCTGAAATAATGTTTAAAATAGCCTTTCTTTCAAGCGCGGAGGTCAGGTTCTGCGCTACCTTGTTAAGCGTCCTGTAATTTGCCGCCCTACGTCTTGTCGCGTCAATTTCATTTTTAAGCCGCTGGGTATTTTCCCTGTATTCAAAAGTCTCAATGTCAAGCGATTCCGACAATGCCTTGAGCGAGTTATCGTATTCCTCTATTCCGTCAATGAATCTTGACATAAAAAACATCACGAGCAATGTCAGAATAATTATTAAAATATAAGGGATGCTTTCAACTTGGCTCTGCGTAATCATAACCGGTATCAGGTTTATGAATATCACAAGCAGGCCAAATGATATTCCGCCGGCCTTGCCGATAGAGACAAACGCAAAAAGAACCGCGAAAATACCTGCCAAGGCTATCAATATAGGCCGGGAGTATATAAATGAAACCGTATAGAAACCCGCTACCAAAGACAACAGCGCTGTTATATTGACGATTACCCTGATTATGCCATGATTGTTATAATAGAAAAATTTTTCAAGAAAAGGGGCCAGTTTACTCATTAAACGTAACCGACCTCTTTTTTAGACTGGCTATAAAGATTTCCACTATTTTCGGATCAAATTGAGCACCCGCATTTTTCCGCAATTCTGAAACAGCCAGTTCGGGCGGAAGCATGTCCCTGTAAGCGCGCGCCGATACCATCGTATCATAAGCGTCGGTAACGTGGACTATCCTTGCTCCAAGGGGTATATCCTCGCCCTTTAAGCCGTCCGGATAGCCGCGGCCGTCAAACCGTTCATGATGATGAAGAACTATCGGAACCATGCCGGAAAGCGTCTCAATTTCCTTGATTATTCTCGCTCCTATCGTGGGGTGTTTCTGGACCACAACAAACTCCTGGTCCGATAATTTTGACGGTTTTTTTATAATATCATCAGGCAGGGCTATCTTGCCTATATCATGCAGGAGACCGGCGTATTTAATTATTTCAGTATCCCTTTCATTCAGGCCCATTTCTTCAGCCACAATAACCGAATATTCGGAGACTTTCTGGGAATGCCCGAGCGTATAATGGTCTTTCGCGTCCACAGTGGCAGCAAGCGCCTTTATTATGGATATCTGGTCCTTTTTTATGTTTTCGTACAGCTTGACATTCTCAATGGCCAGAGCCGCCTGCTTGGCAAGTATTGT
>CAYNMZ010000223.1:0-2852 GCA_964398505.1 uncultured Spirochaetia bacterium
TTCAATAGCGGGCCTGATAGTGGCGGTAGTGGAAACTTTCCTGCCTGAAAATGTAAGGGGCGGCTCATACTATGATTCCGGCAGCCACGCCCAGATAAGACAGCTTGAAGACGGCGGCGCTGTACTTGCCGTAAATTTCAAATACTGAGGCTCAAATGAAAAAAATAATCGCGGTCATGGCGCTGGTTCTTGTGTTGGCTTCCGCGGCATTTAGCGGCAATATAGCGGTTATAATAGCGACAGATGTGGGCGTTGGCGCGGCTGCGGGCGCGGCGCTCGGGTCAGCGATAGCTACTCCTTTTTTCATAGCCGGCGGATCGACTGACGGCAGCGTATACCTGACAGGCGCGAGCTGGGGATTTATAGCAGGCGCCGGTGCGGGCCTGATTTACAGCATCTGGAACATAGTGTACTATATGGAAAAGAAACAGGACAAGCCGGTTAAAAAAGCTTACCTGGGTACTGAGGAGCTTCACATAGCTTTTGAACCGTCAGGATTTAAAATTGAAAGCAAATTCTAAGGAGGAGGTACTATTTTTATGAAGAAAATGTTGGTGATGGCAGTAGTTCTTGCAGTTGCGGTTATAGCTTTTGGATGCGCGGCCAAGCAGACTGTAAAACCCGACACCACCCCGGCTGACACAGGCATGGGTGAGGTTGAGGAAGCAACGCCTGAGGCTACCCCGGTACCTGAAGGTCTTAAGTACGTAGTCAAGAAAGGCGATACCCTATGGGACATATCCGCGATGAGCAAGATTTACAATGATTCATTCCAGTGGCCGCTGCTTTTCAAGGCAAACAGGGACCAGATAGAGGATCCGGATATTATTGAGGTAGGCCAGTCGCTTGACGTCAGGAAAGACTTCAGCAGCGCCGAAGTAAATGACGCGATACAAAAGGCGAAGGACACGCCTCCTTACAAGCCGCACAACGCGCCCAGGAAAAAATTGCCGCTTAAGTACTGATTTAAGCCGGAAAATAATAATTGGCAGAGATAAAGAAAAGGATTTTTCTCGGGCTTGACGCTAAACAGGCGCTTGCCATGTTCGGCGCGGCTGACGCGAACCTCAAGCTTGTTGAGAATGAGTTCGGTGTCAGGATATACTGCAAGGACAGCCGGCTCACCATTAAGGGGAGCAGGCGGGACGCGGAAAAGGCCGAAGCAGTGCTGGAAGCAATGAAGAAAAGCGCAATTGAAAAAGGCAAAGTTGATTCAGGGCTACTGGAGCAGGCATTTCATGAAGCCAGGTTCGGCAAGCGTGAGCCGCAAAAAGGGCCATTAAAGCCGGAGCTTGGGCTGGTTGTATCGACTAAGCGTGAACCCGTAGTACCGCGGACAAAAAATCAGCGGGAATATGTAAAAAGCATATTTGAAAACCAAATAGTTTTTGGGATAGGGCCCGCCGGCACAGGCAAGACTTATCTTGCTACAGCCGCGGGCCTTTTCTTTTTGCGTGAAAAGATGGTGGAACGCATAATACTTGTCCGGCCCGTCGTGGAGGCGGGCGAGAATCTTGGTTTCCTTCCGGGCGACTTAAAGGAAAAAATAGACCCGTATCTAAGGCCTCTGTTTGACGCCATTTACGACATGCTGGAGCCCAGGATTTTTCATGAACTGGTGGAAAACGAGGTTATTGAGATAGCGCCGCTTGCCTATATGCGCGGCAGGACGCTCAATAAGGCTTTTGTAATACTTGACGAAGCGCAGAACACCACCATAGACCAGATGAAGATGTTCCTGACCCGCACCGGCAATGACACAAAACTGGTCATAACCGGCGACATAACCCAGATAGACCTGCCGGTAGGAAAGAAGTCGGGGCTTATACACGCTTCGGAGATTTTTGAAGGCAGGGAGGACGGCATGAAAATGTCTTTCTGCCGTTTTACGGCCGAGGATGTGTCGCGCGCGGAAATAGTGAAAAAGATACTTGAGGCCTATGACCGTTATGAAAACAGCTGATACAAAGGAAAGCGGTGGCAATACTGTAAATGTGTTTTTTGAGCGTAAAATAAGGCTGCCTTACGATGTCAAGGACTGCGTGGAAGACCTGCTCGATGCGGAAGGCAAAAAAGGATGTTCCCTGAACCTGGTGTTCACGGGAGACAGCGAGGTCAGGAAGCTTAACGCGGAGTTTAGGGGAAAAAACAAGGCCACTGATGTCCTGACTTTTGAGGAGGACGGCAAGGGCGGCGAAGTTTATATATCAGTTGATACTGCGGAAAAGAACGCGGACGGGTACGGCGCTTCATTGGCTGATGAAATAGCGAGGCTTGTGGTGCATGGGACCCTGCATTCGCTCGGATATGACCATATGGAAAAGGAAGAGGAAAAGATAATGAAAACAAGGACGGCTTTATACATGAAGCTGTTTGAAAGTAATCGCAAAGGAGCACGGGTTGCAAGGGGGAGAAAATGGAACCCGTGATGCAGGCACAGATACTGGCAATTTTTCTGCTGTTTGTGCTTTCCGCTCTCTGTTCGATGTCTGAAACTGCGCTCGTGGGCATGAGCAGGATAAGGATAGTCTCATATATCAGGAACAACCACAAGGCGGCAAAGTACCTCAAGGTCTGGCTAAGTGACCCGAACAAGCTTATTGCTACAATACTCATAATGAATAACATAGTTAATATTGCGGCGTCAACAGTGGGGGCTTTTCTTTCCATCCGCGTGGCGGCTATCCTGCAGTTAAATGTCGCGGCTACCACGACCCTTATGGCATCGGTTATAACCCTGATACTCATAGTTTTCAGCGAAATAACGCCTAAAACTTTTGCCATACACAATACAGAAAAACTGGGACTTGCAGTAATAGGCCCGGTTGTTTTTGTTTTCGGTTTAATGAGGC
>CAYNMZ010000224.1:0-2849 GCA_964398505.1 uncultured Spirochaetia bacterium
TCCATTCAGCATAAAATGATAATGCCTTAAATTCGCTCCCGGATATTTGCCATAAAGCCCGAAAAAAACCGATACCGGTTTTTTCAGCTCGTTAGCTTTTTCTATTGCGTACTCAAGCGCGTGGTTATATTCCTCGCGCTGGTCAGCCTGCATCCAGTAAACCACCCTGTCGCCTTTTGGGACAGCCCTGGAATTAAGCGCCTTCACGCGCTCATTTTCAATCACGGAAAGCCCTTTCCATTATATCCTCCGGATAAGGTAAGAAAAAAGACTGTTTCTCAAGGTACGGTTCCTTGAACCTCACAATATATGACTTCATGAGAGCCAGGGGGACGCTGATATGCGCCTTACCCTGCCTGTATTTGTTCATGGCGTTTATAAAATACTTTTTTTCAGCTGATGACAGCTTTTCCGAAAAATACCCGAGAGCGTGCTCAAATACATTAATTACATTAGAAGTCTTATATGTCTTGGCCATGCACAACCGCATCGCCGAAAGGTAGGCACGCGCCTTGTCCGCAAAAGAAACCCCTGATGCGGCAAGTATCCTCCCCATTTCACGCATGTATTTCTGGTTATATGACATGAACAGAAGCTTGTTTGAGGCGTGAAAATCCATCAGCGCGGAAATTTTGCCGGTATCCCTGGCGGTCCTGAAGCCGGCAAGCGCAAAAATCCTCTTTAAAAAACTGTCAGCCAATTTTTCGTCTGTCAGCCTGCCTTCGTCCTCAACAGGGTATTCCGGGAACCTCTCAAGAACAGCGCCGCCGAAAAAACCGCTTGCCTTGCCGGTTATAGCCGAGGGCTTTTCCCCCTTTGCCGGATAAATCTTCACGTCATACGCGCCGGAGCTCGGCGATTTGCCCTTAAGTATGAAACCGTCCAGTTCAGGCAGGCTATCCAGGGTTTTTTGCGTCCATGCCTTCATCTTTTCCGTAAAATCAAGGCCTGTATCCGGCTGTATAAGCCGGAGTTTTTTCATTTCCCTGTCATCAGCGACAATGCGTAGTGTTTTTCTCGGGATCCCCAGCCCTATCTCAACTTCAGGGCAGTGTGTTATCGCGTCAACATGGGGCCTAAGCGCGCTCACAAAATCCGACGATATCATTTCGCCGCTGTAACGCACGGGCTCAAAAGTTATGCACTTGCTTATGTAAATCCTCGGCCTCGCGAAACCCTCCATCAATATGCCCCCTGTTTTTCAGTTTTCACTGTTTGTCACGCCCGCTGCTATAAACCCGCCGTCAGTAGTGGCCGCGGCCGAATAAAACGCCTCGTTACCGCTTCCCCCGAATGTTCTTGACCATACGCTGTTTCCCGAGGAGTCAACGAGCATCAACAGGCCGTCATGGTTTAACGCGCCCCACGAAGAGGTTGAGCCCGCCAATATAAAACCTTCTCCCGCGGCTGATATTGAGAAGGCCTCATCATAACCTGAACCGCCGTACTGTTTTTGCCACTCCAGGCCGCCTTCGGCGTCGGTTTTCACGATGTAAATATCATCATTGCCCGCGCCGAAAGAATAAGTAAGCCCCGCAAGCACGAATCCGGCTCCGGCCTTTTCCATGGAATATGCCCAGTCATAAGCCTCTCCCCCGTATGTCCTGGACCACAGCGGCTCCCCCTTTGACCCCTTTTTGCTCAGGTAAAAATCAGCGGTCACATCAGGCCCGGCTGACTGGCCCACGGTAAAATACGAGCCGTCTTCTTCCAGGTATGTAAACGAACCCCATTCATGGTACTCCCTGCCATAATTGTGCGTCCATATATAATTCCCCGCCTCGTCTGTCCTGGCAAGATATACTTCCACCCCGTCTGATTCCGTAGTACCCGCTATTATATAGCCCCCTGGCACTGACTGGGCAACCTGCTTTTCAACCGGGGTGTTATTTGATGACAGGTTCTTGGACCATAATGTGTTTCCCTGATGGTCAAGCTTGTATATATAGCAGTCGTCAATTCCCTCAGCCGAGTCGTATGTCCTTCCGAGCAGTATAAATCCCCCGTCTTTTGCCTGGATCACAAAGTCCGCCCAGTCATACTTGGAAGCGCCGAGTGTTTTTTTCCACAAGACCTTGCCCGATGAGTCGGTCCTGACGATAAAAACGTCGTAATCTTCCCGTGCCCCCCCGGTCATTGCCCCGGGTTCGCCTCTTACAAACGCTTTTTCAGGCGCTATGCTTGCCGGGGAAATGGAAGCTGACTGCCTGCCCGCGGGTTTGCCCGCAGGCGCCTGAACGCCGCACTTAAGGAAAATGACCAGAATCACAAGAAGCGCGGCAGCCAAGAGTATTGACACAATGATTTTTTTCATGAGGCCATTCTAACTCTTAACTGCCTTTTTGTCCACAATTACAGGCGCCCGCGGCATTCGCCGGTTTTTTACCTTAAAATCACCATTTCTTCAGGCTTTGAAAGTGCCTTTCCGCCCTCTTGCGACTCGCCCGCAGCGATAACGTAATATATACCGGAAGCAAGCCTGCTGAATTTCCTTGCCTGTAAGGAAAGCCGCCTCACGCCGTATAATGGCCCCAGGATTTCCTCCTCCAGCACCTTCCTGAAAGCTGTTGTGTAAACTCGGATATAAATCTTTGAGGCGGGCCTCGTAACATTAAGCGAGATTGAGAAATCGCCATTTGCTGGGTTGAAAGGATTTGGTATTATGACAGGGTCCAGAAGCTCAAAAACATCCCCTATTACGGCTGTCGGCGTCGTCGTGGCAGTTCCCGTAGGCAGAAGCGTGGGTGTAAGCGTCACTGTTCCCGAATATGTATATGTAGGTGTAAGAGTGCAAGTAAATGTTCCGGTCACCGAGCATGACGGCGTCATTGTAACCGTCACGCTCGCCG
>CAYNMZ010000225.1:0-2833 GCA_964398505.1 uncultured Spirochaetia bacterium
CTTTTATTGATACCGACTACCTCTGCGATCGGCTTGTTCCACAGGAAAATTTTTATCGTAAATTCAAGGAGCTCGTTGCTCCGCTAATTAAGGACGAACATTTTGAAGACATGTACTGTCCTGACAACGGACGCCCGGCGATACCTCCGTCAACGCTGGCTGCTGCAATGATTTTGCAAATGTATCGCAATCTCTCAGACAGAGAGATGGAATACGCTTGCACTTACGATATATGCATTAAACATGCACTTGGCCTGGAGATAGATGAGCGGCCATTTGACCACTCATCCCTGAATGATTTCAGAGAAAGGCTACTTGAAAATGGCAAAGAAAAAGTGGTTTTTGATAAAATTTTAAACCACCTGATTGAGTCGGGTCTTATTGACAAAAACGAAATGCAGCGAATAGACGCTACACACATAATAGCCGATATCGCAATTCCAACCGCGATACGGCTAATAAGGAAGGCTACATTTGAAATCCTGAAAATGTTGAAAAATAGACGGAAGGACATTTGGGATAAGATAGCCAAGGAAATAGACATCGATGATTACCACAAAAGCAAGATAAATGTTGAAATCCCATGGAAGCCGGAGGAACGAGCTCATAAAAACGTCCTTAAAAAGGTCGTTCACGAGGCTCAGACGGTATATAAACATACAGAATTTCTGGATTTGGGTGAGGCGTTCAAGGCAAGGAAAGACATGCTCAAAGAAGTCCTGAACCAGAATGTTCAATCTGACGAAGATGGCCGAGTTAGGCTGTTGCAGGGTAAGGAAAGGCCAAAGGACGCGCTGGTATCCCCCGTGGATCCGGATGCGCGCTTTGGCGCAAAGTCACAAACAAACAGGTTTGTAGGGTATAAAGCAAATATAACTGAAACCGTTGAAAGCAGGTTCATCACAAACATATCCGCGACCCGTGGTAATACATACGATGGCGATGCAACAATAAACCTAATATCAGAGCAGAAACGCAACCACGACTTAAGCCCGGTCAAACTGATAGGCGACGGCGCGTACGGCTCGGGCTTAAACAGGCATCTCGTGGCTGATTATGGAATTCAGCTAGTTGCCCCGGTCCAGGAAAGAAACCACGTCATGGACATATACCCGAAAAGGATGTTCAAGTATGACGAAACGAAAAATACAATAACCTGCCCCATGGGTCAAGAGTCATATAAAACCACTTACAACCAGAAACGCTGCGATACATCCTATTACTTTCCCAAGCAAGTCTGTGAAGCCTGCCAAAGCCAGGACAAATGCACGACAAGTATGCTGGGCCAGAGGATCATAACCATAGGGCCATGGCATAAAGAAGTTTCAGAAGCTGAGGCCTACTGCAAGTCAAGGTCCTATAAAAAAGAAATGAAGAAACGTTGTCAGATTGAGGCCACAAACGCAGATATGAAAAGGAACCTTGGAATGAGAAGGGCGAGGGTAAGAGGTCTTGAGAAAGTAAACTTGCAGTGCATATATACCGCAGTCGCAGTGAATGTAAAGAGATGGATAAACGGAATGCTTGAAAAACTGAAACCGAAAATCCAAAAATGCCTCTACGCTACCTGAGAAATGTGGATACGGAAAGTAAGTTGTAAGAAAAGAAGGGTTTTAGAGCAAAAAGCTGTGGATAAGTGGCAGAATTTCCGGTAGGGGCGTACCCGCGTGTCCGCCCGAACGAGGAAAACGAAGGAAGCAAACGAAAGGACACAATGAACGGAACGATTGAAAGAAAAGTTTTAGAGAAAAAATATTGCGGGCTAAGTGCATATTACCCGGACACCGGAAAACCTTTTTTTTCCGGGGTTCTCCGACGGTATCATTTGGACGGTGTCGAATAAGGTAACGGAAAAAATGCAGAAAATGCTTTATTTTCAATAGGTGGCGGCGGTTCAGCAGGGGTTTTGGATAGCAAAAACTTGGCTATGTACTCGTACGGGCACCAAAACCCAATAAAATATATAGATCCAGATGGAAATGCTGTATTTTTACCTGCTCTTTACGTTGCGGCAACAAGTGATGCATTGTATCTACAAACTTTAGGAGCTTCTGTTGATACAGCTATGGACATAGCTGACACAGGAGCGGCATTCAAGGAAGGAAGAATTGATGAAGGCATAGTCGGAGCTGGAGCTATTTTAGTTGCTGGTTTTACGGCAAAGTCCGGGATGGATGCTTATAATAAAGGTAAAAAAGCACTTGGTGAAGGCGCAGAGGTTGCCGGGAAAAAGATAGAGAAAATGATTAAAGCTGTTACTGAGTATTTAGGTGAAGGCGCAAAAGGAAGAAAGAATAAAGCAGGTGATCTGATAATACAGTCAAAAGATGAGATGAAACAGTTAAGAATTGATAAAAACAAGACATTTCCACATGGCGATAAGCCGCATGGGCATGTTGAAGAAGTAACTGAAATAAAAGACGGAAAGAAAACCTGGGATAAATCTGGGCCAATTTATTTTAAGGAGGACAAATAATGTTTGATGAAGAAGAAAACGATGAGAATGTAGATATTGGGGAATTCGCATCCGTTAATACCACAACAGATGAAAAAACGGGGAGATTTAAAATTGTGATAGAAGGAGAAGTGAAATTTAGAAGCTTACTAGGTATAAAAATTAGTAATTTAAAATTCACAAAAGACGAAATAGAGAGGTTTGTAAAGGATTAGTTGATTATCCGGGTCTTCTTTTAATTGTTATAATATTCGCAGAAAAGTAATTTAAAGTTGATGAAAAGGGAGGTTTACATGATTAGAAAAGCCGACAGGCAAAGCTCTTTCATGGATACCGACTACCTCTGCGACAAACTGGTCCCGCAGGACGATTTTTATC
>CAYNMZ010000226.1:0-2828 GCA_964398505.1 uncultured Spirochaetia bacterium
TTTGAAAAGGTTTTCGTGGTTTTCCAGCGTTTGCACGCGTCTAACGAGTATTCAGGGACAGGGATAGGGCTTGCTATATGCAAGCGTATAGTGGAAAATCACGGAGGCAAAATATGGATAAAATCAAAGGAAGGCGAGGGCGCGGAGTTTTATTTTACCCTGCCTTCAGCCGGGAAACAGGAGGGCGCTTATGGTGGGAGCTGAGGAAAGCCAAAAACATATAGAGATACTGCTTGTTGAGGACAATCCCGCGGATGTCAGGCTTATTGCGGAGACTTTCAAGGATTTCAAGAGCAGGAACAATATAAACCTTGTAAAGGACGGGACAGAAGCCATTGATTTTCTGAAAAAGCGAGGTAAATTCCACTCCGCGCCGAGGCCTGACCTGATTATACTTGACCTTAACCTGCCGAAAAAAAAGGGTTTGAGATACTTAAGGAAATAAAGGAAAATGAGGATTTAAGGCAGCTGCCGGTTGTAATTCTATCAACTTCCGACTCGGAAAGGGACATCTCAATGGCCTATGATATGCAGGCCTCATGTTTCATTACAAAGCCCGTGGGGCTGGATGATTTCATAAGGACAGTAAAGCAGATTGAGAACTTCTGGACAAACCTTGTCCAGTTTCCCGAAAGGAATTAAGCCGGGGAAGGTGGCGTAGTCTGGGGAAAATAAACTCTGAAAAAATAGTGAAAATCCTGCTTGTAGAGGATAATCCGGGTGACATTAGACTGATAGTTGAGACAATCTCTGAAGGCAGGTTGCCTCTCAGCGTAAACGTGGCCAGGGACGGAGAGGAAGCTGTAAAAATGATAACTGCCGGGGCTTTTGAACCGGATATAATAATGCTTGACCTGGAACTGCCGCGCAAAAGCGGACTTGAAGTGCTGGAGGCGTTAAGGGCGAACGAAAAAACCAAGCTGACTCCTGTAATTGTGTTGTCATCATCAGAGTCAGAAGCAGACATTACACGCGCTTATGAGCTTCACGCCAACTGCTATGTGACAAAACCGATAAACCTTGACAGTTTTGTGGTTACAATAAACTCAATAAACAATTTTTGGCTGACGACAGCGAGGCGCGCCAAATGAATGAAAGACGGCACATAAAGGTACTGCTTATAGAGGACAACCCTGGCGATGTGAGGCTGATTTGGGAGATTCTATCGGATATCAGAAACTCTCCGTTTTATCTAAATGTGGCTGACACGCTCTTTAAAGGGCTGCAGGAAATTGAGAAAGACCGGCCTGACGCGATACTACTTGACCTTTCGCTTCCCGATTCAAACGGCATCTATACACTTAACAGGGTAAGGGACAAGGCCAAGGAAATACCTGTAGTTGTCATAACAGGGCTTGATGACGAGATGACTGCCATAAAGTCCTTGAGCGAGGGCGCTCAGGATTACCTGGTAAAGGGCAGGACTGATTCCGACCTTTTGAAGCGCGCGCTGATATACGCCATTGAGAGGAACAGGCTCATGGGGCAGCTGATATTGAACGAGCGCAGGATGAAGGAAATAGACACGATAAAATCAAATTTTATATCCATGATATTCCATGAACTTTTAATTCCGGCTGTTTCCATACGTTCTACGGTGAACTGCCTTGAACGGTCCTTGGCCCTAAAAAATGACCAAAGTCTTGCGCAGATCAATAGCATAAAAAATAATACCATGAAACTTTTTGCCCTTATGGATGACCTCATAGACACGACCGAAATAGAAGCTGGAAGGTTTTCGATTGAGAAAAAGAAGGTGGACATTACCGAACTGCTTAAGAATAATTTATATGATCTCTCGGCCATAATGGAGGAAAAAGGCGTAAGGGCCATAAATGAAACGCCTTCGGAAAAGATAAACGCGATGGCAGATTACTACAGGATATCACAGGCACTGACAAATCTGATTCTGAACGCTGTTAAGTTTTCGCATGAGGGAGGAATAATACACGCCGGAGTTACTGAGGAAAATGATGGAGTGAGAGTGTACATCAGAGATGAGGGCGCCGGAATAAGCCCTGAAGACAAAGAGGCGGTTTTTGACACTTATTTTTCGTCAAAAGCCCAAATTACCGAAAAACATAAGCGCATTGGAATTGGCCTTATGGTCGTAAAAAGTATAGTATCCGCTCACGGCGGAAAGGTGATTGTCAGGTCTGAAGGCGTGAATAAGGGCTCTGAGTTTTCAATAATCCTGCCAAAGTAATCCCTGCAGCAAGAGGCTTCAATAAAAAGGATGTTATATGGCTGTCTCCAAAAAAGACATTATTACAAGCATAAAAATTGGCGGGCTCGCGAAAAAATGCGTTTGCCTGCACGCTTCCCTTAAGTCTTTTGGCGAGGTTAAGGGGGGCGCTGAGGCAGTTGTCGAGGCGTTCCTGGAATCCGGCTGCACGCTTATGATGACGGCTTTTTCTTATCAAAAATTTTCTGTAATGCCTTCCGCAAGCCTTAAGTTCGG
The DNA here is from genome assembly GCA_964398505.1 of uncultured Spirochaetia bacterium. Taxonomy (GTDB): domain Bacteria; phylum Oederibacteriota; class PGYV01; order PGYV01; family CAYNMZ01; genus CAYNMZ01. The sequence goes on from CAYNMZ010000226.1 coordinate 2,462, forward strand.
GCAAAACGGCGTTGACTACAATGATCTTAAGTGGATAAACCCCGGCAATAAGGCCGTGTATTCGCCTGACAGCAATGAGCTTGATAATGACATGGGCGCGATAGCCTCTGCTTTGCTTGAAACACAAGGCAGGGTAAGGGGCAACCATCCGCTGTGCTCGTTTGTCGCGGCCGGGCCTTTCGCGGGCGAGCTTATAGGACCGCAAAAACCCATGGATGTTTACGCGGCGCTTAGGGAACTTGCGCTTTTTGAGGGGTATGTACTGCTGGCAGGCGTCAACCTTGCAAAAATGACCGCCATACACCTTTGTGAGCAGATGGCCGGCAGGAACATGTTCATAAGGTGGGCGCTTTCGGATAAAGGCGTA
>CAYNMZ010000227.1:0-2804 GCA_964398505.1 uncultured Spirochaetia bacterium
CTGGTCTCAACCGGGCTTATGCTCGCTGCCGCGGGCGCTAAAATAGCGCAAAGTGTGGCCTCAGGCGCAGCGGCGCTTTGGGCGGCGCTTGCCGAGTCAGTCGCCGGCGCGCAGGAAGCTGCGAAGCAGAAGGAAAGCGGAGAAAAGGATAAGGGTAAGAAGAAAAAGGATAAGGATGGGGATAAGGATAAGGATGAGGATAAGGATAAGGATGAGAAAATAGAAGAAGAGGAGGAGAAAGAAAAGCCGAGAAAAAAGGAAAAACTGACCATTACAAAACACGAGGAAGCTCCGAAGAAATCAGGCGTGACCGCGCTTATAATGAAAGGCGACTATACGCTTCCGCCCACGAGCCTGTTAAAATCGGAAAAGCAGGGCTCTGACGAGCCGTATGACTACGCCTCGGACGCGGAAAAGCTGAAAAAGACGCTGGCTGATTTCGGCATTGAGGCGGAAATAGTGAACGTAGTTGACGGCCCTGTAATCTCAAGGTTTGACCTTGAGCTTGCCACGGGTGTGAAAGTTTCGCGGGTGGAGAACCTGTCTGCTGATATCGCGCTCGCCATGAGGGTTGAAATGGTGCGCGTGGCTCCGGTGCCGGGCAAGTCTCTGCTTGGTATTGAAGTGCCAAAGACCGAGAAAAAGACGATTTACCTCAAGGAGCTCATTGAAGACGCTGATTTCACTGATTCAGAATCACTTCTGACCCTTGCCATAGGCAGGGATCTTTCAGGTAAGCCGATAATAGCGAAGTTAGAGGACATGCCGCACCTCCTCATTGCCGGCTCAACAGGCGCCGGAAAAAGCGTGTGCATAAATTCCATAATCACAAGCATTCTTTACAAGGCCTCGCCTGACGAGGTTAAGATGCTGCTGGTTGACCCGAAAAAAGTGGAGCTCTCGCAGTATAACGAACTGCCGCACCTTATCGCGCCTGTGATAACGGACCCGCGCCATGCGGCGTACGTGTTGAAAAGGCTCGTTGCCGAGATGAAGAGCAGGTATGACCTGCTTGCAGAAGAAGGCGCGCAGAATATAGAGATTTATAACCGGAAAGTCAATGAGTTCAACGAGGATATTAAAAAGGACGCGGACGTAAAGCCCGAGGAATACAAGAAGTCGCTTCCTTACATAGTGCTGATAATAGACGAGCTGGCTGACCTCATGACCATGCAAAAGGCCAACGTGGAGGAGTCGCTGCAGCGGCTGGCCCAGCTTGCGCGCGCTGTGGGTATACACATTATACTCGCGACGCAGAGGCCGTCTGTTGACGTCATAACAGGCGTGATAAAGGCGAATTTTCCGTCGCGCATAGCTTTCAAGGTCAAGTCCCAGGTTGACTCAAGGACGATACTTGACACAAAGGGCGCTGAGGCCCTGCTGGGAAAGGGCGACATGCTGTACGCGCCCGCGAATATAGTGAAACCGGTCCGCGGACAGGCTGCTTTTGTGCGCGACGAGATACCGAAAATTGTGACATTTATAAGGAAACAGAGGAAGCAGGAAATATCTCCGGATTTTGACCTAAAGGACGAGGATATGCCGTCATCGTCGGCGTTCGGCGACGAGGACAGTGTTGACCCTGATGTTTACAAGCAGGCCTGCGAGCTTGCGCGTGAAAAGGGGAAGATTTCAACGTCATTCCTCCAGAGAAAGCTCGGCATCGGTTATTCCCGCGCCGCCAGGCTCGTGGATATGATGGAGGAAAAGGGGCTGATTACGGCAGCTGACGGCAACAAGCCAAGGGAGTGGAAGGGCGAGTAAGGGGCGGCAAAAAACGGTAACCCGGGAACTGCGCCCGGTAAATTCTGTATTTCTTTGGTGGTTTGGTTAAATACCGGGATTTAAATTAAAAGTGGTACAAAGTTTGGGCGCAGGCCAATGGAAACGAAGTGTTTGACCGACAGGTGGAACAAGAACAGGAAGAAGAAAGAAGAAAACGTGAGGAGGGGAACAAATGAAAAAGTATTTGATTTTTGTTTTAACAGTTCTAATAGTGATCGCGGCGTTATCATGCACAGGCCCTGCCGGTCCTATCGGCCCGAGCGGTCCTGCGGGCACGGACGCGAACACCATGTTCACGCCGCCGTCAAACGCGACAATACTTGTAAACGAGACTTTTGAAAGCCACGCTGTCGGCGTAACCCCGACCGGCTGGACTAGGGCAGATGATTTTAATATAAAATCGGTATATCATCCCGTGACAAATACGGCTTTTATGTCATATGGTAAAAGTTTAATGGTAAAAGCGGTTTTTGGTGGGGGTATTGATACTGACCGTCAAATAGTCAAATGTCCAGGAATTGAAGATGCCATATCAAACACATTATCCGGAAAATACTACATAACATTTTACGCAAACAAGAGCGTCGCAAATAAGGCAAAGGGATTTGTATTCTACCTGAACCAATATGAAAAACTGCGAGTTGACATGTCCTACGACGCAACTATTCGCGCATACACAAACATAAATGACTCTGTTGCAATAGGCGCATATTCAGCCGGTGAGTGGAAAAAGATAGGGATAATACTTAACCTTACAACTCAAAAATACGAGGTCTACACAGACGGTGTTTTGCGTGTAAAAGATATACCTTGCTATAATTCGTTTGAGCAGAAAAATGATACATCAATTGTTAGTATGTTTTCGCGGGTATACTCGGATTTCTTCGGAATTCTTACGAATCAAACAACCGACTTTTTCCCTGACGAGGTTTATATTGATGACTTACTGATTTACTACGTTCCATAAAAACAATAAAGCCCGCCTTTCAGCGGGCTTTATTAGTAACCTTCGGTCATAC
>CAYNMZ010000228.1:0-2789 GCA_964398505.1 uncultured Spirochaetia bacterium
CGGGCCGTATTACTGGGACAGCCTTGAGGACGGCCAGCTTTACAGGGACGCCGGTACTCCCGACAGGTTCACGCTTTATTACCCGCTTGGCATGGAAGCGAATGTATGCAAGACCTTCCAGTACGAGATGAACCCGTGCTGGTTTTCCACGGAGTGGGAAAGCGCGGCCTGGTGCACGACAGCCACCAATTACAGCACCGTGACATGGACATCGGGAACGCGCACTACAAGCCTTCCTTTTACGCTGTTCTGCCCGTCAAAGACATCAACTCCGACGCGCACCAGGACTGCCGCGATGACGCCGACTTTCACTTATACGAGCACAATAACGCCGTCGTTCACTATGACAAGGACGCAGACAATACAGCCGACAGCGACATATACGCGGACGATGACAGCCACGCCGTCGTTCACAAGGACAAATACCGCCAGCCCTACAATGACAGCCACGCCGAGCAGGACAATGACGCTGACCCTGACAGGCACTTACACGCGGACAAGGACCGGAACGGCCACGTACACCCGGACACAGACAGTTTTACCGACAGGCACTTTTACAAGGACGGCAACAATGACGGGAACACGCACAAGTACGCCGACAATAACCATAACATTAATGGATACATTTACGCATACTCCGACAATAAGCCCGACTTTTACGAGGACTGCGAGCCCGACGAGTACGCGGACCTCAACAGGGACATATACGCGGACAGCGAGCCCTAGCCCGAGCGCCACTTCAACGTATACGAGGACAGCGAGCCCGACTGCGACAAGGACCGTGTCGCCGACGATAACAATAACGTTCCTGGATACTTTCACTCACAGCCCCACGATAACAGCCACGCATACGAGGACAGCCACGGGTACGCACACGCAGACGCCGAGCTCCAGCGCGACTTTTACAGGCACGCGCACGCCTACGGCGACCTCAACGCTCACAATGACGCCCACTGTGACTGTTACTTTCCTTGACACTTTCACGCACAGCCCGACAGTGACAAATACTTTCACGCGGACAGCGACAGGCACCTTCACAATTACGGCCACAGGCACTTATACCCAAACCGCCACTCCGAGCGTGACGGTCACTTTCCTTGACACGTTCACGCACAGCCCGACAGTGACGCTGACTTTCACGGCGACACAGAGTTTCACGCCTACTTTCACGCCTACCTTCAGCGCGACACCCACATATACCGTGACAAATGAAAACACGGCGACTGTGACAGGCACAGTAACCGCGACAGCGACGCCGACCCGCACATATACGGACACGGCTACGCCGAGCATGACGCCTACATTTACGGCCACGTACAGCGCCACGCCTACTTTTACGGCGACAGGCACGGACACGCCGCCGCATACGGCCACAGTGACATGGACATTTACAAGGACCTGTACTCCGACCATAACGGCCACGGCAATGAGAACTCCTGTCACGCTTGAGATAAGGCTGAGCGTGAAAGGGGACAACCCGGCGCCCGGCGCGCAGGTGGTTTACATGATAGAGATTTCCAACAATGACACGCGGCCTGCCTGGGGCATAAGGATTTGGGACACCCTGCCCGCGGGCCTGGTTTTCGGAGGAAGCTACGCTTCGGTTCAGCCGTCGGTCAGCGGGAATTATGTATTGTGGGAACTGCCGGCTGATTTTGAGCTAAAGCCCGGGGAGAAGATTTTCCTGGAGCTTGACGCGAAAATAGCGGACATGGCAGCCGTAGGGCCTCTTATAAATACGGTATCTGCGGACTACAATGACAATCATTACTCCGGACCTGCGGGCAGGCATCCCGCGATATCAAGCCAGGCCATGGAATTCCCGCTGAGCGAAGTTGTCGCTTTCCCGAACCCGTTCATAGCCTCAGAGTCATTTGACGGGACTATAAAGTTCGCCAACGTGGCGCCCGGGTCAACAATAAGCATATACACTCTGTCCGGGGAGTTTGTTGTCACCATCCAACCTGCGGCTTCAAGGCCCAAATGGGACTTAAAGAACAAGAATAACAGGCAGGTGTCAGCGGGTGTTTATTTTTATGTGATACGCAATAATTTCAGCGGCCAGATATTAAAAGGGAAACTTTTTGTAGTTGGTTATTAAGCGGTTAATCAATAATACCGTATCCTGAAACCTAATTTCAAAGGCTCGTTGACTTGCGGTCATTAAACAAGTATAATTATACTGTGACGAAAGTCACATATTTAAGGGGAATAAATTTAAACGTTGAAAGAAGAGCGGAGTAAACATGAAATTAAGGGCGGCGATCTTTTTTGCGGTTGTCACTTTTATAACGCCATGCCTTTATGCAGCAACAATCACATCAGCGCATATCTGCGTTAACGGAGACGACACATCACAGCTTTGGATAAACGGCACACTTATCGGGACTTTTCCTTATGTCAACTGGGATTCGCCGGACCCTGTGCCATGCATGAATGTGCCTGTCGCGGCTTTGAATGCCACAGGCACAAACGTAATAGCCGTAAAAGTGCAGGATACCGCGGGCGGTGAAGTGTGGTCATCCTGGACAATGGATGTGACATACAGCGACGGACAGCACGCGTATGTGTCGTCTAACGACGGAGGCATAAAAATAGCGCCTTCATACGACTGCGCAACCGCGCCTGCGGCAAATTGGACAGACCCGACATATAACCCGTCATGGGGAAATGCTGTCCAGGTTACAGGAACCATTTGGGGCAAGGTGATGTATGATGCGGGGACAGGCCTGCGGGTAAGGGCGTGGTCGTATGTCGCTAACGCGTCAGCCAGCGGACATGGATGCCTT
>CAYNMZ010000229.1:0-2754 GCA_964398505.1 uncultured Spirochaetia bacterium
TTTCTTGTCGTGGTGATGGTTTTCGGGCACACTTCGCTCGGCGCGCAGAGATGGATAAAAATCGGGGGCTACCAGTTCCAGCCCAGCGAATTCATGAAAATAATAATACCGCTGGCGGTCATTAGGATGGTCCTTGTCATGCAAAAAGAGGCCTTCACGTGGAAGAACCTGGGCAGGATATTCCTGCTCACGGCTGTTCCCATGCTTCTCATACTGAAGCAGCCCGACCTCGGGACCGCCATACTCATCATACCGCTGATACTTGCGGTCCTGTTCATAGGCAATATGCCCGTGAGGAAGCTTGCCGGCATAATTGTCGCGGGCTTGCTGGCCTTGCCGGGCATATACTTCCTTTTGAAGGATTACCAGAAGGAGCGCCTTCATGTTTTTGTCAATCCCCAGATAGACCCGCTCGGCGCGGGATATAATGTCATACAGTCGCAGATTGCAGTAGGCTCGGGGCAGATATTCGGGAAGGGGTGGATGCAGGGCACGCAAAGCCAGCTGAACTTTATACCCATAAAATACACTGATTTTATATTTTCTGTTATAGCCGAAGAGGCGGGGTTTGTAGGAGGAATGATAATAATACTTATATATTTTGTGCTTGTTATGGAAGGTTTAAAGGTTGTTAAGTTGTGCAGCTATACGGGCGGTAAAATGCTGGCCGCATCGCTCATAATGATAATTTTTTCGCAATTTGCAATCAATGTTTCAATGACAATGGGGCTTATGCCTGTCACTGGAATTACACTTCCCCTGTTGAGTTATGGGGGCTCGTCGGTGATGAGCACGATGATAGCCATAGGCGTGATACAGAACATATACAGGGAGTACAGGAAAGCGGAAGCCGGTTAGGAAAATATCCTATAAGCATAAGAAATTAAAGAATCAAAACTTTATCCAAGGAGAAACATGAAACAGATACTAATCAACGGAGAAGATTTTGAGACAAATGTGGCCATAGTTGACGACAGGCGGCTGGTTAATTATTTCACGGAAAAACACGTTTACGCAAGGGCTGGAAGCATTTTCAGGGGGAAGGTGGAAAAGATAATCTCAAAGATGAACTTTGTTTTCCTGAATATAGGAGATGAAAAACCCGCATTTTTATCAGAAAAAGACTATTCGGAAGTCGCGTCTATGGACTGTAAGCGCGCTATAGCCATGGAAAACACGGACCAGGAGGGCGTGTCCGCGGCGGGTTTATTCAAAAAGGGGCAGGAAGTTATGGTGCAGGTTCTAAAGGAGTCTTATAAGACAAAAGGCGCCAGGGTTACAACAAATGTTTCCATAGCCGGGTTTTTTACTGTTTTCTCTCCTTATACCCGGCATATAGGAATATCAAGGCGTATAACGGACAGGAATGAACGCAGGCGGCTGAGGGAAATAATAGATGAAGTAAAGAAAAGTATTAACGCGGATTTCGGCGTAATAGTCAGGACACAGGCCGCCGGAGCTGACAGCGCGGAGTTTGAAAATGAATTGAGGGTAAATTATGAAAAGTGGAAAGAGATAAAGTCGCGCTTTGAAAACAGGAAAGCTCCAAGGCTGTTGTATGAGGACGAACCCGTGCACATAAAGGCGCTCAGGGAAAATATGGATTCTGCTGTGAACGAAATAATAACTGACAATAGGGGGATATACTCGGACGCGGAGCGTTACCTTGAGGAAAACAGGAAAACGAATGTTGAATTAAGACTTTATGAAGGCCCGGAAAGTATATTTGAATATTACGGCGTGGAAAGCCAGGTGAACGGCCTTTATAACGGGATTGTGCCTTTCAAAAAGGGCGGCTACATGAAAATCGACGTAACTGAGGCGCTTACAGTGATTGATATAAACAGCGGTAAGTTTAAGGGCTCAGAGGATGTTGAAAATAGTATTCTGATGCTTAACATGAACGCGGCACGGGAAGTGGCGCGCCAGATAATACTCAGGAACATTGGCGGGCTGATTGTGGTTGATTTTATTGACATGGAAATAAAGGAAAACAGGAAAAAAGTAAAGCAAGTTATGGATGAGGAGCTTTCAAAGAGCAAAATGTTTTTTAAGACCACCGAACTTTCGGAGTTCGGCCTCATGGAAATAACCCGAAAAAGGGACGCGAAAAGAATAGAGGACGTTTATTTTGAACAATGCCCTTGCTGCCAGGGAAGGGGCCTTGTGCCGACCGAAGAAAGTAATTGCCTCTACAGCATTAAAAAGATAAAATACGCCTGCAGGAAGGAAAAAGGCAGAAACGTTACGGTAATGCTGAAAGAAAACATCAAGAAAGTCCTTGAAAAGGATTACAAGCAGGAAATAAAAGCTCTTGAATCGCAATACAAAAAAAAGATAATTATAAAGGTTCAGAAGGAGGGATAAATGATAGCAGTTACCGGAGCGGCCGGTTTTATTGGCAGCGCGATAATTTGGGCCCTTAACAAAAAGGGCAAAAATGAAATACATGCTGTTGACGCGCTTTCAAATGATGACAGATGGAAAAACCTCTCAGGACTTAAAGTGCGGGAATATGAGGAAAAGGATGCGTTTATAAAGAGGATAATTCTTGATGATCCGTTTCTTAAAAGGGAAATTGAGGGTATAATTCATATGGGCGCATGCAGTTCCACAACAGAGCAGGATGCCTCTTTTCTCATTGAGAACAACTACAAATACACGCAGACACTGGCGAAATGGTGCGTTAAAAACGCGAAAAAATTTGTTTACGCCTCGTCAGCCGCAACATACGGAGACGGTTCAACAGGTTTT
>CAYNMZ010000230.1:0-2731 GCA_964398505.1 uncultured Spirochaetia bacterium
GGGGAATAAATAAAATGTTTGTATGGACCGACAAGCAGGGCGCTTGCCTGCCTGAAATCGCGAAAACCGGCGCGAACTGCGTGCGCATAGTGTGGACCATGAAGGACGGCACCATGGAGGAACTGGACGGAGTAATAGAAAAATGCCTGGCTGAGAAGATGATACCGATGATAGAACTTCATGACGCGACCTGCAAGTGGGACCAGGAGCTTATGAACTCAATAACAGCATACTGGACCGATAAAAAAATGGTTTCCATTATAAAAAAATACGAGAAGTTCCTGCTCCTTAATTTCGGCAATGAGATAGGTACGTGGACAGTGGCGCCCGAGGACTGGGAAAACACATATATAAAGGCGCTCAAGAAGATGAGAAAAGCCGGCATCACGGTGCCGGTAGTGATAGACATGCCCAAGTGCGGCCAGGACATGAACATGCTTTACGCGTCGGCCGAGAACGTGCAAAAGGGCGACCCGCTGAACAACATAATAATATCCGTACACATGTGGTGGACCGACGGGTCAGATGAGCGCATACAGGACGCGCTTTCGTCAGCGGCCGGGGTGAATGTGCCCCTAATTGTGGGCGAGTTCGCGCACAAGGGCGTGGGCTGCGCGGGCGAGATAAGGTATAAAACAATTATGGAAGAATGCGAAAAAGCGGGCATTGGCTGGCTTGCCTGGTCGTGGGGCCCGGGGAACTCCGACTGCGCCGAGATGGACATGACAAAGGACGGCAGGTTTGACACGCTTTATGGATGGGGAAAGGAAACGGCCGTTGACCACAAATATTCGATAAAAAACACGTCAAAAAAACCGGTCTGGCTGATGAATAATGGCGATTGTGAAAGCAAATAGGCGCAGAAAAAAGGGCGTTTACAGGTCTAAGAACTGGTCCGTGTATGTTTTAAGATGCGCTGACACCACCCTATATACAGGAATATCAAACAATGTAATGCGGCGGCTGAAAAAACATAATAACGGCAGTGGCGCGAAGTACATTACCGAAAAGCGCCGGCCGGTATCGCTTGTTTATGAGGAAAGCGGTTTCAATTACGGGCAGGCATTGAAAAGGGAAAGGAAGATAAAAAGCATGGCTAAGGCAGGAAAGGAAGCTTTGGTCAGGCGGCAAGCCGAAAGGTCATGACAATATGGATTGGCGTGCCGTAAGCCGCGGGTCTGATATATAAATATAATTATATCATATCAAACAAAAACACATCAAACCTGTATGAATTCTATGTATGAATTGTATGAATTTGTATGAATTTCACAAAATCCGAACAAAGCTATTGTATTTGCCGTCAATCCTGTGCTAAAATAAAAACCATTTTTATGCATTTATAAGGAGAATAAATGGCAGGGAAAATTATTGTCTTTGAAGGACCTGAAGGCTGCGGTAAGACCACACAGGCGAAAAAAGCGCTTGAATTTATAAGGAAAAAGACTAAAAAAGCCGTGCTCCTGCGCGAGCCGGGCGGCGTTGAAATATCCGAGAAGATAAGGGATATTATACTTGATGTCAAAAACAGCCGGATGTCGCCCAAAACCGAGCTTTTCCTGTATGAGGCCGCGCGCAGCCAGGTGGTGGCTGAGAAAATACTGCCATACATTAAAAAGGGTTTTATTGTGCTTCTTGACAGGTATTACCTTGCCACAACCGTTTACCAGGGGTATGGCAGGGGTATGGACAGGCAGTTTATAGCTGCCATGAATTTTTTCGCCACAGAAGGCGCGAGGCCTTCGCTTACAATAGTATATGACGTATCATACAGGGAAGCGCGCAAGAGGATGGCGGGCAGGCGCAAGAGAGACAGGATAGAAAGGGAAAAGAGGAGTTTTCACGAGCGAGTTAGGGCAGGATACCTAAAGGAAGCCAAAAGCTTCGGCAGGGTGCTTATAAAGACTGACGGAAAAAGCGCTAAGGAGGTCTTTGAAGCCACGAAATCAATACTCGTTAAGGAGATGAAATGGCAATAAGGGATATAGCCGGAAACGGCGGGGCAAAGTCCATAATGCTGTCCTACTGCAAAGGCGGCAAGCACGGGACATCTTTTATGGTCCGCGGAGAATCCGGCACAGGCAAGACTTTTGCGGCGCTTCAGTTTGCGAAAGCTTTAAATTGCCTGATGCCGGCCGATGACGGCGATTGTTGCGACGCGTGCGCGAACTGCCTGTCCCTTGAGCGTGTTTTTGGCAGTCTTGATGAAGACGGCTTTCAGAAAAACCCGCATCCCGACGCGTTTTTTGTCAACACGGAAAAAGCGCAGTTATCCGTGGAAGTTATGAGGACGGCGCTTGAGGAAGCTGCGTCATACGCGCCGCTCAACTTGAAAAAAAAGATAGTAATAGTTAAAGACGCGGAGCGGATGAACCAAGCCGCCGGCAACGCGATTTTAAAAAGGCTTGAGGAACCAAAGGACTACATGTCAATTATACTTGTGGTAAATGCTGCTGAAAAGCTTTTGCCGACAATAATATCAAGGTGCCAGACAATAGACATGAAAAGGGCGGGCACGGACAGCATAAGGCAGGCGCTTAAAAAGGCCGGCAAATACGGAGTTGATACTGAAAAAGCGCTCCTTTTTTGCGAAGGCAGGATAGGCTTGGCACTTGACCATACGGCGATAAATGAAAGCGTGTCGGCTGCCGCGGCTTTATTTAGGGCGCTGTCCATGGCGGGCGATAATGTGGAGGAAATATTCGGCGCTGTTGAAATGATGGAAAATATA
>CAYNMZ010000231.1:0-2699 GCA_964398505.1 uncultured Spirochaetia bacterium
TTTTTTTCCGCTGCCGCGGCCACTGAGCCGTCAGGGCCCTTTATTTCGGTCAGAAGGACCGCATCGGCAGGAGCGCCGCTGTTTTCAACAAGGGTTTCCGCGCGTATCACCGCTTCCTTTTCAGACACGTCAGGCGCCGTTATATAAACTCCCCATTTAGCGACACTCACGGAATTTACGGACACAAGCCTGACATTCCTGTATATTCCCGCGCCCGAGTACCAGCGCGTGCACTGCTGTTTCGCGTTCAGCCTCACGGCAATTACATTCTCTTCGCCGTATCTTAAATAAGGCGTAAGGTCGTAAGAAAAGGAAGAATAACCATAAGGCCTGTTCCCGAGCCTAATGCCGTTTATCCATGTCTCGCTGTCCATATACGCGCCGTCAAATTCTATCCTTATGTTCCTGCCTTTTAAGGCTTCATCAGGCACAAATTTTTTCCTGTACCAGCCGATGCCGCCTGCCATAAAACCGTTTGCGCTGCCGCCGCTTGCGGCCATGTCAAAAGGGCCTTCAATCACATTGACAGAATCCTTTGAGCGCATGCCGCCCTCGCCGTAAGCGTCATAGACCCTGACTGCCACCAGGTTTTTTTGCCCGTATTTAACGAGCCGCGACGGCACCCTGTAAAACCTGTGTACGTTCCACGCTGTCTCGTAATACGGGTAAACAAAACCGGTCTTTCCTGCAAGCTCGCCGTTAAAATACGTCTCATCAACGTCGTCAATGCACCCCATGTCAAGGACTATGTCTTTTCCCCTGTAATCCTCAGGCACGTCAATAAACCGCCTGAACCAGCCCCAGGCGTTTTTGTCCGTATAGCCGGAATGCTGTTCCCATGTCGCCGGAAGCTTAACTTCCTGCCAGCCTTTGTCGTCAAAATCCGGTTCCTTCCTTTTCATGTCATCGCCTTTTTCAAAAAGCCATTTTCCTTCCACAACCGGCAGCACAGGCACGTCAAACACAGGTTTTTCCGCGACAAGGTGGCCCTCAAGCGCCCAGTCGTGCGGCAGGTTCAGCCGCTTCCAAGAAGAATCGTCAAAGCCCGGATCCTTCATTTGCGGGCTGTCATCGGTCCTCTGAAAAAGCCAGTCAGCGTTAAAATCAGTGACAATCCTGTTCGTCGCCTTGGGGCCTTCCATGCTGCCTTTTTCTCCATTCCCGGACGCAAAAACACAGGCCGCCGGAAAAACAAACGCCAGTACGGCCAGCAGTCCGGATTTTATCCTCATCTAACCTATTTTCACATAAACTTCTGAGCCGCTGTATTTTACGGCCCTTGTTTTTTTGCCTGCATTTACCCTGAAAACCCTTGTCTTGAGCATGCCCGGATATGAGCCCTGCCTTTCGCCTATTTTAAGAACGCGGTTCCTATCGTCCCATGAAAAGGGTATTATTGAGTACACGCCTTTTTCATAGTTGTAATTGTCACCTTCGTCCTCATACAGGTCAAAAGAGCCGTTTGCTCCGGGATAAACCCTTATCTCAAGATTATCCGCTTTTTTCTCATTCACATGCCGCATAGTTGGCCCAAGCGGAATTATCGCGCCTGCCTTCACGTAAAGCGGCATCGTATCAAGGGAGGGCTTCAAATTCAGCGTCTTTCCTCCTGTTGTCTTTTTGCCTGTCCAAAAATCCGTCCATATGCCTTCGGGCAGGTAAACCGGCACTGATTTTATTTTTTCATCCTTTTTCATTCCCGGCGTGTGCCAGTTCAGCCTCATTATGGCCTGCTTCATCCTGAATTGCTGGTGTTCAAGTTTTATGGAGTACTTCGTATTTGCTTTCAGCTTAACCGAGAAATTAAAGCGTTTTTCCTCCCTGTTGTCCCAAGCGTCTATGACAAGCTTTCCGTCAAACCAGAGCCTTAAGCTGCCGTCTGTTATGGCCGTAAAATCATAAATACCGGCTTCTTTTGAGAGTATTTTGCCGGTCCATCTCTGCGAGTATTCAAGTTTTATGTCAACGGGTATGTTTCCGGCCCAGCCCATGGAGGACGTGTCAAGTTTTCTCCTGGCGCGAAGGTCCCTAAAATCAAGGCCGTTGTAAATCTCGTATATCAGCCCGTGTTCCTTCCCGTCAGGAGTGAACAGGTTCTGGTAATATATGTAATCGCCCTTGTTCTCGGTCTCCCTGTAAAGCTCCTTTACGACAGGGCAGGCCATTATTGATTTGCCGAACATGTACTGCGTGCCGCAGTTTTCGGCCTTTTTGTCGCCGCTATAATCAGCGGCAAGGGGCCGCATGAACGAAGCGCCTTCGCTTGTCACTTTCCACGCCGTTGAATATATGTACGGAAGGAGCCTGTAGCGCAGGTTTATGAACTTCATCTGCGTGTCATACTCAACGCTTCCCTTTTCGCCGAAGCGCCACACTTCCCTCGGCGCCGCAGTGCCGTGCACGCGCAGTATCGGTGTGAAGGTGACATACTGGAACCAGCGCAGGTATAGTTCCTTGTATGCAGTGTCGTTCAGCGGGTTTTTGTACTTAAAGAACGGGTAAAACGCGCCTATGTCGCTTGTCCAGTAAGGAACCCCGGCTGCCGAGAAGTTTATGCCCGCGGACACCTGGCTTTTCAAGGTCTCCCAACCCGCGAAAGTGTCGCCTGACCACGAGGCTGCGGCATGCCTTTGCTGGCCCGCGAAAGACGAGCGGGTAAGTATAAAGACGCGCTTCGTATTTCCCTTAACTGCCCTGTG
>CAYNMZ010000232.1:0-2695 GCA_964398505.1 uncultured Spirochaetia bacterium
CTCGCCATTAGAATACAACTCCTTTTTTTTACAGTCAAAGGCCGCCGTTTAGCTCCCCGTTAAGCCCGGCGCATCGTTCGGGGTATAACCTGCGGCTCATTTTGCTTCCGGCCTGAGCAACGGGAACAATATCACGTCGCGTATGGAAGCCGAATCAGTGAAGAACATGACCAGCCTGTCTATGCCTATGCCCAGCCCGCCCGCAGGAGGCATCCCGTATTTTAAGGCCTCTATAAAGTCGGTGTCTATTACGCGGGAGGTCTCGCCCGTAGTGTCCATCTCAATCTGCTTCCTAAACCTTGCTTCCTGGTCCTCGGCGTCGTTGAGCTCCGAGAACCCGTTGCCTATTTCCCTGCCGAATATGTACGGCTCAAACCTCTCTGTAAAACGCGGGTCGCCCCTCTTTGCCTTTGAAAGCGGTGATACCTCTACCGGGAACTCGGTTATAAAAACCGGCTGTATAAGTTTTGCCTCGGCGAACTCCTCAAAAAGCGCGGCCATCAGTTCCCCCCTTGTGGCGCCCTTCCTTGTCTCAACTTTCCTTGACTCAAGCATCGCCGCCATTTCAGTTTCCGGCGCTGACAGCGGGTCAAGCCCGGCGTGTTCCCGCACGGCCTCGGCCATGGTCATCCGTTTCCACGGGGGCGAGAGGTCTATTTTTTCGCCTTGGTACATTATTTCCCTTTTACCGAGTATTTTATCCGCGAGCCGCACCACAATGTCTTCCATTATCTTCATGACCGTAATATGGTCGCCGTATGCCACATACAGCTCAAGCATGGTAAATTCCGGGTTGTGCTTGATCGATATGCCCTCGTTCCTGAAATTCCTGTTTATCTCGTACACCCTCTCAAAACCGCCCACAAGAAGCCTTTTTAGGTAAAGCTCGGGCGCTATCCGCATGTAAAGGTCCATGTCCAGCGCGTTATGGTGTGTCAGGAAAGGCCTGGCCTTCGCGCCGCCCGGTATAGTGTGCATCATGGGGGTTTCCACTTCCATGAAACCCAGTGAATCAAGGTATGCCCTTATTTCCTTTATCATCAATACGCGCGTCTCAAACGCCTTCCTTACGTCCTCATTCGCTATAAGGTCCACATACCGCTTCCTGTACCGGGTTTCCTTGTCCTTTAGGCCGTGCCATTTCTCGGGCAAAGGTAAAAGCGACTTTGTAAGCATTTCTACTTTTGCGGCCTTTACTGTTATTTCGCCCGTATGCGTCCTGAAGACAGTGCCTTCAACGCCCACAATGTCTCCTATGTCCGTTTTCCTGAAAATTTCGTAATCCGCGTCCCCCAGCACGTCTTTCCTTGCATATACCTGCATTTTTCCCGACGCATCCATTACATGGAAGAAAGCTGTCTTGCCGTGGCCCCTCATGCTCATCACGCGGCCGCATATTTTTTCCCTGGTCCCGGACTCCTGGTCTGTCGCGTCCTTATATTTCAACAGCATTTCCGCTATGGTGCCGCTGCGCTCATAGGAATACTTGTATGGCTCCACGCCTTTTTCGCGCAGGAAGTCAAGGTTCGCCTTCTTGCTTTTTATGACCTCAGCCTCATCCACAACTTTCTCAGACCGCGCGTTCAGCTGTTTGTTTTCATTTTGTTTGTCGTCACCCATTACTGTTCTCCGTTCTGTTTTCATATTCTTCAGTCTTTTATTATTAATTATTCATTATTAATTAATAATTTTAACCGGCCTTTCCCCCATTGGCGCGGTAATACGCCCTTATCCTCTCAAAATACTCGTATGGAAGCTTAACATCTCCAATACCGCCGGGCCTGTGAGAACCGTGAAAATCCGACCCTCCGCTCACAAGCAGCCCGTTTGCGCCTGCGATATCAAGATAATTTCCTGTTTCAGTGAAATTATGGTCAGGATGGAAAGCCTCAACCCCGTCCAGCCCGGCCTTTCGCCATTCAGCTATCATATCGTCACTTTTCAGGCTTCCGGGATGCGCCAGTACGGCCACGCCGCCCACGCTCTGTATAAGGCTTATAGCTTCCTTAACTGTAATTTTTTCCTTCGCCACGTACGCAGCAGCGCCTTCGGACAGGTATTTTTCAAACGCTTCCTTTATATTTTTTACGAATTTTCTGCCTGCCAAAAGCCTTGCTATATGCAGCCTGCCAGCGTTTCCCATATTATCCGTTATCTCATAGAGTTCCTCATATTTTATATTCAATCCGTTTTCCTTAAGCTTTTTTATTATCTTTTTGGCGCGCTCCACCCTTTTTTTCTGAAAAAAAACGAGTTTTTCAGCGAACTTTTTTACCCTCCAGTCAATGTACAAGCCCACTACATGAACTTCCCTGCCATTGTACATGGCCGAAAGCTCCACCCCGGGGACAAACTCAATGCCGTACTTTTTCTCCATATACAGAGCTTCCTCAACACCTGCGGAAGTGTCATGGTCGGTTATGGCTATCGCAGATAAGCCTGAATCCCTGGCGCGCTCAAAAATCTGCTCTACAGTACATGTGCCGTCGGACTTCACAGTATGTATGTGCAGGTCAGCCCACTTGTGATTAACAGTCAATTTCATCTCCGTCATATTTTAGGGTTTAAGCCCTGTAAGTTCCTGTAATTATATAGTTTGGTGCTTTTTGATTAAAACGCGCTCGCGTTCAATTCCCTTTGCCTTTTCTTCACTGTTAACCCGTGATGAAATCCCGAAGGGATTTCATTTTACGGG
>CAYNMZ010000233.1:0-2659 GCA_964398505.1 uncultured Spirochaetia bacterium
GAGGCCGCTTACTGAAATATTCCTTAAAATGAGCAATTTTCTGGTAAGGCGATTCGGGGGTAAGGCCGCTGCAGGTATTCCCGTGGTGTCAGCCAAGGACATTACTACGGTAATAGATGCCGGCGTGGAGGAAGGTTACCTGAACGAACAGGAAAAGAAAATGATGTCCGGCGTGCTTGAACTTGGAGATATGCAGGTGAAGGAAATTATGGTGCCGAGGACAGCAATTGTAGGTATAGACATATCAAGCAACATTGACAGCATACTTGACCTTATAATTGAAGACGGTTATTCAAGACTGCCGGTTTACAGGGAAAATCTTGACCACATTGTCGGCATAATATACACAAAGGATATGATATCAATGGTCAAGAACAGGGGGCTTGTCATATTCCAGGATCTCCTGCGCGTTCCGTATTTTGTCCCTGAGACCAAAAAACTTACCGACCTCCTGAAGGAATTCAAGAAGGGAAAAATACACATGGCAATCGTGGTGGACGAGTTTGGCGGCACGTCGGGCCTTATAACCCTTGAGGACATACTTGAGGAAATAGTGGGCGACATACACGACGAGTATGATACTGAGGAGAGGGATTACGAGAAGCCTGACGATAAAACACTGATTTTCAAGGGCCGCGCGCAGGTCAGCCAGGTTAACAGGCAGTTTAAGCTTTCACTTCCGGAGGAGGACGGCGTGACGACTATAGGCGGAATGGTATGCACGCTTTTTGGTTATGTCCCCAAACCGGGTGAGTCAATAAAAATGGGGAATCTTACATTTACTGTCGTAAGGTCTGACGCGAGAAAAGTGGACAGGGTAAAGGTGGAAATTGAAAATTCTCAGCCTGCATCCGCGGATGGGCAGTCTGGTTCCGGGAAAACTGGCAAGAATTGAATTGCCGCGCGCGAGCGTTTAATTTGTCGAGAAAACCGGAGCATTAAATTGTTGAAAAATAATCAGTTGATGATAAAATCCATTTTGTGATTTAAGGCCTTTTGGCACGAAGAAAAACGAGAAAATAAAAATTTACATTATACACGGAGGAAAAATGTCGGAGCACGAGCATTATCCGCATAAGGAAACAGAATCCAAGTGGCAGAAATACTGGGCTGACAACAAGATATTCAAATCTTCGGGAAGGGGAAACAAATATTATGTGCTTGAGATGTTCCCGTATCCTTCCGGCTACCTGCACATGGGACACATCAGGGTTTATTCAATCGGCGACGTCATTGCGCATTATATGAGGATGCGGGGGTATGACGTCATTCATCCCATGGGTTATGACGCTTTCGGACTGCCTGCCGAGAACGCTGCGATCAAAAACAAGGTGCATCCTTCTGAGTGGACATACAAGAACATAGAACACGCCAGGGGCCAGTTTAAGAAGCTGGGAATGTCCTATGACTGGGACAGGGAAATTGCCACATGCGATGAAAGTTATTATAAATGGAACCAATGGCTGTTCATCAAGTTTTTTGAGAAGGGGTTGGCCTACAGGAAGGCAACGGCGGTCAACTGGTGCCCTGATTGCGGTACGGTGCTTGCGAATGAACAGGTGCATGAAGGCAAATGCTGGCGATGTGAATCAAATGTGGAACAAAAATCCCTGACTCAGTGGTTCTTCAGGACAACCGCTTACGCGCAGGAACTTTTGGATGGCCATGAAAAGATATCGTGGCCGGAGCGCGTTATATTGATGCAGAAAAACTGGATTGGAAGGAGCGAAGGCGTACGGATATTTTTCAGGCATGCCGAAACAGGCGAAGAAATACCTGTTTTTACAACACGACCGGACACAATATTCGGGGCTACATACGTGGTGCTGGCGCCGCAGCATCCTATGGTGGAAAAAATCAAGTCAATGGCAGGCCCGGAAAAAGCCGCTGAAATATCGGCTTTCCAGGAAAAAGTTAGAAAAATGGACGTGACAGTCGCGACACTGCTTACGCTTGAAAAGGAAGGCGTGGCAACAGGCGCTTACGCCATAAACCCGGTCAATGGCAATAAAATACCGATATGGGTGGGCAATTATGTGCTTATGGATTATGGTACGGGCGCGATAATGGCCGTACCTACACACGACCAGCGTGACTTTCTTTTCGCTGAAAAATATAAGCTTCCGCGAATTGCGGTAATACAGCCAAAAAACAGGGTGCTTGTCGCCGCGGAAATGAGAGAGGCATATGAAGAACCGGGTGTGCTTGTAAATTCAGGTCAGTTTGACGGCCTGGACAATGAAACAGCCAAGAAAAAGATTGCAGAATGGATGGAAAGGGAAAAAACCGGAAAAGTAGAAGTCAATTACAGGCTGAAAGACTGGCTCCTGTCACGTCAACGTTACTGGGGGACTCCAATACCTGCGGTTTACTGTGACAAATGCGGAATTGTGATGGAAAAGGAAGAAAATCTGCCGGTGAAACTGCCTAAAGACGTTGAATTTACAGGCAGGGGAAATCCTCTGGAAAAATCGGCGTCATTTGTCAACACGAAATGCCCCAGTTGCGGAGGTAGCGCCAGGCGCGAGACTGATACCATGGATACTTTTGTTGACTCTTCATGGTACTTCATAAGGTATTGCGACGCCAAAAACAGCAAGCTTCCGGTGGACAGGGTTGTGGCGGACAGGGAATTGCCTGTGGACCAGTATGTGGGGGG
>CAYNMZ010000234.1:0-2632 GCA_964398505.1 uncultured Spirochaetia bacterium
TGATGGAAGTGGAACTGATGGCGCCGATAGCGATGGAGAAGGAAGTCAGGTTCGCTATCCGCGAGGGCGGCAGGACGGTTGGCTCGGGCATAGTGACTGAGATAAAGGAATAAGGCCCAGAGGAAAAACGAAAAGCCGGGTGCCGAGACGCGAGAATCGGGGCCCGAGACCATAAATGAAGCGGTCAATTTAAGAATTGAAGGGAGAAAGTAAATGCAGGTAGAAATGCAGAAGATAAGGATCAGGCTGAAAGCGTACGACCATAAGCTGCTTGACAAGTCTGTCACGGATATAATAAAGAAGGTGAAGGAGACCGGAGCAAGGGTTTCCGGGCCCATACCCCTTCCCACAAGGCTGCATAAGTACACTATACAGCGTTCCGTGCACATAGACAAGAAATCACGCGAGCAGTTTGAAATGAGGATACATAAAAGGCTCATAGACATACTGGAGCCGAATCATGAGACAGTTGAGAAACTAAAGAACCTCGACCTGCCTGCCGGCATAGATGTCGAGATCAAGCTGTAATTAAGGAGCAAAAATGGTACAGACAATGCTTGGAAAGAAAATGGGAATGACACAGATATTCAGCGCCGAGGGCGAGGCTGTCCCGGTTACGGTTGTAGAATTTTCGGATGCAGTAGTGGTTGATAAGAAGTCGGAACAGCGTGATGGGTATACGGCGCTTGTGATCGGCATGTTTGACGTGACAAAACCTAAAAGAGTGCCCAAACCAATGAAGGGCATTTTTAAGAACGAGAAAAAAAAGGTAGACCTTCCATTTAAATCTGTTCTCAAGGAAATACGTATGACGGCAGAGGAAGTTGAAAAGTTCAATATCGGCGACAGGGTGGCGTTTGAGGAAATATTTAAAGAAGGCGACAAAGTGGATGTGTCGGGAATTTCAAAGGGAAAAGGATTTCAGGGAACCATAAAAAGGCATAATTTTGGAGGCGGCCCGGCCAGCCACGGAGGCATGGCGCACAGGATACCGGGGTCCATAGGTTCAAATACCTATCCTGCGAGAGTTTTTAAGAACAAGAAAATGGCAGGTCACATGGGCGTTGAGAAGGTTACAGTGCAGAATTTGAAGATAGAGAAATTTGACAATGAAAACAAATTTATGCTGCTCCGCGGGGCAGTGCCGGGCGGCAAAAACGCTTTACTTGTGATAAAAAAAGCGGTTAAGGCAGGAAAAAAAGAAATTAAAAAGAAGTAAAGGAGAAATGGAATGAAAGTTGATATTGTTGACAGGGAAAACAGGAAAAAAGAGGAAATGAACATAGATGACGCGATACTTGCCACGGATGTTAAGGACGACCTGCTTCACGATGTGTTGCTTTCTTATCAGCAGAACAGTCATACAGGTTCGTCAAATACGCTGACGAGGTCTGAGGTCAGGGGCGGAGGCAAGAAACCTTGGAAGCAGAAAGGCACAGGCCGCGCAAGGCACGGCTCAATTAGGTCGCCCATATGGAAAGGCGGAGGCGTGGTTTTCGGGCCGAAACCGGTGTTATCAAGGATAAAAATAAACAGGGAAAGCAAGAAAAAGGTCACTGCCGCCGTTATAGCCAGGAAAATCAAGGGCGGAGCTGTAATTGTTATAGATGATTTTGAAGTTAAGGAACCAAAGACAAAAATAGTGGCTTCCGCGCTTAAGGCGCTTAATCTCTATGGAAAAAAGCTTCTGATTGTCACGGACAAGAATAGCCAGATATTCAGCAAGGCAACGAGAAATTTGAGAGATGTTACTGTAATGACTGCCAAGGAGTTGAATGCTTATGAACTGATGATTCATGACAGGGTCCTTGCTACAAAACCCGGCATGGAAGAAATGATAAGGAGAATAGGTTAATCATGGACATTTACCAGATTATTAAAAAACCGTCGCTTACGGAAAAAAGCGGTCTTGTCAGAGAAAAGGGTAATTTCTATACTTTTCAGGTTGAAAAAACAGCTACCAAAAAACAAATAAAGAAAGCCATTGAGGGTCTTTTTAAAGTGCATGTAGAGCGGGTTAATACTGTTATGATGCCGGGCAAGGCAAAGAGATTCGGCAGAAGCGTTTCGGCCGCGGTGAAATTTAAGAAGGCCATAGTAAAGCTTAAAAAAGATGAAAAAATTGAGATAGTAGAAGGAGTATAAGAACATGCCAACAAAAGGATTCAGGCCGTTGACACCGGCCAGAAGGACCATGACGGTTGACACAAAAGAGGACATTACAAGAAAATTTCCCGAAAAATCCCTTACAAAAGGGTTAAGGAAAAAATCAGGCAGGAACAACATGGGAAGGATAACCTCCAGGTTCCGCGGGGGCGGGCATAAGAAACTTTACCGTCTGATTGATTTTAAGCGGGATAAGATAAATATCCCGGCAAAAGTCGCGACTATTGAATATGATCCTAACAGGTCCGCCAGGATCGCCCTATTAAATTACGCTGACGGCGAAAAGCGTTATATAGTATGCCCTCTGGGGCTTTCGGTCGGTGATACTGTTATGTCCTCTGACGAGGCTGAGGTAAAGGTTGGCAACAACATGTCGCTCAGGAACATACCTGTAGGTACACTTGTGCACAATGTGGAACTTATAGCAGGTACAGGCGGTACTATAGCAAGAGGGGCGGGAGCTGCG
>CAYNMZ010000235.1:0-2622 GCA_964398505.1 uncultured Spirochaetia bacterium
GCATCTCAACGCCCGATTTTCTCGCGGAAAGCACGCGCCTGTAGTGGTTATATACCGCGACAGCCAGCACTTTTTTCGCGCGTTCCTGCGATATCACAAAGTCATCCAGCACGCTCTTTATCTCAACCGGCTTGGGCAGTTCCTGATTTTCATGCGGCGCCTCCTCAATTGGGGCGGAATTAAAAAGTGCCACGCACTCGTCGCACACCGCCGCTTCCTCCGCCACTATCATCCTTTTTACATCCTTTTCCTTTTTTCCGCAGAACGAGCATCTCTTCATTTTTTGCCGCCTTAACTTTCAGTTTTTATATTTATTTCCTGTTCTCCACTATCTCGTCCACAATACCGTATTCCTTCGCTTCCTGGGCGTCCATATAATAGTCCCTGTCCGTATCCTTTTCTATCTTCTTTATGGACTGACCTGTATGCTTTACAAGTATCCTGTTAAGCCTGTCGCGGAGTTTCAATATTTCCTTCGCGTGTATGTCAATGTCCGAAGCCTGGCCCTGCACTCCGCCCATGGGCTGGTGTATAAGGACGCGCGCGTTCGGCAAAGCGAACCGCTTGCCTTTATGTCCGGCGGCAAGAAGCACAGCTGCCATACTTGCGGCCTGGCCTACGCATATGGTAGTCACAGGCGACTTTATATACTGCATTGTGTCGTATATGGCCATGCCCGCGCTCACCACGCCGCCCGGGCTGTTTATGTAAACCGATATCTCCTTGCCCGAATCCTCGCTGTCCAGGAAAAGAAGCTGGGCTATGATGAGGTTCGCCACTTCATCGTCAATGGGCGTGCCGATGAATACTATCCTTTCTTTAAGAAGCCTTGAGTAAATGTCATACGCCCTCTCGCCCCTGTCACTCTGCTCAACCACCATAGGTATAAGGTTCATAAACGCCTCCTCGTGAATTTTATGCCTTGCGCTTAATCTATTTCGCCAGTTCCAGCAGCCTCTCTATGACCTTGTCCTCAAGGTACTGCGCTTTCAGCGCGTCCCAGCTCTGCTTCGCCCTCTTTAACATGGCGTCCGCGTCTTCTTTTGTGCTTTCAGCTATCTTGCGTATTTCAGCCTCCACGTCCGCGTCAGTGACTTCAATTTTCTCAGCCTCAGCCACTTTCCTGAGTATGTAGCGAAGCCTCACGTTGTCCTCGGCTGCCTTGGCGTATTTTTTCCTGACCTCGGCCCTGTTTAATCCAAGCTTTTCTATATTTAGGCCCTGGTTCGCCAGCTGGCTTTCATACCTTGACATTATGGCGTCTGTTTCCTGTATTACAAGCCCTTCGGCAACGTCAAACACGTTCGCTTTTAGAAGCTCGCTGAAAACAGCGTCAATGTTATGATTCCTGGCCGCTGTTTCAGCCTGTTTTTTCAGCTCGGCGCGTATCGCGTCCTTTAATTCCACTACGGTCGTAAATTTCGCGCCCAGGCCCTTTACAAAATCGTCGTTAAGCTCAGGCACGTCCAGCGTCTTTAACGCTTTTAAGGTCACCTTAAGGTCAGCCTGCTTTCCCGCCAGCTTCGCATCTCCGAAATCCGCAGGGAATTTCACCTTTATGTCCTTTTCCTGGCCTATTTTCATCCCCTTTAGGCCTTCCTCAAGGCCTTCGGGCGAGGCCTTGGATCCTATCCTTATCATGTCATTGGGCGATGTCAGCGAGTCTTCTGATTTGCCGTCAACAAAACCTATAATGGTAACTTCCGCGAAATCGCCGTCAGCGGCGGTGTCCCTTCCGGAGTCCTTTAAAACCCCGCGGGACTGTCTAATCTTTCCAAGCTCCCTTTCAACATCCTCATCAGTAACTTCTTTAAGGGTTTTTTTGTCTATCTTCAGGTTTTTATAGTCCTTCAGCTCAAACTCCGCGTTTGTCTCCGCTATTATAGTGAGGGACATTCCGCCGTCATCGGCGTATTTGATATTGCTTATCCTCGGATAAGTCACAAGATGCAGGTTCACCTGCGAGAGCACATCCGACACAACCTTTGGGATAAGCTCCTTTTGCGTTTCCTCCTCTATGGTCCTGCCGAACACATTCCTTACAACTGTCTCGGGCGCCTTTCCCTTCCTGTATCCATCAACCTGCGCATTATTCTTTATTTCCTTGAGAACGCCCTCTCTGATCTTGCTGACATATTCTTTTTCAACAGTGACATCAATTGCTTTCCTGCACGCTTTCTCATTCTTTACTTCCCACTTCATTTACAAACCTCCTGGATTTTTTGTGGCTTTAAACCTCAACTACGCTCTTTCTCCGCCTTCTCTCCCGTATTTTTCAGTTTCCGCGAATATCTTTCATCAGTCGGCCGTCTCGCCGGCCGAAGCTTCACGAAGTGAAGCGAAGGCTGGTGCGAGCTCGGTCGGACTTGCCTGCTTCGGCCGCTCGGCTTTGCCTTTCGCGGCCTGCGTAGGCTCTCCTCGCTCGCTTCCGCTCGGCTACGCCTCGCTCTTCCTCGCTATTCGCTCGGCGCTCGCTCGTTTCAAGTCCCTCTGCTCGCTTTATTATTATATTTTTTTGGTGCGAGCAGAGGGACTTGAACCCCCACGCCTTACGGCACCAGATCCTAAGTCTGGCGTGTCTGCCAATTTCACCATGCTCGCAGTTTTGTTTTTAAGAACTAT
>CAYNMZ010000236.1:0-2607 GCA_964398505.1 uncultured Spirochaetia bacterium
ACCCGTTTTCATCCCGAACACGGAAGTTAAGCACTTCATCTCCGATGATAGTATGCGGGCAACTGCATGCGAAAGTAGGACGTTGCTGGCTTAAAATACAAACCCCGACAGGGTAACCTGCCGGGGTTTTGTATTTTATAAGCTAATTTTAACCCCGCTAGGTTACCCTGCCATGAGGGTATGATATTATACATTTGTCGGCTTCGCCGACGAGATGATATGTCGATAAGCATTGAATTTTGAGTGCCCCCTTCGGTCGCACAACATCTTAAGCCAGTAACGTCCTGAAACGTATGGTTGCGCGAAGGTGGCCATAAAGGGCCGGCTACGCGTATAACGGAGTGATAGACTTCGTCTATCACGGCAGTCTTAGCATGTTGCTGGGCCTGGAATAATACAGGCGGCTTGATCCCGCTCATAAAGCGAGAAGGGGCATGCCTCTTCTCTACGAAATCCGGTAGAGCCGCTGCTGAAAAATGAGCTTGTCGAACAACTGCCGCGGCATCAATCTTGGTTTTATATTATATGTTATATTTTGGATGGAAGTAGTTTTTAGTTAACGCACTGGTTATGGTTTTTAATTTATCCGATTCATTCTGTTTTTGGCTATTGGATCTACCTGAAAATGTCGGGTAAAAAATTTTTTGGATAACAATCTCCTTGTATATAATTATAGCGGATTAGTTTGTTTTCTTACAGCAATGACGTTCTTAATGATGAATCAATCGATATGATCAAATACAGCCTCCTCTGTCCAATCTCCAAATCCAACAAACAAAAACTCGGGCTGTGGGCTGCCGGGTGCGCCGACCATGTGCTTCCTTTGTTTGAAAATACAACACCTAAAAGACAAACGGCCGAGGAATGCCATAAAAGAATTAAAGAAATGGGTGTGTGATGGCGTATTCAAAATGACAATAACAAGAAAGGCATAGCTTTCATCACGTGCGGCGCGGGCTGCGGTACAATCCGTAAAATCAACCTTCGGTTGATGGCGGGATTTGACGGTGTCGGCAGCGCACGTGGAAGCGCATGATTTGACTGCGCCAAATTAATTGATAAAATCCGCAAATGCAGCCGACCGGACAGGGGAACGCGCATGGCAGGAGAAAAAAATTTAAGACACTTAAAAGCATACGTAAAAAAGTTGCGCGTTGACCGGGTTGAATAACTGAAACGAGATATTTTTGATAAAAAGAGCAAAGCCGGCTTATTTTGCCGGCTTTGCTTAAAGAACGGTGATTCGAAATGCCTTTTTATCAGCCGACGGCTCTTTTGCCTTTTTCTCCTGTTCTTATCCTGATTACTTCATCAAGGTCCAGGACAAATATCTTGCCGTCGCCGATATTTCCGGTTTTTGCGCCTTTGGTAATAGCCTCAATTGTTTTTTCCACAAAATCATCGTTAACGCCGATTATAAGCATGGTCTTGTGCAGGAGGTTAACCTCTGATATAACGCCCCTGTAGGTGTCAGAATATCCTTTCTGCTGGCCCGCGCCGAGTGCAGGCAGTACTGTCATTTTATGCACTTCGGCGTCAAAGAGCGACTTCTTTACATCCTCAAGCTTGTGGGGCTGAATCATCGCGATTATCATTTTCATGGTTTTATACTCCTTTACTCAGTCTATTATCTGGAAACCGGAATAGGACTCGGTTCCATGTTCGTGTATGTCAAGCCCGCGCAATTCCTCGTCGCGGCTGACCCTTAAACCTACTGTGTACTTGATGGCAAGGAACATCAGAAGTGATATCCCGAGCACCCAAAGCATTACAGATCCTATACCGATTAACTGTGCTTTCAGCTGGGTGAAACCACCGCCATAAAAAAGCCCGCTTATGGCGCCTGCTCCGGTCAGAGTACCGTAGCCTGATTCCGCAAATAGTCCGACGGCGAGAGTACCCCATATGCCGTTTATTCCGTGGACAGATATAGCTCCGACTGGATCGTCTATTTTAAATACCTTGTCGAAGACTTCTACGGACACAACCACGAATATACCACCTATTGCTCCTATCAGCATTGCGCTGAAAGGGGATACGGATGCGCATGGCGCAGTTATTGCGACAAGTCCTGCCAGAGCGCCGTTAAGTGTCATGGATATATCGGGCTTTCCGAATAATGTCCAGACAAGGAACATGGCAGTCAGGGCTCCAGCCGCTGCAGCTATGTTAGTGTTAAGGGCAATCAGGCCTATACCCCTGTTCATGCCGGACAAAGTGCTGCCAGGGTTGAACCCGAACCAGCCGAACCACAGGATGAACACGCCGAGCGCGGCCAGTGGCATGTTGTGTCCCTTTATTGCCTTGGAACGCCCGTTTTGATCATACTTTCCGAGCCTTGGCCCGAGAAGTATGGAGCCTATGAGCGCGGCCCATGCGCCAACCGAATGAACAACTGTTGAACCGGCGAAGTCAATGAAGCCCAGTTTGGAGAGCCAACCTCCGCCCCAGGTCCAGTGGCCTACTACAGGGTAAATTATAAGGCTGATGAAAAAAGTGTAAATAAGGTAAGCTATGAACTTGGTCCTTTCAGCCATTGCACCTGAAACAATAGTTGCCGCAGTACCGGCAAAGACGACTTGGAACAGCCAGAAGGCGTACTGCCAG
>CAYNMZ010000237.1:0-2603 GCA_964398505.1 uncultured Spirochaetia bacterium
ATGTCAAGCAGGTCGTTTATCAGCGTGGATAGCCTCTGGGTTTCCCTGAATATCAGCGAGGCGTATTTCCTTATCTTCTCGGGGGAAGGGTTCCTGACAAGCATGAGCTGAATATAGGCTATGATGGGGGTAAGCGGGGTCCTGAGCTCGTGCGCTACCATGTTTAAAAACTCGGACTTCAGGTTCTCAAGCTTTTTAGCCTTTGTGATGTCCCTGAATACGGCGACGGCGCCGGCGCGGGTATTGTCCTCGTCTGTGACCGGCGTGCAGGCTGCGGCGAAAACGTGGTCCTCGTCAAATACCGGCCTTGTGAACTCGGCCTTTTTAATCTCTCCGGCGGACATTGCCGAGTCAATAAGAGACAGCAGTTTTTCGTCCTTTATGAAGGTGCCTGCCGGCGCCTGTATGGCCTGCCCGGATTTTACGCCGAAAAGCCTCTCCGCGGCCCTGTTCAAAAGGACGATACAACTGTTCCTGTCAATGGCCACGACAGCGTCCTCCATGCTGCTTATTATTGATTCCACCCTCTTTTTCTCTATGGACAGGTTTATATTGGACTTTTGCAGCTGATGGTTGAGCTTGAAGGCCGCGCCTTCCATGTTTTCGTACATGACCGCATTTTCTATGGCAACCGCTGCCTGCGCCGCGAGATTTTCCAGGAATACCTGGTCGCTTGCCGTGAAGGCCGCGCCTTCGGCGCGGTTGAGCAGCTGCATCACGCCGATTACCGTGCTGCTTGTCTTTATCGGAACGCATATCATGTTCCTGACGGGCATATCCAAGGGATTTTCGGATTTTGACACGCGCGGGTCGGAAACGGGGTTGTTTACTGTAATGCTTGCGCCGTTTTTCGCGGACAGGCCCAGTATGCCTTCGCCCAGCTTTATCCTGGACTTGCCGGCTGTCTTGTCCCTTTCAGTGTGCGTCCATTCATAATAAAGCTCGGAACTGTCGTAATCGACAAAGTATACAAGGCATTTTTCAGCTGTGACGAGTTTCTCGGCGCTTTCGGATACGATTGACAGCAGGGAAGGGAGCACGCGGGTGGAGTTTATCAGCAGGTTTGATTTCATCAGCTGTTTCATCTTGTTTATTTCTTCCTCTTTTTCCTTCTCTGCCATGTACATTATATTTGTCTGAAGCGCCGGTTCCATTACTTTTGTGAACATGTTGCCGATCAACTGGGCCCAGCTTTTCAGCTTGTCCTGCGGGTAGTTGGGGAGCGTGGCGTACAGGAAAGCCAGGTCAGCGGGCTTTATGCCTGCTTTTGCCGCGGTGTTCTCTATGAACTCGTCGTCATGCTCGCCGCAAAGCGCGGATACGGTAATGTAATATTTCCTGTAAAAAAATTCCGACTCCACGGTATAGTGGCATATCCTGGCAGGGCAGAGTGCCGGGTCTTCGCTGATTACGGGAATTGACCCGTGAAAGGCGTCGCATTCGCCGCAGAGAGGAGTGTTTTTTACAGCCGCGCAGATGTCGGCGAATGAATCAAAAAAAGTGGTGACGTTTCCTTCGCTGTCAGTGACACGTATGCCCATGCCGAGCAGCTGCGCTATGGCAGTCTGAAGGTCGTCCCAGGTTTTTATGTTGAAAATATCTTCTGAACTCAGCATTTTCATGTTATGTCCCCAGAAAACATTATAAAATAAGGATTAAATTAACAATAATATATCATACAAAAACAGGTTATTCAATTGAATTTTGTCAGATTTTTTGTCAGGTGGGTTTTTTGGGCTCATATTATATAAATATATGTGGCAAAGCGCCTTTCGCTAAGGTATAATTTCACTACGGTTAATGCTTGAAATGGAAGGAGCTTTTGCGGTCAAACTAAGCCGCCCGGAACGGGCGCACTCTTGTGTTTTATTTCGTTCTCATAGGAAATACGGCGCGATCTTGCCACCGCTTCCTTGGAAGGAACCCTATAAAGCATGGAGAAAACTAAGGAGGCTACGGTAAATGACAGGCAGCAAGTTGTACGTTGGCAACATCAGTTATGATTCAACAAGCGAGGATTTAAAGACACTTTTTTCAGCGAGCGGCACAGTGAAGGAAGCTGTAGTCATCGACAGGAAGGGTTTTGGTTTCGTGACCATGGCCACGACTGAAGAAGCTGAAAAAGCAAAGACGGAAAATGACGGCAAGGAATTCATGGGAAGGAAAATTAAAGTGGACGAAGCGAAACCGCCGAAAGAAAAGAGCGACAGGGGCGGTTTTGGCGGAGGCCGCGGAGGTTTCGGAGGCGGAAGAGGCGGCAATAGGGGCGGAGGCAGGGACAGGTTTTAAGCCAAGGCCGGCATTAACCGTGCAATAAACCAGGCCGCAAAAGCATATAAGATCCCCGGGGGCAACCCCGGGGATTATTTTTTTATCATGATTTCCTGGCAAGGGCAAAACCGCCTTATATTTTAGCGGTTTTTTGGCTTTACAATGAATAGTGAAACTATTATAATATTAAATTATACGTGCTGCGGGTGTAGTTCAGTGGCAGAATGCGAGCTTCCCAAGCTTGAGACGAGGGTTCGATTCCCTTCACCCGCTCCAACCCGTAAAATGAAATCCCTTCGGGATTTCATCACGGGTTAACAGTGAAGAAAAGG
>CAYNMZ010000238.1:0-2583 GCA_964398505.1 uncultured Spirochaetia bacterium
GGGCCCCAAGAGGGTTTTGATTATTTTCTGGCGGAAATACTGATTCATTGCGGGGTAAAGGGCGCGCGGGCGAAAAAATGTTACCATATAATAAGCAGATGGCTGGAAGAAGAAACTGAAAAAGGCCCGAAAGCCTGCTTTCTTGAGGCGCTGTACGCGCTTACTGAAAAAGAGAAGTCATTAAGGCCGAAGATCGAAAGAGAGATTGAAAAAGCGTTAAAATCGCCGGTGCCTTCGTATTCGGCCCGCGCCAGGCGGATACTTATGAAAACAAAAAGAAGGGGTTTATAGATGGATAGCACCGGGATACCCGGACTGGACAGGATACTCGGCGGCATACTGCCGGGCGACAACATTGTGTGGCAGACGGATTCAGTGGAGGATTTCTTCCCGTACGTAAAGCCATACTGTGAATACGCGTTGTCGCAGAAAAGGAAGCTTGTGTATTTCAGATTCGCGAAACACATGGAATTTGCCCCTGAAGGCTACGGCGCTGATGTGGTAAGGCTGAACCCGGCTGAAGGCTTTGAAAAATTCATCACAGGCATGCATAACGCGATAACCAGGGCCGGCAACGGCGCTTATTACGTTTTTGACTCGCTTTCCGAACTGGCTGTTGAGCACTTTTCAGAGAGTATGATAGAGAATTTCTTCGTCCTGACCTGCCCCAGGCTGCTTAAGATGAAATGCATAGCTTATTTTATGATACAGCGCGGATACAATTCCTACCACGCAACCAGGCTGATAAGCAGGACGACACAACTGATACTTGACGTATACGCCAGGGAAGGCAGGCAGTTTATACAGCCTGTAAAGGTTGACGGCAGGTATGCGTCTACTATGTATATGCTGCACGAGAAAAAAAACGGGGATTTCTTGCCTGTGACCGAAAGCACTGCTGTTGCCGACGTGACGCTTACGGGCCCGTGGTACGGGCTGCAGTCCGCTCCTTACAGGGCGATAGGGCTCTGGGACAGGCTTTTTATTGAGGCTGAGAATATAATAGGCTCCTGCAGGCGGGGGGAATGCACGGAAGCCACGGTTGAGGAAATATTCAGGCGCCAATTGCGGCAGATAATCGCCACTGACGAGAAAATGCTCCGCATGGGAGAAAAACACCTTGACCTGCCAGGGCTTATTGGAATCTGGAAAAGGACCATAGGGTCAGGACTTATAGGCGGCAAGTCCGTGGGCATGCTGCTGGCGCACGCCATCCTGAAAAAGGAATTTAAACGGTATGAACAGGTAATTGAAAAGCACGATTCTTTTTACATAGGTTCCGATATTTTTTACTCTTTCCTCGTGCGGAACGGGTGCTGGAATATAAGGCAGAAGCAAAAGAACCCGGAGACCCTTTTTGAGGACATAGACGAGGCGAGGGAAAAAATAATGGCCGGAACGTTCCCTGATGAGGTGATACACAGGTTCGCTGATATGCTTGATTATTTCGGCCAGTCGCCGCTTATAGTCAGGTCAAGCTCGCTCCTTGAGGACAATTTTGGCAACGCGTTTTCGGGAAAATACGAGAGCATCTTTTGCGTGAACAACGCGGCAAAGGAAGAACGGCTGTCAGCTTTCCTTGACGCTGTCCGGGTGATTTACGCGAGCACCATGAGCAGGGAAGCGCTTGCCTACAGGGCGAAAAAAGGCGTGCTTGAAAATGACGAGCAGATGGCGCTGCTTGTACAGAGGGTTTCGGGGACCAGGCGGCAGAATGTCTTCATGCCCGACCTGGCCGGAGTAGGATTCTCGTACAATCTGTATACATGGGACGAGAGTATAGACCCTGAGGCCGGGCTTTTAAGGCTTGTTTACGGACTTGGCACAAGGGCGGTTGACAGGCATGACGATGACTATACGCGGATTGTAGCATTGAACGCGCCTGAAAAAAGGCCGGAAGGCAACAGCGCTGAAATGCTCAAGTTCACGCAAAAGCGCGTGGATGTCCTGGATTTTTCCTCAAACAGCCTTCAGACCGCGTATTTTTCCGACATCGCCTCGCAAAACAGGGACCTTAATACCGGCATGTTCTCGTCAGAAATTGACATTGACGGACAAAGCCGCAGAATAATAAGTTTTGACAGGGTTATAAAGGAAACGGATATCATACGTGATATGAAGGAAATACTGTCGATATTAAAAAACGGATATTTAAGCCAGGTTGACGTGGAATTTACGGTAAATTTTTCCGCAGAAGGCGGATACAGGATAAACATTCTTCAATGCAGGCCGCAAAATGTGATAAAGGAGTCCGGGCTGCTGGGCGACATGCCGAGCGTGAATGATGAAAGGGTGCTCATAAAGTCATGCGGCGGCATTGTTGGAAGGAGCCGGGCATCGGTTGTTGACAGGCTCATATATGTAGTGCCGTCTGTTTACGGGAAGCTTCCTGAAAAGGACAGGTACTCGCTGGCAAAGGTTGTGGGAAAACTGACCAGGCAAAGCGGCAAGGACGAAAGCCGCGTGATAATGCTGGCAGGCCCCGGACGCTGGTGCACGAGGATGCCGCAGCTCGGCATACCGGCGGTTTTCTCGGACATAAACGCGGTTTCAATAATATGCGAGATAGGCCTGATGCACGAG
>CAYNMZ010000239.1:0-2572 GCA_964398505.1 uncultured Spirochaetia bacterium
AAATCGTATTTGACATAAGCGGCGGGGTAAAAGACGGTAAGAAATTCAAGGCAGTGCAGACAGGCGGCCCCGGCCGCGGTGTAATACCGGAAAAATACCTGGACATGCCGGTTGATTTTGAGTCATTGCAGTCCATAGGCTCTATGATGGGATCCGGCGGTTTTATCGTAATGGACGAGGATGACTGCATGGTTGACGTCAACAAGTTTTACCTGCAGTTCTCAGTTGACGAATCCTGCGGCAAGTGTTCGCCTTGCAGGATAGGAGGAAAGCAGATACTGACCATACTGGAAAAGATATCAAAAGGCAATGGCGAGGAAGGCGATATAAAAAAGATACGCGACATAAGCATGGCAATGCAAAAAGCATCTCTTTGTGCCTTGGGCCAGACCACGCCAAACCCGGTGCTTTCCGCCCTTCAATACTTTGAGAACGAATATATCGCTCACATAAAGGAAAAGAAATGTTACATGGGAAAGTGCAGGGACTTGGTTGAATACATGATTATCCCCGAGAAATGCATAGGATGCGGGCTCTGCGCGATAAGATGTCCTGTAAAATGCATAAGCGGCGAGAAACGCAAGCCATACCTGATCGACCAGAAACAGTGCATTAAGTGCGGGGAATGCTACAATGTATGCAAATTCAGCGCGATAAGGCGCGGGTGAGGTGGCGGCATGATTACCGATAACAAAACCGTAAAAAAGATAAAAATCAAAATAAACGGCAAGGAATTCAGCGTGGATAATTCAATGACCATCCTGGAAGCCGCAAAACTCGCGCATATAAAGATACCCACGCTCTGCAAGCATGAGGACCTGCCGTCAACCGCTTCCTGCGGCATCTGCGTGGTAAAAGTAAAGGGGAGCAGGAAACTTTTAAGGGCCTGCTGTTCAAACGTAGAAGAAGGCATGGACATTACCACGCATGACGGCGAGCTTCATGAAATACGCAAGAATGTCCTTGACCTGATACTTTCCACCCATCCCTTTGAATGCCTGATATGTCTGAGAAACGGCGACTGTGAACTGCAGACACTTGCCGAGGAGTTCGGAATAAGGTCAAGGCCATACCAGGAAATACTCAGACGTCACCCGAAAGATGTTTCAACAAAGTCGATAGTGCTTGATCCTGTAAAGTGCATAGGCTGCGGAAGGTGCGTGGAGGTATGCCAGAATATACAAAGCGTTTACGCGCTTGAGTTCTTAAACAGGGGTTTTGATTCAAGGATAGCGCCTGCAGGCGACATACAAATGGCGGATTCACCCTGTATAAAATGCGGCCAGTGTTCAGCCCACTGTCCCGTAGGGGCATTGGTGGAGTTTTCGCAGCTTCAGGATGTATGGAATGTTCTCGGCAATCCCAATTATTATCCTGTGGTTCAGATAGCGCCTGCCGTCAGGGTCGCCATCGGCGAGTCTTTCGGCCTGCCCCCTGGCACCATACTGACCAAAAAACTCTACGCTCTTTTCAGGCGGCTGGGTTTTAAAGCGGTATTTGACACAAATTTTGGAGCTGACCTTACCATTATGGAAGAAGCCTCCGAGCTCGTAGAAAGGATGACCAAGGGCAGGGGGGAAATGCCTCTTATAACAAGTTGCTGCCCTGCCTGGGTTGACTTTCTTGAGAAATATTATCCTGACTTAATCGGGCACTTTTCGTCAGCCAAGTCCCCGCATGAAATGGTCGGAGCGCTCGCAAAAACCTATTACGCTCAAAAAGCCGGCATAGATCCGGCAAAGATGTTTGTTGTTTCCGTAATGCCGTGCACAGCCAAGAAATATGAGGTGTCCAGGACCGAGGACATGATGTCATCCGGATACCAGGACGTGGATGTATCAATAACCACGCGCGAGCTTACAAGGATGATAAAATCAAGCGGCATAAAGTTCCTTGAGCTTGAGGATGAGGAAGCGGACAGCGTTTTAGGAGCTTACACCGGCGCAGGAACAATATTCGGGGTTACAGGTGGCGTCATGGAAGCCGCGATAAGGACAGCATATCACATCATCACGGGCGAAAACCTGAAGGACATAGAAGTTGAGCCTGTAAGGGGATTGAAAGGGATCAAGAAGGCTGAAATAGACATAAAGGGCAAAAAAGTCCGCGTTGGCGTTGCGCACGGCACAGGCAATGTCAGGGCTGTCATGGACGAGATACGCGAATGCAAAAAGCAGGGTAAACCCATGCCTTATGACTTCATTGAAGTCATGGCATGCGAAGGCGGCTGCATAGCCGGAGGCGGACAGCCCTACCAGGTAACGAACAAGGTGAGGCTGCAGAGGACTTCCGGGATTTACACAGACGACAAACAGAGCAAGCTGCGCTTTTCCCACGACAATCCTGAGGTAAAACAGCTTTACAAGGACTTCCTTGAAAAGCCGCTTTCGCCCAAGGCACACAAGCTTTTGCATAATCATTACAAGCCAAGGCCGCTTTATTACAAGTAGTTTGCGCGGATAAGACAGTATCCGCAGGCCAATGAACGGAAGGTGAGCATATTATGGCTGTTGACACGCGATGGAAGACTGACAGGATAGCGAGGATAGGCGTATGGCTGGAAAAAAATACG
>CAYNMZ010000240.1:0-2559 GCA_964398505.1 uncultured Spirochaetia bacterium
GAGAGAACCCCTTTTATGAGGCAATTTAATTACACACAATACTTGACAGTATCCGGTTTATTGCTCCCTATCCCGAACAATATTTTTATAATACGGCACTTTTGTGGCGGATAATGATTTTATTTATAAGCAAGGCTTTTTATTACGACTTCAACCCTGCGGTTTTTTGAGCGGTTTTTTTCAGTATCATTTGGGCTAACAGGTTCAGTATCACCTTTACCCTCGGTCCTTATTTCATGGCCTGTCAGGCCCATCAGGTTTACCATGAAGTATTTTACGGCCTTTGCCCGCGCAAGCGAGAGTTCCTCCCTGGAACCGTACTTTCCCGGCGATTCCTTTGAGTCAGTATGGCCCGTTACCGTTATTTCCGTATTGTCATTGTAAAAAGCGTCCTTGAGCGTTTTCTTAACTGACTTGTACGCTGAAATTATGACTTCGCTTTTCCCGCTCTTAAAGAGCGTGTCCGACGACAGCGTCATTCTCATTTCCTTTATGACAACAACCTGCTCGGCAGGCGACGTTTCAGACTCGTTGCCGAGCGCGTCCTTAACCCTTATTGAATAATAATACACCCTTCCCGTCTTCGCGTATTGCCCTTCGTTGTTTTTACCGTCCCATATCAGCCTTGC
Organism: uncultured Spirochaetia bacterium; assembly: GCA_964398505.1. Lineage (GTDB taxonomy): Bacteria > Oederibacteriota > PGYV01 > PGYV01 > CAYNMZ01 > CAYNMZ01. The sequence continues at coordinate 630 of CAYNMZ010000240.1, forward strand.
CGGAGGCGGGCCGTCTCCCTTTCTGCTGAAGAATATCCTTTTCTTATGGTCCCTTACAATAAGTTCCCAGCCGTCCACGCCGCTCCTGTCCTCCGCTCTAATTCCGAATACAGCCGGTATTAACAGCGTATATTCCCCGGGTTTTTTCCGCGGAGCTTTTGGAGAAGCTGATATGACCGCCTTTGGCGGGCTGTTGTCAACTTCCATTTTCTGCCTGCCTGAGCGCGTGACAGCTCCGTCAGCGTATTCGGTCTCTATTTCAGCCTCATAAACACCTTCTTCTGCCGGCCTGCCCCCTATCCTGCCGTCCCACTCAATCGCGATTGTCTGCCTGCGGCCCGCCCTGATCACTTCCACAGGCTTATCCGAGCCTTCCCTGTATATATTGACCTTGAGTGATTTTATGCCTGCCTTTTGCTTCAAATCCGGCGACACTTTCACCCTCACCCTTTGTTTCCTGGTGGAAAAAAGCTCGGGACTTACGTTTATGCCGCCGGACGGAGGCGGGGCCTTCCATGACAGGTTCATCGTCAGCGCGTGAACCTGTCCGAGCGTCTCATAGAACTCACCGGCGTAACTTAAGGACAGTCCGCCGTTGGAGTATGTTATGCCCGCCGAAGGATGGTTGAACGCCGCTATCTTATATCCCGCCCTTATGGCAAGGGCGTCAAAAGGCTTGTATTCAAAACCTATCTTGAAAAGCGCGGTTGAGTCGTTTGAGAATGTGGAGTCGGCTGTTATCATGAGCTTGCCTGTGATGAAATCAAATTCATTAGCCATGCCGATGCTCATTTTTTCCGGCATTTCAAAGCCCGTGTTTTTCGTGAATATTTCATAGCCGCGCGTGGAAGCCATGCCGCCGAGCCGCATTTTCATGCTTTCCATCTCAAATTTCAGGAGTATGCCCGCGTCAAATCCCGTATTCAAGGCCGACGAGCCGTCGCTGCCTGTCTCATATATGCCCTTGAAATTCGCGCCTATCTGCAAAAATTTAGCTATTAAAGGCAAGGATATGCCCGCGGTAGCGGAAAAATTGTCAATACGCGAAAGCCCGGCAAGGTCCGGCCAGCTGACAGGCACGCCGGTTCCCGCTGAATCCGCCTGAGACGCGCCTGCCCACCCAAAAGACAAACCCAGGCTGCCGAGGCCTTTTATGGGGTTGGGGGCCACTATTCCCGCATAGACATATTTTACGCCCTGCAGCCACAAGATCGCTGACAGGTCAGCCTCAAATTCCTTTGTGTCGCAGATACCCGCAGGATTGTAAAAAAGCCCGGCAGGGCCTTCCGAAAGCGAGGTATACGCCTCGGCCAAACCTATGGCCCTGCTGTAAGGCTGTACCTTCAGAAAATAATGTTCCCGGCCAAGCAGCATGGCATGACATTGCGCTATAATCAGTATTATAAGTACGACTAACCTCGCCACATTGCCTCCACACCGCATATACGGCAATTAAATTGCCCGATACAGACAAAAAACCGGCCGGGAAAAAGCCCTTGCGCTTGCAAGCAAACCTGGGCAAAGAGCTTTTCCCGGCCGGGAAAATACTATAACTACTTGTACTCTATGTATACTTTCTTCATCTTGTCGCCAACCTGTATCTTGTGCACCACATCCAAGCCTTCGGTTACCTGGCCGAAAACAGTATATTTGCCGTCCAAAAATGGCGCGGGCGCGAGGCAAATGTAAAACTGGCTGCCAGCGCTGTCAGGGTGCGCGGCCCTTGCCATGGCCACAGTGCCTTCAAGGTGCGGGTTCTTGTTAAATTCCGCCTTTATATTGTATCCCGGCCCGCCCGTGCCGTTACCGAGCGGACAGCCGCCTTGTATGACAAAGTTAGGCTCAACCCTGTGGAATGTAAGGCCGTCGTAAAACTTTTTTTCAGCGAGCTTGATAAAATTCGCCACCGTATTCGGCGCGTCAGCCTCAA
>CAYNMZ010000241.1:0-2509 GCA_964398505.1 uncultured Spirochaetia bacterium
CCCGCGGGCGGATTGATGTTTCGCGCCAACATCATGTCAGTGTTTTTCAGCCTGCTGGCTGCTTTCTTTATATTTCTTACCGTGAGGCAGGTCTCGCGTGATGAAAAGCAGGAAGCAGTAAAATTCGTGGCGGGTGTTACGGCGGCCTCTTTGTATCTTTTTTCATCTTCTCCATGGCTTCAGGCAGTATCAGCAAAGGGAAGCATTTATTCAATGAATGCTTTCCTGTCTTCTGCCTGTGTCTGGGCCCTGTTTAACGCCAGGAGGGGAAGCAGGTTTCTTTATCTTGCGGCTTTCATATTCGGAATTTCGCTGGGGAACCACTGGACAAGCATGATAGCGATAAGCCCCGGGCTGCTGCTGTATCTTGTATTGTCAAAGAAACGCTATCCGGCATCCGCGCTGGCCGCTGCCGCGGGATTCGCGGCCCTGGGCGCGAGCGTGAACATTTTTGTGTTTATACGCAGCATGACGGAGCCGGTTTACGCGTGGGGCGATACCCGGACGATCAAGGATTTCCTGTGGCTGATATCGCGCGCTCAATACGCCGCGGCTGAGCAAAAGCATACACTAGCGGACACGCTCAACCTTTTGGGATACCATCTGTCAAATCTGGCGGGGAAGGAGTATCCTTTTTATATGGTGCTTTTGGCGGTTCCGGGACTGATATACGGCCTTAAGCGCGCGCGTAATGAGGCTGCCGCGCTTGCTGCCTGCGCCGCGTGCCTTGTTCTCAGCGTGACAAGCGTCGCCACTCCTCCCAAGGGCACCGAATGGCTCATAAAACCTTATCTGGTCGCTGCCAATATATATTATTCGGTTTTTATAACTTTTTTTGTCTTATATGCGGCCCGAAAGTCCGGGGCTAAGGCTGAAAAACCACTACTGGTGTCCGCTGCTGTCATCATCCTTGCCTTGCTGCTTTCCGCGAATAATCCTGGGTATGCGAGGTATTTCATAGGCTATGATTATTCAAAAAATATAACCAAGACAGCGGGAAAAAATTCAGTGGTGCTTGCCGAAGGAGATATGAATATAGGCGCGCTGCTTTATGAGACGCTTGTCTCAAGGGAAAAATATACGGTCTTGATACCCGTAGTCATGCAATACGAATGGTACAGGAAGCAGGTGCTCAAGAACTACAAAGGGCTCTTAAAAATGCCGCCCAACAATAATGATATGAAGTCTTATTTAAGAAGCGTGGTGGAATATAACAGGGACAGGGAAGTGTTTTATACCAATGTCTATACAGAGCATTGGCTTAGCGGGCTTATTTACTATCCTGAGGGAGTTCTTTTAAGGATTAGGGAGGAGTCTGTTGTACGGAAAGTTTCCGACATTCAGTTCAGAATATATTCTTGGCGGGGCATAATAGGCGATAAAGCAGGTAGGGACGATTTTACAAAAAGGCTTGTTTTTGACAATTATGCAGCCGCTTTTTTTGGTTTTGCAGATACCCTTAGGGTTTCAGGAAATTTTGCGGAATCAGTCAGGATGTTTGAAAGGGGTTTTCTTTTCTCGAAAAATACAGGCGCTTTGGTTAACCAGGGACTGGCCTATTATTATGCTGGCGACCTTGACGGCGCGGCCGCGGCCTGGCAGCGTGCCATTGATTTTGAGCCATCCAACCCGCTTCCTTATACAAATATGGCTTATGTGTATATTAGCAAAAAAGATTATAGGACAGCGTTATACTATGTTGACGCCGCACTGTCCAGAAACCCGGAATTTCCGGCGGCAAAAAGACTGAAGTCTGACTTGGAATCAAAAAAGCCGCTGTGAAAAGCCCTGCCGCATGCATGGCGGATTTTTCCGTTATCGTCATATTGCTTTCCCGCGTCAATAATAGTATAATTTCGCTTAACTTATGGAAAAAGCGCTTATTGTAAAGGTATATAACAGGGAAAATGAAAGTGAACTGGCTTCGGCTGTTGACGAAATGAAGGGGTTAATAATGACTGCCGGCGGTGAAGTTGCCGGAGTTGTCATGCAGAAAAAGTCCTTTATATCGCCGGCTTTCTACATTGGCAGGGGTAAGGCCATTGAAATAGCCGGGGAATATGGCGGAAAAATCGATCTTGCGGTTTTTGACACGGAATTAAAGCCTGTTCAGGTAAAGAACCTGGAAGACACGATAGGAATAAGGGTGATAGACAGGACACAGCTGATACTTGACATATTCAGCAGGCGTGCGCACACTTCCGAAGGGAAACTGCAGGTTGAACACGCGCAGCTTTCATATCTTCTTCCGAGGCTTACGGGAAGGGGCGCTGACTTAATGCAGCAGACCGGCGGTATAGGCACAAGGGGCCCGGGCGAGACTAAGCTTGAGGTGGACCGGCGCCGCATAAAACAAAGGCTTCAGCGCATAAAGGATGAGCTTGAGGCGGTCAGGGCCGGCAGGCTCAGGCAGCGCGAAAGAAGGAAAAGTGTGCCCGTGCCGCTTGTCGCGATAGTGGGCTACACGAATGCGGGTAAGACCATGCTGTTAAACAGGCTGACGGGCGCG
>CAYNMZ010000242.1:0-2507 GCA_964398505.1 uncultured Spirochaetia bacterium
CCTTCGTGATCTGCGTCATTTCCATCTTGTAGCCGCCTGTCAGCTTGAATATCCAGTAATTGAATTCCGCGCCCGCTTCAACACTCATTATTTCCCTCTTGTAGCCCCCGGCTTCCGACATCATGCCGAACTTTACCATGGGCTTTATCATTTCCTCAAGGTATGTTCCTGACAGCGATGCCACAATGCCTGTCCTGTCGGGCGACGCGTCGCCGTACGGGAGCAGGTTGTTTTCATATACCGGGTAACCGAGCAGGTTGCCGTATATTCCTGCCGCGCCGTTATAGCTCACCACTATCTGCGGATTGTACTGCGTAAACGGGTAAACATGCCCGCCGACTTCATATTTCGGCGGCTTGTTCTGCAGGTTCCATGTGTTGTTCTGGGTCAGGTAAAGCGCGCCGTTCACGTTTTCGGCCTCGTTGAATATCCTTGTCTGAGCGGCGTAGGCCGTAAAATCCCTGCCGTTCATGATAAAGTCAGCGCGCAGTTTCGTGTCAAAAAGTTTCAATTCAGCGCCCGCCTTGATACCCGTGTCAGTCACGTAATTCTTGACCCACTTGTCGTCAGTATAATAGGACATCGCGAACTCGCCGTCAACCTTTACCACACCGTCAAGTATTTCGGCTTTCAGGTCAGCGGAACCCACGTAGTTGTCAAGTGTCTTTGAAGCGTAAACACCCGTGTCTTTAGCGTCCACTATTTCCACAAAGTTCACGCCGATGTTTATCTTTGCCAGTCCCTTCAGTATCTCGTTCAGGTAAAAATCGCTCGCCACCCTGCCGCCTAACAAATACTGGTCATGCGTATAAGAGGCTGTCGTATAAATGTCGGATGTAAAGTTGTACTTGAGCAGAGGAGCGGGTTTGGAGGACTTTTCCGCTTCCTGAAGCCTCGCGCCCAGAACCTGAAGTTCTACATCAACCGCGTCAGCAATGCTCACTATCGTGTGAGCCTTGCCGCCCGTTAAGGGCCATGAATTGTCTGTCAGGTTCAGTTCTTTTTTGTTCATTTCCCGCTTGTCCGAGAAAAGCCTTGACTCAAAAGGCCTTTCATCATCAACTGCCCAGAGAGTAAAGGGCGTGAGCTTTGCCTGGTAATCTCCGAATATGAAAGCAACGGGCAGATTGCCCTGCACAAAGAACCTCTTCAAGCCGACAACGTCAAAAGAACCCCAGTAGCCGCCGAAGAAATTCAGCATCCTGAATGTGGCTTCCGCGTAAATAACCTTGCTGGCGTGAAGCGAGAACATCATGTCAAGGTACTGCGTTATCGGCCTTACCCTCTCTGACGGCACATAGCTGTCGCCGAAAAGCAAAAGGTCGGTCATATAAGCGGACGACTCGCCGTTTATCCTCATGCCCAGCGAGTTTAAAAGCTTGTCCTGTTTTTTCTCTATCTCCGCTTTCTTGACCTTTAAGTCGCCTATGGTGTTCAAAATATCGTCAAGCTTCTGCTGGTTCTTCAACATGTCCGTCATGTAAGCCTTTACAAGCTCGTAGAGCTTGTCTATCTGCTTTGAGAGCTCCTTGGTTGAAGCTGAGCCCGAGGCAGACGGCTTATCCGCGGCATAGAGCACGTTTGCCACGCCGTCATTGATGTACTCCACAACCTCGTCCCTTGTGAGCGATTCCTTGTCAAGGGACTTTGTTATGACCCCGGCGTCTATCAGGGACTTAATGTCCTTATAGGTCCAGTGGCTGCTGTCTATCTCTCCTGCCGCGAAAAGCGCGAAAGGCAAAACCGCCAACATGACTGCCAGTACCAGTTTCTTTGACATTTAAACTACCTCCTGTGTTTTTCGGCCCCTTGATTGGCCTTAGGCCAATTTAAGGATCACTTTAACTCATATAAGCCCGTGATGAAGCCGGCGGCTTCATTCTACGCGCTAGAAAAAGTTCTTGACTTCCATGAATACCTGCCAGCCGTCAAAATTGGCTTCAGGCACTACCTTGTCCTCGTGTATGAATTTCTTCGCCCTTATGAAGAGCGCTGTCCTTGGCGCAAAGTCATAGTCAAATCCCACGCCATAGGCGGTGTCAAACTGGTCAAGCGGTATGTCGCAGAGCCTTGTCACCCAGCGCTCTATGCCCCACATGGCCATTATGTTTATTTTTTTCGTAAGATTATATACTGCAAATGCTGATATTATCTGCTGGCTCAAAAGCTGGTCAGGAGTGAAATTGACCATAAAGTCGTTCTTGTTTGAGAGCATGGCTATCTCAGCGAAAGCCTGTACAAAAAAGTTGTTTTCAAGCCCGATAAGCTTGTTTAAGGCGTACCTGAACTCAACAGAAACGTTGTTATAGTATTTTATGGTCTCGTCAACTCCTTCATAATTTGAAAGTATCATTTCCTTGTTTGTAAGCCACTTGTCAGTTATCATCATATGGTACTGAGTACCGCTTTCGTTGAACAGGGAGTTATAAGCCTGCCATTCCTCGCCCATGCCTGTCTCAGGATAGCCGTAATTGCTGTAGAACAGGTGCCAGTAAAGCGAGCCTGTC
>CAYNMZ010000243.1:0-2503 GCA_964398505.1 uncultured Spirochaetia bacterium
TTGTCAGTTTCAGCGGAATAAAGCGCCCGGGAACAAATGAGACCTGCCGCAAGCGCTATGAAAAAGGTCTTTTTCATGTCTTCTCCTTTATAATTTCTTTTTTAAAATGCCTCATTCCTTCCTCAATGACACCGCTTGGCGGTAAAAGTTCCGCTTTTACGGGCCGAATTTCTGTACCCTGTGGTTCTCGCTGTCAGCGACATACACATTCCCGCCCGGATCTACCGCCAGGCCATAAGGAAAATTGAATTCACCCGGGCCTGTCCCGTTTTTCCCCCACTGGCAAAGGTACGTGCCCGTTGAAGTGAACTTTTGTATCCTGTGATTGTCGCTGTCAGCCACGTATATGTTGTCATTGGCGTCAACGGCCACGTCATAAGGGTACCTGAACCTTCCTTCGCTTGTGCCAAACACGCCCCACTGGTTAATGTAATTGCCCGCAGGGCCGAACTTCTGTATCCTGTGATTATATGTGTCCGCCACATATATATTGCCGGCCGTGTCTACGGCAGCTCCGAAAGGATAGTTCAACTGGCCGTTATTTGTGCCGTACGAACCGAACTGGGAGGAATATGCGCCGTCGGCCGTGAATTTCTGCACCCTGTGGTTGTATGTGTCCACTACATATACAAAGCCTGCGGCATCAGCTGTTATGCCATAATGCATGTTAAACGCGCCGTTGCCTGTCCCTTCAACTCCCCACTCAAGCTCAAAAGTGCCCTCAGAGTCAAACCTCTGTACCCTGTGATTGTTAACGTCAACGACATACACCTTGCCGCTGACGCTGGCGCACACTCCGTATGGATAGTCAAACAAGCCCGCGGTCGCGCCAAAGGATCCCCATTTAGACTGGTACGCTCCGTCAGCCCCAAAACGCTGTATCCTGTTATTGTCCGTGTCCGTCACAAACACCCTTCCCGAATTATCGGCGGCGACGCAGTAAGGATGGTTGAAAAAACCGTCATCACTTCCCTGCGCGCCCCATTGCAGTATGTACGGGTGCACAGGCGTCGGAGTAAAGGAAGGAGTTGGGGTCAGAGTGACTGTAAATGTATAGGTGCTTGTCTCAGTGACCGTGTCTGTCGCGGTCTCAGTCACCGTATCCGTCACAGTATCGGTGGCGGTGAGAGTATATGTCTCTGTATATGTCGGAGTATCAGTGTCTGTCGCGGTCTCGGTTTCCGTGTCAGTCGCAGTGCCTGTCGCCGTCCCGCTTGCGGTCTCAGTGTATGTTGGCGTTTCGGTCTCAGTCAGCGTAAGAGTGCCTGTCTCGGTGATAGTAGGCGTTGGCGAATCCGTTGGAGTCATTGTTTCAGTCGGGGAGATTGTCCAGGTGTCCGTAATCGTCGCGGTTTCGGTAATTGTGGCGGTCCGGGTGTCCGTGCATGTAATTGTAAATGTCCCGGTTTCCGTGAAAGTCGCCGATTTTGTCGGGGTCAGCGTTACCGTAGGCGTCTCAGCCAATGGCGTGAAAGTCCTCGTGGGCTCAGCAGGCTCGGTCGGAAGGCGCTTTGAACAACCGGCAACAAGCAAGACTGCCGAAATCACGGCAACAAGAGTCAAAAAGAGGATTTTCCTCATTTGTTTTCCTTTTCTTAATGTGAACGCGCTATAAACAACCCTGACAATATATCATTAACGGGCTTTCTTTTCCACAGGGATTTGACAATACCGGTTTTCGCGGGCAGCAATTGCTTTATGCCATATCCTTCCTTAATTCCGACTTCATCAGCATCTCTTCCACTTTTTCCATAAGTTTTTGGGGCGAAAAGGGCTTTATCATATATGAGTCTGCGCCTGCTTCAAACGCCTTTTGCGTGTCCTCCAGCTGGTTTTTTACAGTCAGGAACAGCACTGGTATCATTTTTGTAAGCTTGTCGCGCTTTATTCTGCGGCAGGCCTCAAGCCCGTCCATTACAGGTATCAATATGTCCATTATTATGAGGTCAGGACCTGTATTTTCCACAAGTTTAATCGCTTCTTGGCCGTTTTGAGCGGAATATACCGAATAATTGCCTGAAAGAGTTTCCTCAACAGCGCCTACTATATCTTCCTCATCGTCAACCACAACTACCTTTTTCCTTTTTTCAGGCATAAAAACACCGGCTTTCCGCGCTCCCCCGCTCATTCTTTGTATATACACATTATAATACAAGAAAACGAAAAAATCAACTTTTTGCGTTTTTTGTTTTTTGCAATTTCCGGCTTTTTGAAAACCGTAAATTTATAAGGTTTTTTTTAGGTATAAAAACAAAAATCAGTGTTAAACCGGCCTTTTATTCCTTATGGAACCATAAACAGTTTCATGTTTTGAATTCCTGCGGATTCTTATTTTACAACCATAAGCACAGTTATCCGCGATTTCACCTCTTTGCCGGCTTTGTAAAGCGTTACAGTGTAATAATATGTCCCGGACGCCAGCCCCGCAAGATGCCTGCTTTGCAGTTCCACATATCCCCTGCCCGCTGCGGAACGCGCCTCCGCACCGGTCAGTACAAACTCC
>CAYNMZ010000244.1:0-2496 GCA_964398505.1 uncultured Spirochaetia bacterium
GAGAGAACCCCTTTTATGAGGCAATTTAATTACACACAATACTTGACAGTATCACACTACATTTAAACACTAATAAGGGTATATTTGTTAATATCTTTATTAATATTGGCTGAAAGGTTATAGGTTATTGATTATTTCCCGCATTTCTCCTTTTATTTATGGCCATATTGTAGATTTTTATATATTCCTCAGCCGCATGGTCCCAGGAAAAATCTTTTTTCATGCCGTTTTCCATTATTTTGCGCCAGACCGTCCTGTTCTTGTATGTATCACAGGCTATTCTTATAGCAAGCAGGAAGTCAGCCGGGTTATAACCATGAAAAAGAAAACCGGTGCCTTTTTTTGTCTTGAAATTGTATTGCTCAACAGTATCCACTAACCCCCCGGTTGCGCGTACTACAGGAACAGTGCCGTATTTTAATGATATCAGCTGGCCCAGGCCGCAGGGCTCGTACCTTGAAGGCATGAGGAACATGTCAGAGCCCGCGTAAATCTCGTGCGCGAGCTTATTGTCAAATTTCAGGTACACAGCCATCTTATCCGGGAAGCTTTTCATGTGGTTGTACAGCATATCATGGTACCACTGCTCGCCTGTCCCGAGCACAATGAACTGCAGGTTCATTTTCATCAGGTCGTCAATTATGGCATCGACAAAATCAAGCCCCTTTTGGCCGTCAAGCCTTGTGACAAGGCCCAACAGCGGTACTGTCTCGGAATATTTGAGACCTGCCTCCAGGAGAAGCTTTTTCTTAACCTCGTCCTTTAACTCCGGATTGTTTATGCCGTAGTTAACAGGGATAAACCTGTCCGTTTCGGGATTCCAGGAATCATAGTCTATGCCGTTAACTATGCCGAAAAAATCTTCATTCCTGGATCGGAGCACGCCTTCCATATTGTAGCCGAACTCAGGCGTTTCAAGTTCCATTTTATAGTTCTCGCTAACCGTATTTATGACGTCGGAATATACGATGCCGCCTTTCATGAAACTTATGCCGCCGTAATATTCAAGCTTGTCAATCGTGAAAAGATCCCATCCAAATCCCGCATGCGTTAATTTTTCCGGCGAGGCATAACCCTGGTAGGCGATGTTGTGTATTGAATAAACAGTCGCAACATCCCTGTATATTTTGTCCCATGCGTATATGGTCTTTATATAAACGGGTATAAGTCCCGTGTGCCAGTCATTGCAATTTATGACATCCGGCATCCATTCAATGACACGGACCATTTCAACGACGGCCCTGGAAAAGAACATAAAACGCTCGGAATTGTCCCAGTATTCGCCGTATGGCGTCCTGTAAAGCTCTTCCCTGTTGAAAAATTCCTGATTTTCAATAAAATACACCGGTATATCGGTTCCGGGAATTACCGATTCCTTTATCCTGCCTGTGTGCTTGTAAAGGGCGATATCTATGTCAACCTGCCTGCCCGTGTCCCTTATCTCAACGCCGCATTTTACCTGGTCAACCTGCCTGTACAAAGGCATGACTACGCGAACATCGTGCCCGGCTCGCCTTAAAGCCTTTGGCAACGCGCCGGCCACGTCCGCAAGCCCGCCCGTCTTTGCGAAAGGCACAATTTCGGAGGCAGCTATCAGTATCTTCAGCTTTTGTTTTTGTTTTAAGACGGAATCCTTTGCCATGAATATCCCTCACGTGTCGGGATAAACGCAAAGTCCGGAATTCAGAATCCTGAAACCGCAATCAAAACAAAAGCCCGCTTAATCCAAGGCTTTTGTTTTTGACTCCGGACTCCTGACCCCGCATTCCGGACTTTATAAATTATCCCATTATTACTTCTATATTATGTTCCTTTTTATCCTTGAATATAGGAGCTTTGTTACCTTTTACGATTTTGCCGTCAACGGTCATTTTCACTACGCCTTTGTTAACACCATTCGGGTTCTTTACTGTTATATTGTATGTCACGCCGCGCCAAACCCGCCTTACCTTGTATTCCTTCCATTTTGCGGGTATGCACGGATCCACGATAAGGCCGTCAAAATCCGGCCTTACTCCCAGTATATACTGGGAAATAGCCACAAAATTCCAGGCAGCGGTCCCGGTCAGCCAGCTGTTCTTCGCCTGACCGAAATCCTTGTGTTCCTTGCCCGCTATCATTTGTGAATAAACGTAAGGTTCGGTCCAGTGCTTGTCAGCTATGTCATTGTTCGCCGCCGGCGCTATTGTCTTCCAGTAATTAAACGCTTCCTCGCCTCTTCCCGCAATCGCCTCGGCACACATTGCCCAAGGGTTCGTGTGGCAAAAAATTGCCGCATTTTCCTTTAAGCCGGGCGGGAATACCGAGACATAACCCAGTTCAGGGTGGTATTCGGAAAAAGCGGGCCAGAAAAGAACTATGCCGTATTTTGTAGCCAGGTGCTTCTTTATGGAATCAAGCGTCTTAATCATGCGCTCGCCTTCAGCAACTCCGGAAAGAACTGCCCATGTGTTTGACTCAAGCCAGATTTTACCTTCTTCATTTTTTGACGAGCTT
>CAYNMZ010000245.1:0-2489 GCA_964398505.1 uncultured Spirochaetia bacterium
ATATAACACCACGCTTACTGACATGGAAACCTGCTATAAACTGTTCCGCACTCCGATTATAAAGGGCATGAAGATACGGTCCTCGCGTTTTGAGGTGGAACCCGAGCTTACAGCCAAGGTATTAAAGAAGAACTACAAGATTTACGAGGTCCCAATACACTTCTACGGCAGGGGCTACGAGGAAGGCAAGAAGATAAAGGCAATAGACGGCTTTAAGGCACTCTGGGCCCTTATAAAGTACAAGTTCATTGACTAGAATTTCATTCTATAATAAAAACAATTAACATTCTTCCCTGTAATTGATACTTGTAAAATTATGTTTTTGGCTTCATGATTATTTATATGGCTATATTGTTATTATTATCTATATCCCACAACCGCCATTTTTACCGTTTTCGTTTCCATAAATCCTTCCCTGTTCTTCGCTGAAATTATACACGTGTAATAGCCCCTGGCAGCGTACTCATTGGTCCTTGTGCGCATATTCCAAGATACGCTTTTATCCTCAAGCCTAGCCCTCTTTTCCCACACAAGCTCGGCCGCAATATTATAAACCCTCACATAAACAGTCCCGGTCTCGCCCGCCAGGGAGCATGTCCAGTTGAACTTTACCCCTGAATTCAGTACCTCAGTATCAAGATTGACCGGATTTGGCCATACTTCAAAAGACTCAAGGTATTTCTTGTCTTCCCGGAGCAGTGTCACTGTCTTCACAGAGGATGTCTCGCTGCCTGTGGCCGGCTTTACGGTGAGCTTTATCTCGTAATTGCCCGGCGCCACGGCCTTGCCCTCGGAATTCTTGCCGTCCCACTCTATATATTCACCCGAATTTGACCCGTATTTTATGTTCGCGGGCGTGCCGTCACTCTTTATAAAAAGTACCTCTCCCATACTGCCCAAGTCAGCCACTGCAGGCATCGGCTTCCCTTCTGCCCTTATAACCCTTACAACTTCGCCCGCTGTATTGTATATTTTAAGCTCAATATACTCGTCCACCCTTATTACCGTAATTTCCTTTATAATCACGTTTATATGGCCGAACCCGTCGCTTTCCTCTATTTTAATGAAGTACTTGCCCGGCTTTACATACTGCGACTGGTTGTTCGTTATGTCCCAGTTAAACAATGTGCCGCCCGACCCTTTTGTCGCGTAAGTCTCAACTCCCGGCACGAATATGCCCAGATCCTTGTCATAGCCGATGACAGTATTGTCATCTGAGCCCGGAACTATCAGGTTAACTGACGTGAACATGGCGTTTGCCCGTTCAGAAGCTATCAGTTTTACGATCTCTCCCGCCTCATTTAGCGCGCTTATCGTGATTATATACGGGAACACTTCCCTGGTAGGAGTTATTGTCGGCGTTGACGTGCGCGTATAAGTCACTGTTATAGTAGGCGTGTGAGTCGGAGTAAAAGTTGGCGTGCTTGTTTCCGTCCGTGTGGGTGTGTCGGTATTTGTATCTGTAAAAGTCCGGGTCGGTGTGGCGGTACGCGTAGATGTGTTCGTAGGCGAATCCGTATAAGTCGGTGTCGCGGTCCTTGTATTTGTAAAAGTCGGCGTAAAAGTCGGCGTAAACGGTGTAGTTTCAGTCACTGTGGGAGTTACAGTCCTCGTATCAGTCGCGGTGCTGGTGTATGTCGCGGAAGTCGTGTCAGTAAATGTGGGGGTGGCGGTCCTTGAAGGCGTTGCAGTGAATGTTGAAGTTGATGAATTGGTATATGTAAAGGTCGGCGTGGCAGTGAATGTGTTCGTGAACGTTGACGTATTTGTAGGCGTATCTGATGATACCGTAAACGTGGGTGTTCGTGTCGGCGTGGCGGTTGATGTTACCGTAAATGTCGGAGTATCAGTCACGGTCATCGAGGAAGTGGGTGTGTCAGTATATGTGAAAGTAGGCGTAGGACTTGGCGTGTTTGTAAAAGTAGGCGTGGCTGTCCTGGTATGCGTGGATGTAAAAGTAGGTGTAAATGTGGGAGTAGGTGTCCTTGTCATTGTACGCGTATATGTGGGAGTGAACGTAGGAGTAGAGTCAAGCACCCTTACACATTCCCTGTCATAGCCGCCCCAGGAAGCGCGCGCCTCGTTGCAAAGCGCCCTGTAAGTCGCGGTGACAGTCGGGGTGTTTGTCGGTGTGGCCGACGGGATCCCGCACGGTTCAGCGCCCGTGTTCGGGTCAACCGTACCTGTGCCGTCAAGCGCTTCGGTCACAAGCGCGCCGCTCAAATAAATCGCTATGTTCCTGAAATTTCCGTTTGAGCCGTTTGGCAGGACCGAATAATCATCGCAGCCAGCGTCAAAAGGGTTACCCCCTGTAAAAGCGCCCTGAACTTCAATATACTGGTTAACAGCCAATGTATAAGAGGCAAATGTCATTGTAAAATATTTATTCGCCATCTGACCGGGCACATTACATGGAGAGGCCATACTTGTGACAGAACCGCCCGGCGCCGTTATCCCTGAATAAGGATTCTGCAATGACGAGGAATAAT
>CAYNMZ010000246.1:0-2474 GCA_964398505.1 uncultured Spirochaetia bacterium
GCATGTCTGATGAAATTGTCAAAGAGGCTTTTGACAAGATAAGCAAGCTGCTGGATACATGCGATGAAAATGAAAATCAGATTAAGCGCGGCAGCGGCGGATGCGGCTGCGGCGGAAAGTGCTAGTGCTGACTTTGGAGGAAAAATGAAAGAAATAATTGAGGTCTTTAAGGCGTTATCCGATGAAACGCGTTTGAGGCTTTTTTATCTTTTGAATAAAATAAAGAAAGAAGTCGCTGTATGCGAGCTTGTTGATTCCGTGGAGGAAAGCCAGTATAACGTGTCAAAGCACCTGCATATCCTGGAGTCTGCCGGTCTTTTGAGGGAAAACAGGAGCGGCAGGTGGGTGTTTTACGCTGTCAAGGAAAATATTCCGGTAGAGGTCAGCGGCGTCATAGCCGGATTAAAAGGCGAAAAATTTGACCTTGACTATGAAAGGCTGAAAAAAAGGCTCAATTTACGGAAAAACGACGAGATTGTCGCATGCTCCATTGCCAGGGAACTTATGGCAAAGAAAAGCTGAGGTGATTAAAATGGTAATCGCAATTCTCGGTACAGGATGTCCAAAATGCATCAAGACGGAAGAAGTAGTTAAAAGGGTTGTGGCTGACAATAATGTCGCCGCTGAAGTGATAAAGGTCAAGGAAATAGGCGAGATCATGAAATACAATGTCATGATGACGCCGGCTGTCGCCATTGACGGCAAGGTCGTGATGGCCGGAAAAGTGCCGACGGACCAGGAAGTCAAAAAAATGCTGGGAATCAGCTGAAAAAAGGAGGCGAAATGAAAAAGTATGTAATCGCGGGATTGGTCGTATCATCAGTCGTATTTTCGGCACTTATTTACGCGGGCAGCAGGCCAAAGCAGGTTGAAACTGCGCCTGCAGTGAATGCGCCTTCGCCTGTTTCTATAAATACCGCAGTGAAGCAGGCTGCCGCAAAGAAATACAAAGTGACTTTTATCGAACTTGGTTCCGTGCGCTGCATACCGTGCAAGGCCATGATGCCGATAATGAAGGAAGTTGAGGAACGGTTTGGTGGCGAAGTCAAGGTCATTTTTTATGACGTCTGGACACCTGAAGGCCAGCCCTACGCGGAAAAGTACAAGGTCATAGGGATACCTACGCAGGTTTTCCTTGATTCCGACGGAAAGGAATATTTCAGGCATACGGGATTCTTCCCGAAAGCCGAACTTTTTGAAGTGCTGAAAAAACAGGGGGTAAAAATTGACTAAAAAAAGGCGGATGAAAAAGAGGAAGAAGTCAAAAGCCGGCCTCAAGACATTTCCGGCCAGCATCGCCTTAATCGCCGGGTTTGTGCTTCTTTCCGCGGCAGGCCTTCTGGCCGTATCGTCAGCTAAAAAGGACGGCAGGATAATACTGGCCATAAATTCCGGCGCGTGTCACTGCGTAAAAAACCGCTGCCTTAACATGCAAAAGGACGTAAAGGAACTCCTGTCCGAAAAAGGTTTTTCGTCAAGGGTAGCGATGAGGACAATCGACACGGTTAAGGGCGCCGCGGCCGCGAAAGAAATGGAAAAATACAGCATACCTACAGTGCCGTATTTGATTCTTGTAAACGCGGGCGGGGAGGTCAAATACAAGGCCAATGCCTTTGAATTCAACAGGGATGCCCTGAGCGAATCAATAAAGACGGTCCTTCAGGAAGCAAAAAATGATTGAAACCATATTTACAAACCTGACGCTCGCGCTTGAAAAATCACCGGCAATAGCGCTCTCAGCCTCTTTTGTATGGGGGATTTTGAGCATACTGTTGAGCCCGTGCCATCTTTCAAGCATACCGCTGATAGTAGGCTTTGTGGGAAGCCAGGGTGACAGGATAACGGTAAAAAAAGCTTTCCTGATTTCATTGTTGTTCTCGCTGGGCATAATGATAACCATAGCGGTTATCGGGATCATTACAGGCCTGGCCGGCAGGATAGCGGGTAATACCGGTGCCTGGGGCAGTGTTTTTGTCGCTGCTGTGTTTGTTGCGGTAGGTTTATACCTTCTGGAAGTCATACAGCTGCCCTTTCTGAACAACATTAGCCAACCGCAGTTTGAGAAAAAAGGCTACTGGGCGGCCTTTATACTCGGGCTTGTGTTCGGCGTAGCGCTCGGGCCATGCACATTCGCCTATATGGCGCCGATGCTCGCGGTCGCTTTCCAGTCCGCGTCAAAAAACCTGCTGTATTCAATCTCGCTCGTGACCCTTTATGCAGTCGGCCATTGCGGGGTTATCGTGCTGGCAGGCACGTTTACCGAGGTGGTGGAAAAATACCTGCACTGGGGCGAGAAGTCAAAGGCGGTCGTGATATTAAAAAAAATATGCGGCGTACTTGTGATTATCGCCGCAATATATTTCATATACGGCGTCATTCCGAAATAGCGAAAATCCTGGAACGGGACTTGAAATTCCGTTTACGGCAATTCTGGGATATTCCTGAAAGAGAAACGCAGGCGTCGTGTTGAAAAG
>CAYNMZ010000247.1:0-2413 GCA_964398505.1 uncultured Spirochaetia bacterium
TGAATAACAAACTTTCATATTCAAATATAATGTACACGTTCCATTTCTACGCGGCATCACACCAGACCAGCATGCTTACCGCATATGTGGGATCACTCCCGATTTTCTGCACTGAGTGGGGGACATGCGACGCGTCAGGCGGCGGTTCATACAATTATCCGAGGGCCACGGAGTTCATAAATATAATGGGCGGCGCGAACTCGTCCGGCCAAAAGATAAGCTGGTGCAACTGGTCCTGGGCGGACAAGCTGGAGGCGGCGTCCGAGCTTAACGACAATGCCTGTGATTCCTCAAACTGGGGCAACTTGACGCAGTCCGGCCAGTTCGTAAGGGACGCGATACAGAACCCGAATAATAACTGGACTGCGTGCTCCGCGAGCAGCCCGACCAGGACAAGAACCGCGACAGCGACTTTAACAAGGACGGTTGTGCCCACAGTCACCCGGACAAGGACCCCGACGCCGACCATGACAAGGACAAGCACCGCCGGCCCGAGCCCGACAATAACGCCGACGCATTCAAGGACTGCGACATCGTCCGTTACCGCGACAAGGACACCTTCGCCCGCGCCGTCATCAGTGGCGGTTCCGTGCGGGGAGAATATTATCATAGATGGGAATGTATCGGATGCTGCCTGGCAGACAGGGGCATGGACATCGTTTAACCGGCTTATAGACGGCACGAATCCGCAGTCAGTATCAGCGCAATTCAAGGTCCGCTGGGACAATACGGCGCTTTATGTGGCTGTTGATGTCACGGATTCAAGCCCCAGGAACGACTCCGGCACTGCGTGGTATAATGACTCTTCGGTTGAGGTCTATCTTGACATGAATCACAACGCGTCAACCTCATATCAGGCTGACGATTTCCAGTTTTCCATGAGATATAATGATTCCAGCTTGAGAGAACAGGGCGGTAAGCAGGGGACATCAACTGGCGCTGTGGCCGTGAGGGCAGGCGGATATATTGTGGAGATGCGGTTGCCATGGACCGTATTGGGAGTAACTCCCGCAGCAGCGGCGGTATACGGTTTTGATGTGGGCGTTAACATAGACAATAACGGCGGCGACAGGGAAGGCGTAATAATGTGGAGCGGGACTGCTGATAATTGGCAGAATACAAGCGCTTTTGGCGACGCGGTACTCGGCACTGCCTGCGCTGTCTCCACGGCGACATATACCCTTACCCGCACTCCGACTTATACAAGGACACGAACAGCAACTCCCACTTACACGCGGACAGTTACGACTGTCCCAAGCCCGACATATACGGGGACAGCGACACAGTCCCAGGTTCCAAGCAGTACAATGACGGCTACTTCTACCCGTACGAATACGGCTGTGCCGCCTACTTCTACATTCACGAGAACAGCGACAGGCACATATACAAGGACCGCAAGCCCGACACATACCGGGACTCCAAGCCGGACACAAACAATAACAAATACGCCATACCAGAGCCCGACTATAACGCCGAGCGTGTCAGAGACGCAGTCAGGCACACCGCCGACAGTGACTTATACACAGACTGTAACATTGACAGGGACAGCCGCGCATACGAGCACTGCGACTGCCACTATGACCCCGCAGAATACAGCCACGGACACTGCCTCAGTAACGCGGACAATGACACGGACGCAGGTTATCAGCCCGACAATAACTCCAACGATAACCGCCACGTGGACAGGCACAATGCCGACAATGACAGTGACCATGACTGTGACAAGGACAACGTTGCCGAGCCCGTCTTTTACAGTGACACAGACAGCCGTAGCGAGCCAGACAATTACCATAACGCCGGGCATTACGCCGTTCTTTACGGCGACACCGGAAATTTTTGAGATTACAGATACGGGCACAAGGCCGAACCCTTATAACCCGCTGCGCGGAACTGACCTGATGATAAACTGCAACCTCACGCAGTCCGCTGAAAAGGTGGGGTTTAAGGTTTACACCGCCGGTTACAGGCTTGTGCTGAAAAAAGAGTGGACAGGGAGCTTCCCTGCGGGACGCTTTGAGGCAGTCATAACTTCGCGGGATACCGGTGGACTGTCCAACGGGGTGTATTATTATGTGATAGAAGCCGAGCGGCCCGGCGGAGGAGCCCGCGCGAGGGCAAAGGCAGGTGGGTTGGTGTTACTAAAATAAAAAAATTATTAATTAATAAATGAATAATTAATAATTAGGGTGTTTCAGTCCTGGCCCGTAAAATAAATTATACGGACCTGTGGATGAAAATTATATGTCAGGACAACACGTAAGGCGCGTAAAAACAGAAATTGGATTTGACGGTATTTTTTGGTATGCTTTTTTGCGCGGTATTGCACTGGAAACTGGTACAAAGTTTGGGGGCAGGCCAACTTCTGGAACACATGATTGAGGTATATAAATACCGCATTGTTTGGTTTTGGAAA
>CAYNMZ010000248.1:0-2412 GCA_964398505.1 uncultured Spirochaetia bacterium
CCTCCTTAAAAGCCTTAAGCGCGTCTTCCAGCGCCTTGGTGGGCCCGTCAAAAGCGCCTTTGTAAGGGGGCACGAGCGCGGAACAATACTTTTCAAGCATGGTAATGGACCTGTTTATAAGGTTGCCAAGGTCATTGGCAAGGTTGGTGTTATAACTGAGCTTTACGGCTTCCTCATTAAGGTCGCCGTCTTCTCCGTTAACAATTTTTGCAGCGAAATAGTACCTGACAGGGTCTGCTCCGAATTTCCTCACCATATCAAAAGGGTCAACAACGTTCCCTTTTGTCTTGGACATTTTCTCACCCTTATTGAGCAGAAAACCATGAGCGTAAACCTGCTTTGGCAGCGGAAGACCCGCAGACATAAGCATTACAGGCCAGATAATGCAATGGAATTTTATTATGTCCTTTCCTATCATGTGGGTGTCAGCCGGCCACCATTTTGCGAACCTTTCATCGTCTGTCGCGAATCCCGCGGAAGTTAAATAATTTATCAGGGCGTCAAACCACACATATACCTTGTGGGTTTTATCCACGGGGAAATCTATTCCCCATGACTGGTTCGCCCGCGACACAGATATGTCGTTATACCCCTGCCGCAGCATGGAAAGCACCTCATTGCGCCTCGTCTGCGGCCTTATGACAAACTCATCCTTTTCAATCATTTCCGTCAGTTTTGCAGTATATCGCGTCACTTTAAGGAAATAGTTTTCCTCCTTTATCATATCTGCCGGGGTCTTATGCGTCCTGCAAAGGCCATCCTCTGTCAGTTCCTGCCTTGTGTAAAAGGACTCGCAAGACTTACAGTACCATCCTTCGTAATTTCCCCTGTAAATGTCTCCGTTCTTATCCATCCTGGCAAAGAGTTCGGTAACACTTCTGGCATGCCGCTGCTCAGTAGTCTGAATAAAATCGTTAATTGAGATATTGTAAACTGTGCAAAGTTCCCTGAATACGGCGGCTATCTCATCGCAATAGGCCTTAGGGTCTTTTTTCAATTCATTTGCCCTGACACACACGTTAACGGAATGCTCGTCCGTACCTGTCGTAAAAAGTACTTCGTATCCCGAAAGGCGCTTATAGCGGGCTATTATATCGGAAATCACTTTTTCATAGGCATGGCCTATATGCGGCCTCGAATTCGCGTAATCTATGGCTGTCGTTATGTAAAACTTCTTCATGTTTTTCCTTTCCCTTGTTATCATGGGCCGGTGCGAGGCCCGGATCGCAAGAGTTTACGTCTTTTGGTATTAAACGGTTTTTGCCTCAACCATAAAATGACCTCATATAAAATATTAACCCCCCTTACTCATTCCAGTCCACATCAGCTTCAGCAGCCGCGGGTAAAGCTTCTCCCGTGTCCTCAACAATACCTTCTATATTTTCAGGCTCGGCTATATACTGCTGGACTATGGTCTTTACAGGCGCTTCGTATTTTTCATAGGCAAGGCAGCACAGAAGCCTGCCGCATGCGCCGGATATCTTTGAGGGGTTAAGAGGCATACCCTGTATCTTGGCCATCTTAATAGTTATAGGCGAAAAAGCCTTAAGGTGATTCTTACAGCAGCATATCCTTCCGCAAATCCCTATACCGCCTATCTTTTTGGCGTATTCCCTGCGTGAAATCTGGCGTAATTCAATCTTTACCCTCAGCGACTTTACCAGATCTTTTAAAAGCTCCCTGAAATCCACCCTCTTTTCAGCAACAAAATAAAACACAACCTTTTTTAAGTCGTCAGTATATTTGACGTCCACCAGTTTCATCATCATGTTCCTTGCTTCTATCCTTTTGGAGCAAAACTCCTTCGCCTTTGCCTCCATGCGCTGTTTTTTCTGCTCAAAGACTTCCTTTTTATCCGTTATGTAGTCCATGACCCTGCGCAGAGGCGCGTAAATCTTGTCAGGTTCAACGTAAAAATTCGCAAGAGAAACCTCGGCTTCGCCCTTTCCAGCCGCAGTCTCTACGATACATTTTTCACCTTTCTCAAGCTGGAACTTGTTCGGATTATAATAATATATCTTTTCATCATCTTTAAACTTTATTCCCACCACCTCTATCATGCAGCCAAACCTTCCTTTCTTATATTAAAAAACAATCCCGAAAAAAGAGCGTTCATATTCGCGTTAGCCATCAGGTCCGACTTGCCAGTCTCTATATGCCTTAGTATGGCGGCGATCTCCGGCAGCCCGTAGTTTTTTACCTGTGCGGGTGCAATCCCGTATTTCTCCTCAAAAATCCTTTTTACACCCGCGCGCTCAAGCAGCAAATCCCTGTACATGCACGAAAGCCTGTCAAGTATATCAAGAAGGGCAAGCCTTGCGGCCGAGCTATCCGTTTCAGCGCCGGTTTCCTCAGTGCCGGCAGACGCGCTTTTTTTCCGCTTCTTTTTTTCCTTTCTTATATTTTCCATCA
>CAYNMZ010000249.1:0-2405 GCA_964398505.1 uncultured Spirochaetia bacterium
TTGCAAGCACAGCGCTTGCCTGAACGCCGACTTCATTGCTTAGCGCCTGGCCGCTCTGGACAAACCAGCCTGTATTTGAATCCTGTCCGATGGCCGTGCCTGTAAAGCTCAGTGTACCAACCCCTGAACCGAGCGAATAAAGCCATGTAAAACTCACGCTGCTGCCGCCGGCGACTGTCCTTGATACCGGTGAAGGCATTACAAACGCCCCGGTGTCAGCGCCTGCCAGTATCTTGCCTAAATCCCGGGGCGTTATGCTGACATTTACCGCTGTCGCGCTCCCTGTCGCGTTTGATACCTGCGCTACGACCGTCAGCTGCGATCCTGTCTTGGCGGTTGACGGCGAAGCTGTTATTGATGTCGTAAGGCTGACTGCCTGCTGGACAAGAACAGAAGCCGAAGCCGTATTGCTTGTCTTTACAAGCCCGCTGTTGGCGTCCGTGCCTGAGGCCGTGGATGTGTAATTTATATTCCCCGTGCCTGAGGCCGAATAAGTCCAGGTAAATACAGCCAGCGAACCGCCGTTTATGTTCACGGATGACGGCGTCGGCCCGTCCCAGCGTATGCTTGTGCCGACGCTTGATAAGTTCCTAAACGGGTTTGCCGGTACGACATTATTCGCAGCCGCAGTGCCTGTGTTTGACACAACCATTCTTATAAGGTAATGCTGGCCGTAAGTGACGGTTGCGGGCATTAAAAGAGATGCGTTCAAGCTTGCCGGGCTTTGTATCAAGATATTTGAAGTTGTTATGGCTTCAGCGTCCACCGGAGAGCCTGAGTTCGCGTCCTGTCCTGACACCTCAAGATAGAAACTGACTGTCCCTGCTCCAGTCGTGTTATATACCCATGTATAGACCGCAGTCTGGCCTGACGCTATATTGGCTGAGGCAGGCAACGGGCCAGAAACGTAACTTAAACTGCTGGCATCCCCTATGGTAGTAAGGTAAGGGATTACGTTCGCGGCTGTCGCCTGGCCCGCGTTTGACACGCTGAGCCTTACGGTTATCTGCTGGCCCACGCTTATAGGCGAAGCCATTGCCGCGTAATCGGAAGAAATCACGGGTATCGTCTGCACTGTGATTGTATTGCTCTGGCCTTCTACGGAAGAATACGGCCCGTTTGAGGCTGTCCCGAGGAACGCCGCGTTACCGGCTCCATACGCAGTATAAGTCCATGTAAACTGCCTTACCCCGCCGTTTGAAGGTATGTCCGCAATGGCCGGCACCGGCCCTGATGTCTGAAGGACATTCCCAAGGTAAGCTGAAACAGAAGGCGTGACGCTCAGCGCGTCAGCAAGGCCGTTGTTCGTGACTCTCATTATCACAGTTATGACCTGGCCTATTGAAACCTGCGCAGGCGAAGCCACAATCACAGGCCGCGCAAGAACCGGCGCAGGCGACTGGACTATGACATTTACGGCAGCCGCAGTCACTGTCACGGGCTGTAGCGTATTCTCGTCTATACCGGAAGCAAATCCCGTGAACTGCATTGTGCCGCTTCCGTTAGCCGTATAAGTCCAGGTAAATACCGCTGACGCTGACGGGTTTATCTGGGTTGAAGCAGGCGACGGGCCTGAAACAGGGCCAATGACAGCATTGCCCGCAACAGTTGACCACGACAGGTGCGGTGTCACGCTGTTTCCGGCAGCGCCGCCGGTATTGGTCACAACCATTGTAACGGTATAGACAAGCCCGTCATTTGAGACCGACGGCGGGCCGTATATTGAGCACAACGGAGAAAACGCGTTTTCTATAGCGACGGTTCCCGATGAGGCGGTATTTGAAATTACCGCGCTGCCGAGATTTTCATCTGTCGCGTTCACACGGGAAGTAAATACGACATTTCCCGCAGATGAGGCCGTATATGTCCACTGGAATACGGCAAAGCCTCCGCCCGGTATGGTAACCGCTGACGGCGAGGTCAGAAGCGTCATCATGCCCGCGCCGCTCTGTCCCGGCTCTTCGGGCTGGGCCGATACCGCGTCAGCGCCGCCCGTGTTTGAAACTCCCATGCTGAGAGTAATTGTCTGGCCGGTTGAGACAAACGCGGGAAGCGAATAGAAGGAAGCCGTAAGAGCTGCCTGCGTCTCAACAGAAACCTGCTGCGAATTTATATATGAAGAGTAAATCTGCTTGCTGTTGTTCTCGTCTATGCCGCCGGCCCTTGCCGAGAAATGCGCAGTGCCAGCCGAGCTCGTGGAATATACCCACGTAAAATATTTGGCTGAGCCGAAATTGATGTTTTCCGAAGCAGTTGGCGAGATGCTTTTCGCCGTGCCTGCTGTGCCGACCTTTACCGGGTCGGACGGGTAAACATTCAGCGCGTTGCCTGTGCCCGTGTTAGAGACCGTCATTACAAGGGTTATGTTCTGTCCGACGGAAGCTGAAAGCGGCCACACCGAGAAA
>CAYNMZ010000250.1:0-2366 GCA_964398505.1 uncultured Spirochaetia bacterium
TACGGTTTTTTAAGGCCTGTTTACGGTGTGTTGATTGCCGCGCTCTCCTCGGCCGCGACCTTGCTTGGCGCGTACATGCTGCTTGACTCGGCGATTTATATTGACGCGGTGCTGCTGCTGTTTGTAAACGCCGCTGTCCTTGCGGTCGTTTACACTCACAGGATATGGACCAACGCGCAAAAAATGGCGGAAAGGCTGGGCCGCATATCGCCATATATACATCCGGACGCGGCCGGGCATTTTTTAAGAAGGAATCTTGACATAAAGCTGAAAAACACATGGTTTAAGTCGTATTACGTGAGGTTCGTGCTTGACCGTCAGCAAAGTGCTGATGCCACGGTTGTCGCAGGTTTTTTTACCGGGCTGCGCGATATTCTTCTTGGTTCGGGAGCCGTATTCCTGCTGAGAACCGCGAAGCCCGAAGAGATTGAGGCGCTGATACCTTTTGAAACGGCCGATATAAAGCAGGTTTTCAAGGCGTTGTTATACGCAAGGGAGAACTTGACGGATGTCAGGTTTGACACATTGTTCGCCGAGACAGAAGCCTGTATTTTTGAGACCGCCAGCGGAATGGTTTTTGGCGTGAAAAACGCGCCTTTTGCCGCGTATTCGGTACAGTCTGAAAGGAAAAAGCTGATACTGGTGCCGGGAAGCGACGCGCAGAAATACTCAGGTATCGCGAAGTTTCAGCAGGTATCGGCCGGCATGAGCGGCGATTTTTTCAATATAACAGGGATAAGGGAGGACGCGTAAAATGAAAATCAAAGTGCTTGGGTGTTACGGCGGGCAGCTTCCGGGATACAATACGGCAGGTTTCCTTATAGACAATAGCGTGATGATGGACGCGGGCACGATAGGCCTTAAGCTTTCAATGGCTGAGCAGAGGAAAATAAAGGCTGTCCTTATATCTCACGCCCATCTTGACCATATAGGAGGGCTGCCCATGTTCGCGGTGAACATAACCAGCAACAGGGCTGCGTCTGTTGAAGTGTGCGCCGCTGAAAAGACGCTCGCCTCCGTAAAGGAACACCTGCTGAACTGGCAGTTGTGGCCTGATTTTTCAAAGATAAATAACGCTGCGGGCAAGCCGGTCTTCAATTACAGGGAAATACCGCAGTCAGGATGGCTGAAGTCGGGCGAGTACAGGGTAAGGGCCGTGCCTGTCAACCATTCAATACCAGCCTACGGCCTGATAATCGGCAAGGGTAAAAGCTACGCGGTTTATACCGGGGACACAAAACAGACCGATGAGCTGTGGAAAGAGGCCTCAAAGCTAGGCAGGTCGCTTAAGAGCGTCATTATAGAGGCCGCTTACCCTGACAATATGGAGGAAATGGCCGAGCGCAGCGGCCATCTTGTGCCTAGGACAGTTGAAAAAGAGCTGAAAAAACTAGGGGGCTTAAAGCCCAGGGTTTTCATTGTACACATGAAGCCTGAATATGCGGTGAAAATAGAAAAGGAGTTAAGAAAGATAAGGGGCTATGACATAACCATGATGGATGAGGGCAAGACATATGAAATATAGGCCGGACTGGAAAGAAGGTAACTGATGTTTTTGATACGCCTGGCGCGCAAAAGCGACATAGACAGAATTGTTGAGATTGAGAAGACCTGTTATCCCGAACCGTGGGAAAGGCAGGGTTTTGAATGCGAGTTTTCAAAGCTGAATTCCGGGATTAATATCTTCTTTGTGGCCGAGGACGAGGTTTCCGGCCGAGTGGCCGGGTATTTTGTGGGCAATGTGATAACGGATTATGTGCACATATTGAACATAGCTGTTTCGGACGAGTTCAGGCGCAGGGGCATAGCGCTTTCATTCATGCAAAAGGCGGTTCAGGAGGCCCTAAAGCGAGGCTTGTCCGCTATGACGCTTGAGGTAAGGGAAAGCAATGAGGCCGCCGTGAACCTGTACAGGAGGCTGGGTTTTGAGGTCAGGGGAAGGCGGGAAAAGTATTATGAGGGCAAATATGACGGGCTATTAATGTGGAAAAGGCTTTGAATAAGGCCAAAAAGGCGGAATGCCAACTTTTCAGGGGTGAATACGTCTAATGAATATGGAAGCTGCGGCCGAGCGGAGCGATACAGAGCTCATAGCTGATATAAAAAAGGGCAATACGGGCGCCATGGACCTGCTCATAAAAAAGTACCAGAAAAGGGTATATAACATGATATACGGCCAGTGCATGAATTACGACACTGCCTGGGACGTGACCCAGGAGACGTTTATAAAGGCCGTGAGGTACATAGGCAATTTCAGGCAGGAGAGCACTTTTTGGACATATTTGTACAGGATAGCGATGAACGCCTTTTATGACATAAAGAGGAAAGAAAAAGTCAGGTCCAGGGTTTCCAGTTTCTCGGAAATG
>CAYNMZ010000251.1:0-2298 GCA_964398505.1 uncultured Spirochaetia bacterium
GATATTTCGTCATTTTTCATGTCGTAAAACCGTCTTTCCTTTTATTTGACGTTTCCCGTTTGCCTGCCGTTTACACCATTTAAATGCATCAACCTCAATACAGTTGCACGTCGTCTATCCAGAACTCAATCGTCTCCCCGCCGCCGTTCTTGTACTGCCACTTGAAAAGATGGACGCTTTTCAGCACATTCTCTATTTCAACAATTGAATCGCGCGGCGTCCAGAAAGGCTGCTTCAAATCTTTCCTGAAATCAATTGTCACCGTGTTCCACCTGTCGGTTACGTCAAAAGTAATTTCCTTTTCATAATCAGCGTAACCGGTGAGGCTCTTACAGGTAATCCTGTCAGGCACACACTCGGAACTTTCATAAGGAAGTATGAAAAAAAGCTGTCCTGAGGTAATGCGGCCCTTTATCTTGAACATGATGCCCTTATGCCTGCTTATATCCGAACCCTGGCATTTGGGGCAGCTTGAATTCGCGCTGAACCTGTTCACCAGACCTATGTAATTGTAATTCTGCCCGAGTTTTATGCCGGAGCTCCCCGTAATCCTTACCGCATATCCCGTTTCCCCGTATCCAGGCGCTGACATTTCAAACTGGTTTTCGTAGCGGTTTGAAGGCGGCGGCCAGATTACGGAATTTCCGCCCTCCTGGCTGTCGCTGTATGTGGACCACACTCCGCCGTTCCTGTTGAACTTGTTCCCTTCGTCCATGGTGTCTATCATATAATATGTCGTGACAGCCAGCGCGAACATTCCGGCCAGCGCCGTCACAAGCTTCCACGAAGGCGACTTGCTTCTTTTTTTTGCAGCTGAAAAAAGGGCTTTTTTTGCCTGTTCCCTTGCCGCTGAAACCTTAAACTCAGGCAACCTTGCCTCTTCCAGCATCCTTATTATCTCTTTTTCGTCCATATACACTACCGCCTTTCACATATTATAATGCTCAGGCCTAAAAAACGTTGCATTTTACGGCTTAAAGCCCTTTCGGAGCTTTTCAACGCCCCTGGAAATCAGGGATTTTATAGTGCCTTCCCTTTTGCCCAGTATTTCCGCGATTTCGCATATTTTCTTGTCCTCAAGGAATCTTAAAACCAGGACTTCCTGGTATAATAACGGAAGTTTTGATATTAATTCTTTCGCTTTCAAAAAATCCCTGTTCCTGTCAGCCGCTTCCTGTGCCTCCATGTATTCCTTTTCCACATCCGCCCTTGAAACCGGCTCAGGCAACCCGCCTTCCTCTATCGCCGCGTCGTAAGAGGCAGGTTCATACTTCCTGCGCCTGAAATAATAGCTGGCTTCATTGCTGGCAATCCTGTAAAGCCATGAAGAAAAAGGCGCGGCCGTAACCCTGTAGGTGTGCAGCTTGTTCAGCGCCTTGAAAAATGTCTCAGCCGCTATGTCGCCGGCGACAGCCGCGTTGCCTGTCCTGTGCATGGCATACCTGAAAATGGCGCTGTAATATTTGTCAAATATGGGTTCAAAAGCCTTTGGGTCCTTTCTCGCCCTCTCAATTACTGCCTGTTCTTCTGTCCTGTCCATTTTACGCTCCGGATATTATCATGCCGCGGATTTCACTGTCTCAGAAATATAAGCCGCATCATTCGCAGTTTCCCGTCCTCTTGTCTTCTAACCCGCTTTTATAACCCTGTTCCTGCCTTCTTCCTTTGCCTTGTAAAGCGCCTTATCCGCTTTTTCTATAAGGTCCCGCCTTAAAGCCGCGTCAAAAGGATATGAAGCCACGCCCATGCTCATGGTGACCTTTATCTGCTGCCCGTTAAAAACAAATTTATAAGATTCCACATCCTTGCGTATGCGGACAGCTTTCATATGAGCCGCATCTTTATCCGTGTCCGGGAACACTATCACAAATTCCTCTCCTCCATACCTTGCCACTATATCCGCCTGCGCCGTATGGTTCTTGAGTATCAGGGCTATCGTCTTGAGTATAAAATCGCCCGCAAGATGGCCGTAAGTGTCGTTTATTTTCTTGAAAAAGTCGATGTCCGCCATCACAAGCGAAAGCCTTCCGCCGTAACGGGAGGTCCTTTTAAGCTCCATTTCCAGTTTTTCCTGGAAATGCCTGTGTACCGTAAGCCCCGTCAGGCTGTCTGTCACGGACATCTGCTGCACCTCCTCGTAAAGGTGCACCTTTTCCATTGTTATGGCTATCTGGTTGGAGAGTATTTTCAGGCTCTCTATATGCGCCTCGCTGAAAATGCCTTCCTTTGTGCTTGAAATGAATATCGCTCCAAGCAGTTTCTTTTGCGCGTAAAAAGGCATATATACTACGCTCTTTA
>CAYNMZ010000252.1:0-2297 GCA_964398505.1 uncultured Spirochaetia bacterium
TCGCAGTCAGCAAGCGGGATAACAGAATCTTCAAGCTTTACGGCAGCAGGCGATTTATGCACCGTGCAGCAGTTGAGCAAAAACAGTAATAGAAGTAAAGCCAATGCGGGCTTTCTGTCATTCATTCTACGCCTCCCTTATTTTCATACTTTAATAATAGTATAATTTCCCGGCAAATCAAGCATCACACAACAGCACCACACAAATCACCCGCTAATTTGCCGACGTCACGCAGGCAGGGGCAGGATTGGACCTGTTTTTCGTCACCAGGCCACGCTATTCATCCATAAATCGCAACAGCCCTTTATCTTTTTTATGTTTTATCCCGACAATTTCATGAGTCAAGGTACGGTACTGGTGCCGCAATTAAATATTACCGTCACGTAAAGCCTTGCTTTTTTTAAAATAATCATCGGCTTTACGGAAATCGCCTTTTCTTTGGTGCATGATACCGATCATTTCGGCGAGATTCGCGTCCTCATAAAATAAAAATGCCCGTTCGTAATAAAACAGCGCTTTTTCACTGTCATACCCGGCCTCAGATTCCTTTGCCAGCTTCACAAGACCCTTGCCGTAACTCTCCGTAAGGAATACCCTCGTAGCGTCATCATATTTTATTCCGGCAGCGAAATTTCCCCTCAACGAGTACAGCGTAAAATACTTATATGGGTCTTTGTTACCTGCTCCATCCCCATTTACCATCACTTCGTGCGTTATGCCTCTAATCTCGAGCGGGTACGGGATCGTGCCTTTTTTATACGCGTTTGAATAGAACACCCTTCGGCCGGCGTTCGCATAAAGCATGGCGTTTAAATCAGAATAATAATCGTTATTTTTCCGTGTTACCGTTATCGCGGGATTTTTGGCAAGTTTCTCCCTGTACCAGTATTGTTCCAGGAGCACAGAAACCACCAGGTTCACTTTTTTATTTTCCATGACGTCAAGGTAAAGCGCACTGTTTATATTCAGGTCGCCTTCGGCAAAATATACGCATTCATCCGGCAATGTAAGTTTCAAGTTTCTCGCATAGTCATATGCCAGAAAATACTTCGAGTAATCCGGGGCGGCGAACGTTAAAAAGCAGGCAAATGAAGTCGTCAGCACGGCTGCCGCAGCCCGGCGCGGCATCTCCGGTTTTATAGGTTCAATGACGCACTTGAAAAAATATGCGGCCAGGATAGAAACAAAGATATATGAAAAAACCAGGTACGGCCTGGTTATCCATATACGCCCCGGTTCTATAACTACTTTTAGGGCTATCGCCAGCAGAACACCTGTTATGGCCGCAATGGCTACGATACCATGAACTCCCTTTTTAAGTACCATCAATACAGCTCCCGGCAGCATGGCAAAAGCCAGTAAAAACGGCCACTGACCGGGAAGTATATGCCTTATATAATAGCTGACGAAACGCAGTGAATCAGCGGCCGTATGGCTTTGTTCGATGTATGCGTATTGCTCTCTGCCGACAAAACTGAATAATCCGGCAAGGGAATTTACGGGGCCCCAGTAAATCACCGGTTCGGCCGCGCTGCGCAGTGGTATGAAAAGCAGTACCGAAACTCCCGAAAGGAAAAAAAACGACATAGCTGTTATCCTTTTTACACCCAGCATTCTCCTGTGCGGGTAGCCGGCTATCATTAAAGCCGGCAGAAAGGCAGCGGAACTCTGCCAGTGATTTCCCATTGACAATCCGTACAGAAAAGCGGCAATGTAAAGATATCTTGGCCCCCTTTCAGAATTATAAAGTGAAAGAACTATGGCGGCGACAATGAACGCATGGAGCGCATAGACGCTCCCCTTTGCCGACAAACCGTGAAGGAAAACATCTCCGCAAAAAAAGTACATCACCGATGCCAGCAAAGGCATGAAAACATCGTTTTCTTTCTTTGCGGGCCCCGAAAAAATCTTAACGGCGATCAGAAAAACAAGGACAGCGGTAAATATGTTGAAAAAGGACGCCATCAAACCGGCGCGGAACATCACGCTTCCCGTTGGGATAAAAAGGAATATCTTCCCGAGCAGTGTGTTCAGCGCGTATCCGGGAGGATGCTGTATACCCAGTGTGTAAAAACACATTATGGTTTCAGGGCTGTCATCCGCCATATATGAGGAAGACATCCGCGTCACGCATACAAACCACGCTGCCATAAGCAAGACGCATACGGCTATATGTTTGTTTATTTTTTTCATACGAAAATTATACCATAAAAAGGCTTTTTTCTCTGTAACCGGATGCTTCCGTTGTTGTATGCTTTTGTGTGTAATTTAAGTAAAAGGGGTTCCAGCCTTGTATT
>CAYNMZ010000253.1:0-2222 GCA_964398505.1 uncultured Spirochaetia bacterium
CTGGCCGTCAAATATGGCGCGGCCATAATGACCGTTTTTATATCAAGGCGGCCTGACGGGTATTATGAAATTATGATAAACAAACCTTATGAGATACGGCAAGGCATACAGGAAGAAGAAATAGCGAAAATGTATAATGACGACATAAGCAGGCGGATATTGGAAGAACCTTCGCAGTGGGCATGGATCCATGAAAGATGGAAATCGGTTTTACGCTTAAGGGAATATGCTGAAAACTGAAAATTCGGGAAAGGCCCGGCTGATTTTTGCCGCGTAATAAGGAGGCAGTATGGTAAAAATAAAATGGTTTTTTGCAATAGTGGCCGTTATAGCGCTTTTTTTATCGGCTTGCGCTGATGAGAACCCCAAGCCGCGCCTGCCTGTGGGGGAAAAGGCCGAGGATGTCCCGAATTTTGTCATACAGGAATTCAGGCTAAAGTCTTCGGATGGGCCGGGGGCGAAATGGGAACTTGAAGCAACCGGGGCTCAGATTTTTGAGATGAAGAAAAAAACTTATATCCAAAACTTCAAAATGAAGGTTTTTGACGAAAACGGCAAATATTCCATTATGACCGGAGACAGGGCGGTGATAAATACTGATACTTATTTCCTGGAAGCCTCAGGCAATGTGAGGGTAAAAGCTGACAACGGAATGGAATTGGCTACAGACAGCCTGTTCTGGGATGACGTTAAAAAGACCGCTTACGGGAACGGTGATGTTACGGTTTACAAGGACAATACAGTCCTGAAAGGGAGGGGGTTTGAATCCGATCTGCACATGAGAAATTTAAAAATACATTCCCGCGTAAAGTTAAAGGCAAAGGACATCCTTGATGAGTAAACGCGCCGCCGCTGTTGTTTTGTTTGCTTCGTTGATGTTTTCATGCGCCCGGCCAGGCGGGGTTAAACCGGGAAAAGTATACTTTGAAAGCGTTTCCGAAAAGGTTAGGAAGGCTGAGGGAAAAATTATGGATGAAACGGACAGAAAATTCATGCCGGCGGAACCCTTAAAAACACAAGCGGAGCCCTTAACACAAAGCGCAAAACCCGGACCGGTAACATATACAGGTGACACGCGGCAGGCAAAAGTTTATGCGCCAGAAGGGACCGCTGAAAAAAAACGTGAAAAAAGGTTCAGGATCAGGGAACTGGAAGTGGCGTCAGACAAGCTTTCTTTTAACAAAGAAACATCAATAACTGTTTTCAGCGGCAACGTAATACTTGCCTCACAGGGTTTTACGATGAAATGCGACAGGCTGTCAAGCAAGAATTACAAGGACAATGCCGAGGCTTCAGGTAACGTCAGGGCCTATTTCAAGGAACAGAAAACACGCCTTTACTGTGATACGGTGATTTACGGTGAAAGGATGAAAAGTGTCTCTGCAAGTGGGAACGTAAGGACGGAAAAATACCTTGACAATGGAAATACGATAACGATGTGGTCGGACAAGATGGATTTTGATACCGAGACGGGCAGGCTTGAGGCAAAAAAGGAAAGGAAAAAGGTAAAAGTGGTTTATAAGGACATAACCGCCTTCGGCGACAGGCTGGTTTATGACAATGACAATTCGGTAATGGAGATGACGGGAAGGCCCGCGGTAAAGAAGGCCGGCAGCGGCTTTGTGGCGTCCAAAATAACCATTGACACCCTTAAAAAAACAATGAAAATGGAAAGGGACATATGGTCAAGGCTGTTTTACGGGGACCTGAAAAAGACAGAGGAGGAAGTGAAGCTTGAAACAGATAAAGACAGGGCATCTGGTAAAAATATACAATAAAAAGCGCGCGGTAAACGACGTTTCAATAGAGGTCGGTCAGGGCGAGATTGTCGGCCTTCTTGGGCCTAACGGAGCGGGCAAGACTACCACTTTTTATATGATACTCGGTGTCATACAGCCGGACATGGGAGATATATTCATCTGTGATGGCAGGGAAAAGAAGAATATAACCGGGGTCCCGATGTACGCGCGTGCAAGAATGGGCATTTCATACCTTTCCCAGGAACCGTCAATATTCAGGCGGCTCACTGTTGAGGAAAATTTGCTTTCGGTGCTTGAATTTACTGGATTGCCAAAAGACGCACAGAAAAAAAAGCTGGAGAAACTCCTTGATGAATTCGGGATAGGGCACTTAAGGAAGCAAAAGGCATACACTCTTTCCGGAGGGGAAAGAAGGCGTGTGGAAATTGCCAGAGCGCTTGTTTTGTCCCCGGATTTCATACT
>CAYNMZ010000254.1:0-2218 GCA_964398505.1 uncultured Spirochaetia bacterium
CGTGCCGCCCGCGCCGTATGTCTCGTTCCTTAATTCCTGCTCGTATGAATACTGCCCCCAGATTCCGTCAAGCCCTGTTTCCTTTGTCTGCGTCACGTCTTCAACCCTCACAAGAAGAGCCGTGATGCCTATTGTGCCCCAGATATCCAGGCCAAGCTGTTCCGCGGGAAATCCTATGGCCAGGTATTCATATGAAGTGCCGCCGAAGTTCTGGTTGTGCATGAGCGAGAACTGCGGGTTTTGCACCTGTACCAGCGAGCCCGGGTTCCACCAGGCAGCGTCAACATTGTCCACCACTGCAGTATACGCCTCGCCCATGCCCGAAGGCCTGGCGCCTACGCCGAGGTTTAAGTAAGGTGACGCGGTGACACCGCCGTATTCGGCAGCGTAAACGCAGGAAAAAGACAGCAGGATTATAAACGCTATTGCCGCTTTTTTAGTCATAATATCTCCTTAAGCTTTGTTTTACTTGTTTACGGCTTGTAAACAGGGTCGCACTTGTAGCAGATTATCAGCCTTTTCACTTCATTTTTCCCTTCATTGTCCTGAAGCACGATATAATAAAGCCCTGAAACAACTTTTGATCCGTTTTTATTCTTGCCGTCCCAAACAAAAGTGCCGTAAGTTCCTGTAACTTCCCCGTCCTTTACAAGAGATCCGTCCATTGAGTAAATAAATACTTTTGTCCCGTCCATAACGTTATTCACATAGAATTTACCGCTGCCAGCGTTGGGGTTAAAAGGGTTAGGGTAAACATGAGCCTGACTTATGTCATTATTGACAGTTGGCGTAACTGTCGGGGTTGAAGTCCTGGTTGAAGTAGGCGTTCCTACAGGAGCGCTCGGGTCGTAAGTAGGCGTCACGGTCGGTGTCGGTGGTATCGCGTCAACCCAGCCGCATATCGGCGTCACATTTGCCAAAAGGTCCTCATGATATGAGGCATTGACTGTATTTGCCTGAGCTGTAAAAGTCGCCTGGCTTGGCCCGTAAATCCCGGGGAGTATCTTATAGCAGAAAACATCCCCACCCTCGCACGCAGTGTCAGTCATGCCGAGAGGCGCGTAAATGTCCTGCACCGTGACCTTTCCGGCGTACACGTATCCGTTTGCCGTATACGTCACGGAACGGTAAATTTCATACGCAGTAGGAGTAATATTGTTCACATACGAGCCTATTGGAAGCGGGTCCCATCTCACAAAAGAGCCGTGAAGCGCGCCTACATTAACCGACTGTATTGTAACGCTTGCCGGCGCGTACTGGTTTGGCGCAGGATATTCATTTAAGCCGTTGCCTAGCTTTAACGAGTCATAATAGGCCACCATAGTGTCGTCATTTCCCGGCACAAGGCCGCTGTACACGTCATAAGTTGAGTAATCTATGCCCTGGGGCGCTCCGATTGACACGCTGACTATATTGGCGACATTAAAATACTGCTGTGTCGCCACATTGTATTGATTGGCCAACCATTTCAACGAAACTGTCACATGCTGTTTCCATACACCGTCAGTATCCCAGTTGACGTTTACGGGATTCGCTGTCGTCGTGACAGAAAAACTGCCGTCATAAAAGGATATGGTGTGTGGCACAAGCTCAAATTTCTGGTTAATGGTCCAGTTCAAGTATACATTGTATCCAATATAGTCATAACACGACCAGTCCCTGACCCCGCCCGGGCATGTGCCCTGGTTCTCAAACATGGTCCCCGGGAACGTCACAAACTGGTTCGCGCTTTTCCATTTAACCCTCATATAACCCGGCCCTGCCGCGCCTGCTGTTGGGCTGCTGACATCCGGTATTGTGGCGCTCTGTACCATAGGGTCAACCACAGGAGGCGCAAAGAAAACACCGCCAGGAACCCATGCCAGTATGTCATTATAAGCGTCGGTTGGCGGCCCAACTGTTGAGCATGTGACGCTCCCGCCTTCCATACCGCTTACCATTTGGGGCCCAAACTGGCTGTCACAGGCAGCTGTATAGCCAAACAAGCGCTGTATACCCGCTTTTCCGTGGTTTAAGCTTATAAGACTTATGATTATCAGGACTGAGGCAATTACGAAATAATAAAGGCCTGTTTTTTTCATATAAACTCCTTTCATTTCCCTCATTTATACTTTAATTATAATGTAATTTTTTTTGCAAGTCAATGATTTTTCCTTTATCTTTATGGGAATAAGGATAGACATCGTATACACTTGGCAAAGCTAAAAATCCTTGGTAA
>CAYNMZ010000255.1:0-2208 GCA_964398505.1 uncultured Spirochaetia bacterium
CTTCAATAAACGCGAAAGCTGTCCTGCTGCGGGAGGAGGATTTCTTCCTGGCGGCTGCGGCGGGCATAGAAAAGCTTCCAGTAAACCTTTTTGAAAGCATAAGCAACAGGGATTTTTCGGGCTATGCCGTTGTCTCAAAGACCATAGATGACATGGCCTTTTCCGTGGGAGTAAAGGTGTATTTTACGGGTTACCACAGGGAGACGATACTGATGGCAGACATATCAAAGGTGATAGGCGACACGGTCCTTGCCATAGCGGAATACGACACCGGTTCTTTCAACGCGGGATTTAAGATAAGCCTGAACTCAAACATCAGCGTGGACCTGTTTCTTTCAGGCCTTGAAAAGGCGGCTAACGCGGGCTCTCTTGGCGCCTTTCTCAAGGACAACTTCATATTCGGCATAACTTACGCGCAGTAGGCAAATGGAAAAGGGCTTAAGGTTGCTGGTGTCGGGCAGGGTTCAGGGAGTAGGCTACAGGTACCATTGCGCGTCAGCGGCGAGGGAACTGGGGCTTAAGGGATACGTGAAAAACCTGGAAACGCGTGACGTGGAAATAGAGGTTTTCGGGCCCGCGGACGCAATTGAGAGGTTTGTTTCGGAAATCACGAGGACTGACATGGCTTTCCGCGTGGACGGGATTCAGCAAGAGGAAATTTACGGCGCGGAAAAATACGGGGATTTTACAATACGCTTTTACTGACCGGGGGGAAAATGAAGGCCAAGAAAAAGAAAAAGCCCGTAAAAAAGGTGAAAAAGACAGGAGAAAAACCGCAGGAAGTGCCTGAGACCGAGGCCGTTGAGCCCGAATCCGAAGAGGACGCTGAGCCGGACCTTTCCGAAATAGAGAAAGAAGCTGAGGATGAGGAAGATATAAAGGCATCGGACGAGGTCAAGGGCGGGTATAAGAACTCGCTTTTCCTGTATTTTGACCAGATACGCGGCGAAAAGGTACTGACTGAAAAGGAAGAAAAAGATATTATAAAAAAGGCACAAAAAGGCGATGGCAAGGCGAGGGAGAGACTGATACGGGCCAACCTAAAGCTTGTCGTGAAGATAGCCAAGCGTTATGAATATTTCGGAGTTCCGCTTGTTGACCTGATTGAGGAGGGCAATATCGGGCTTATGAAGGCGCTTGACAAATTCAAGCCGTCCCTGGGTTTCAGGTTCTCCACTTACGCCACGTGGTGGATAAAGCAATCCATAAACCGCGCTATTGCCAACCAGAAAAACACCATAAGGATTCCCGTCCATATCCTTGACATTTATCACAAGTACTTAAAGCTCATAGAAAAGGAGCTAAAGGACAGCGGCAAGTACCCTGATAAGGACGGCGTAGCGAAGAAACTGAAGATAGAGCCGGAAAAGCTCAATGAGATACTTAACATCATAAAGGCGCCCAAGTCCATAGACCTTGAATATGAGACAGAGGACTCGGACTCGGGCAGGACATTGAAGGACACGATAGAGGACACTTCCTCGGAAAAGTCGGACGAGGTTTTCTTTGAGAAGGACAGGAAGGAAAAGATGATGAAACTGGTCCAGCGGCTCAAGCCAAACGAGCAGCAGGTCATAATAAACAGGTTCGGGCTTGACAATGAGCGCATACTTACGCTGGAGGAAATAGGCGACAAGCTTAAGCTCACCAGGGAGCGTATAAGGCAGATAGAACTAATAGCGATAAAGAAGCTGAAATATCTTCTTAAGAACGCCGATAATAACTGAGAGGACAACTGATTATTATCAGTTAAGAATTATAATCAATGCACGGCCGTGAAGGCCGATAATAAGGAGGCTGAGATGGAAAAACTGCTGAAAAAGGCAATCGTTGACGTGGTTGACTTTCCCAAAAAGGGAATAGTGTTCAAGGACATTACCGGCATTTTTAAGGACAAGAAGACGTTCAAGGCGCTTATAAATTACCTGCATAAGAAATATTCCGCGAAAAAGCCGGACGCGATCGTGGCCATAGAGTCGCGCGGCTACATATTCGGGGCGCCGCTCGCTTACAAGCTTGGCGTCCCTTTCATTCCTGCGAGAAAACCCGGCAAACTGCCGCGAGAAACCTACAAGGTGGAATACGACCTTGAATACGGCAAGGACAGCCTTGAGATACACAGGGACGCGCTAAATAAGGGCGACAGGGTGCTGGTCATAGACGACCTGCTTGCCACAGGCGGGACCGCGGCTGCTGCGGCAAAGCTTG
>CAYNMZ010000256.1:0-2205 GCA_964398505.1 uncultured Spirochaetia bacterium
GACTCACAACCGATTAGCTCTACAATGGCCTTTTCGGCATTATCCCCGGGTCTGTTGCCTATCCTGATAACCCTGGTATAACCGCCATTTCTGTCTTTAAAAAGGGGCGCCACTTCCTTAAAAATCTTTTTCAATATATCTTTGTGGTCTATATATTTCGCGACTTCCCTTACGTCATTAAGCGTGCCTCTCTTTGCCCTTGTAATAATGGGCTCCACTATTGTCCTTAGATATTTACCCTTTTCTACGGTTGTCACTATCCTGCCGTATATGAAAAGCTGCTTGGCAAGGTTGCGCATCAGCGATTTCCTGCCTGCCTTGTCCCTTCCGAACTTTTTACCACTTTTCCCGTGTCTCATTACATGCTCCTTTTAATTTAACTTCATAGTTAAAAACTGCTTATTTCTTGCCCGATTTTTTTATTTCCTTGAGGACTTCCTTGTCAATCTTCATTCCAAGGCCCATACCCATTTCAGAGAGAACCTCTTTAATTTCATTGAGCGACTTCCTGCCGAAATTCCTGTACTTTAACATGTCAACCTCCGATTTTGTCACAAGGTCGGCAATGCTCTTAATATTGGCGTTTTTCAGGCAGTTTGACGATCGCACGGACAGCTCCAGTTCCTCCACACTTTTGCTTAGCATGGCCTTAAGCTTTTCCTTTTCCTCGTCTATCTTGTCTTCCTTAATTTCTATCTCGCCTTCCTGCGTGATAAAGATATTAAGGTATTCGCGCAATATAAGGGCAGCCTGAGTAAGCGCTGTTTCCGGTGTCACTCGCCCGTCAGTACCTATCTCAAGTATAAGCTTGTCATAATCTGTAATCTGGCCAACCCTTGTATTTTCCACCTCAAGTTTCACATTCGTAACAGGCGTAAAAATTGAGTCAATAGGAATTGTCCCAAGTGGCATGTCAGCCCTTTTATTCTTGTCAGCCGTGACATATCCACGTCCCGAATCCACTTCCATTTCCATTACTATCTTGGCGTCCCTGCTGGTAAGTGTTGCTATATGAAGCTCGGGGTTTAGGACTTTTATATCGGAATCTGCCTTTATATCAGCGGCCGTCACTTCGCGTTCGCCGGATGCCTCAAGATATATTTTTTTTGCCGCATCGCCTTCAAGCACCAGTTTTACCTGTTTCAAGTTCAGAATTATCTCTGAAACATCTTCCATTACGCCAGGTATATTCTGGAACTCATGTTGAACACCTTCTATCTTCACTGATGTTATCGCGTTTCCAGGTATGGAGGAAAGAAGTATACGCCTTAAGGCATTTCCTATGGCAACCGCGTAACCCCGCTCAAACGGTTCAGATATAAACCTTCCGAACTTTTCGCCAAGTTCCTCTTTCTCAAGTTTCTTGGGCTTCTGTAGGTTCTTCCATTTCATAATTATATGACCCCTTTCCTTATTTAGAATACAGCTCTACAATGAGCTGTTCCTGAACGGGTATGGTGATGTCCGTCCTTGCAGGCGCGTTCTTTATTGCCGCCTCCCTTTTTTCAAAATTCATCTCAATCCACGTGGGGACAGTCCTTTTCTTGAACGCCTCTGAAATGGACTTTTTCACAGATTCAAGATTAAGAGCCTTTTCAGAAAGTGATATTTTATCGCCCGCCTTAACCTCATAAGAAGGTATATCAACCTTTTTGCCGTTTATCCTGGCATGTCCGTGAGCAACCAGTTTCCTGGCCTCCCTGCGGGATGTCGTAAAACCGGAGCGATGAATAACATTATCCAGCCTGGTTTCAAGTATCTTTAATAGGTTTTCGCCCGTGCCTCCCGGACGCCTGTTGGCTTCCTCAAAGTACCGCCTAAACTGGCGTTCAAGTACTCCGTATATCCTTTTTACTTTCTGTTTTTCGCGAAGCTGTCTGCCGTATTCAGATATTTTTTTACGCTGGGCCTCATGGTGCATTCCCGGTATGTAAGGACGCCTTGAAAACGCGCATTTTTCAGTAACACACCTGTCGCCCTTTAAAAACAACTTCATTCCTTCCCTTCTGCAAAGCCTGCAAAGCGCTTCAGTATGTCTTGCCAATTCATTACCTCCTGGTTTGTATTTGCTTTTATCCGGCCTGCCGGCTGCCGCGTTATTAAACCGCCAGGCCTTTCATTTAAACTCTGTTAAACCCTTCTTTTCTTAGGTGGCCTGCAACCGTTATGAGGAATAGGCGTTACATCCTTTATCAAAACTATCTC
>CAYNMZ010000257.1:0-2159 GCA_964398505.1 uncultured Spirochaetia bacterium
CGAAGTCGGGCTGGACACGGAAAGCTTCAATACTGCCCTTAAGTATGTCCTAAGGCAGGACCCTGACGTCATACTTATTGGCGAGATGAGGGACGCCATCACCGTAAATACCGCCCTTTCAGCGGCAGAGACGGGTCATATGGTTTTCTCCACTCTTCACACCATGGACACCATACAGGCAATTACCAGGATACTTGACTTTTACCCAAAGGATCAGCAGAACCAGGCGCGGATACAGCTGGCAGGCGCGCTTCGCGCGATTGTGTCAATGAGGCTGATAAGGAAATCCGACGGAGCAGGCATGGTTCCCGCGACCGAGATAATGGTGGTGACGCCTACGGTCAGGGGCTACCTTGAGGAAGGAAAGCTCGGGATGATAAAGGACCTGATAAAAGACGGCGCTCAGAACGGCATGCAGACATTTGACCAGTCTTTGATAAGCCTTTATAAGCGGGGGCTAATCACTCTTGACGAGGCAAAACGGAACGCGACTTCCCAGCAGGAAATCGACCTTGCAATGAAGGGGATAACGTCAAGCAGGTCGTCTGCCCAGTCAATAATGGACAGCATGATGAAGGAGCAGGGAAAAAAGGCGTTTAACGCCGAGTTGAGCAAAGTTAAACAGCTTGTTAACGAGAAGAAGCACAAGGAAGCGTATGACGCGCTGATGAAACTGGCTGAAAAATATCCTGATAACGAGGAGATAAACGAGATTCTTGAGAGCGTAAAAAGGGCCATAGCGGCAGAGGAATACTCGGCAGGCATAAAGAACATACTGACAGAGGGACTCAATATATATAAAAAGGGCAATATAAGGGGCGCGATAGTCAAGTGGCAGGAAGGCTTGAACATTGACCCGAACAATGTCCAGTTAAAGGCGTATATAAAGAGCGCCGAGGAAAAGCTTGAAATAGCGGGCAGCCTGCCCAGGATACTTGCGGAAGGCCTTGAAATTTACAAGAAGGGTGAGATAGACTCGGCAATAGCCAAATGGGAAGAGGCGATTAAGCTTGACCCGGCCAACAAACAGGCGAAGGCGTATATAGACGGCGCGAAAGAAAAACAGAAGGAAATAAAGTTCAGGAAGGAAATTGAGGCCATTCTCGCGAAAGCAGCTGGCGAGGCGCAAAAGGGCAATGACCTGGAGAGCCTCCTGCTTTA
The DNA here is from genome assembly GCA_964398505.1 of uncultured Spirochaetia bacterium. Taxonomy (GTDB): domain Bacteria; phylum Oederibacteriota; class PGYV01; order PGYV01; family CAYNMZ01; genus CAYNMZ01. The sequence continues at coordinate 1,162 of CAYNMZ010000257.1, forward strand.
CAAGCGTGCGCTTTTGGCTGATCCGGCAAACGAGGAAGCAAATGTTAACGTCAAGGCCATATTTGACAAACTGATGAAGCAGGAGTTCGGCGGGGAAGACGTGGATTCTGCCATCATGGCAGAGGCGTTCCAGAAGGGTATTGAGTATCTGTACAAGGAAGACTACATAAGCTGTGTGCGTGAGTGGAAAAAGGCGCTTGAGAAAAAGCCCCTTGAAAAGAGGCTGAAAGACTACATAGAAAAGGTAAAGGAAATCCTAAAGCAGAGGCTCGAGGAGCTCATGGAAAGGACGGACTCGGCCTACAGGGAACGCCGCATAGACGACACGATGGACAGCATAAACAGGATACTCGGCATAGACCCGTCAAACGAGTTCGCCTTGAAGTTCCTGCGCGACGTAAAACCCATGATTGAGGAAGAAACAGCGAAAAAATACAGGGAAGCCATGGACCTTTACGGGGAAAGCAGGCTTAAGGAAGCGCGGGAAAAACTGCTTTCGGTGATAAAGCTTGACCCCAACCATTTAAGCGCGAAAAAAAGGCTTGAGGAAGTCAATGAGAGGCTGTCGGCCCTGAAGGACCAGGCGTAATCTTCGGCTACTGGCAATTGCAAATTATGGAACATAAGCCTTAAATAATCCGTGAAGGTGAATGTGATAAAGAAGTCAATCTTCATAATGCTCTCCGTGATAGCCGGAATACTGGCCGTATCAGCCACCGTTGAATTCGGAAGGATGATGTCCGGTTTTTCCATAAGGAACAGGGAGGAGCTTTCCTTTGCCGCCGGGTTCGCCGCGTACATCCTGGTGCATTTCCTGCTTTATAAGCCGGTATTTATGCATGTTATGGCGCATGAGCTTACACATGCGTTGTGGGCGCTTCCGTTCGGCGGCAGGGCCGATGATATGACCATATCCACAAAGGGCGGCAGGGTGAAGGTGTCAAAGACCAATTTCCTGATATCCCTGGCGCCGTATTTTTTTCCGCTCTATGCCATGG
>CAYNMZ010000258.1:0-2122 GCA_964398505.1 uncultured Spirochaetia bacterium
ACCAAAATATAGGCGAGGCGAAAGCCTCGCCATTATCATATATAAGGCCCTGTAGTACTTGAAACGAGCGAGCGCGCAATTATTATATACCCGCTTTTCTACATCAAATCCTCAGGTTCAAGGTTTATCAGCTGAAGCCCTGAAATGAACTCTGCTTTTTTCGTATAATCGCTTATGACGACAGGCCTGTAATCCTCAAGATAAACAGGAACAATTGACGCTCCGGTTATCTTCTTGTTCTCAACCCTGAACTTCACTATTCCGCTGTTTTTTGTCCTTTCCTTTTCCATGTCAAAAACAAAGTTGCCCATTCCATAGAACACGAACCTGTTATCATAAAGCTCCACGTCCTGGAACAGGTGTGTGTGCGAACCAATTACCGCGTCAGCGCCGAAATTCATGACCTTTTTCGCGTTCACATACTGGAACTTCTGTACTTTCCTGTTTTCCTTGCCCCAGTGCAGGTAGACTATCAGTATGTCGCACTTTGGCCTCGCGTTTTTTATGTCCCTTTTTATTTCTTTGAATATGCAGGGGTTTGTTCCCCATCTGCTTACTGTAGGGCTGTGCTTCCAGTGCGATACCTCGGAGTAGCAGAGGAAACCCACTTTGGTCCCTTCAACCTCAATAATTGCAGGTTCATTTGCGATAAAGAGCGCGCCTTTTCTGATGCCCTGCCATTTAATTCCGCGCTTTTCAAGTATTTCCATGGTCTGAATGATTCCCTTTTGCCCGTAATCAAGGACATGATTATTGGCAAGGGAGAGCACATTGAAACCCGCGCTTTTAAGTCCGTCAGCAGCGATTTCCTCGGCGTAAAGGTAAACCTGTTTCCTTCCGTTTTTTGTCAGTGTTCCAATATCCTCATGAACAAGCGGGGTTTCCAGGTTTCCGAAAACAACCGGGCATTGTTTAAGTATTGGCCTAACGCTGTCAAATACATAGTCAATCCCTTTTTCCTCTATTACTTTGGCCATCCGCCTGCCTGGCATGATATCACCGACACACGCTATTTCAAAAGCGCCTTTGACACGGCCTTCATCTGCGCCTGTCGTTTCTGGCTTTTTTTCAGGTGAAACGCATGAATTGACGAGTATGAGGATTATTAAGGAAATAATGATATTTTTCATTTTTTAAAAAGGTTTTTAATAATGTCCTTGCCCTTTTCTTCCAAATATTTGGCGCCTTCCTGAACGGCCTTGTTCGTGAGGTTCCTGCCAATATTGTCCATCATCCTTTTCTGGTTAAGGTCGTATTTCTTATCAATCATGCTGCCATATATACGTATATCAAAAGGCATCCAGCCGTCTCTGTTATAAGCATAACCTATGTCCCTGATGCCCAAATTCCTTGCGAAATATTCCTCAAGCTGCCTTGCCTCATGCGGGTTTATGTCAGTCTCAAGCTTGAAATCCAGGCTTCGGTCAACGGTCACATATCCGTTGCCGCGTATCTTAAGCATGCCTTTTTCTCCGTTAGGGCCGTTGAGGACCTTAAAATCCCTTGCATTTATTTTTCCCTTTAGCATGTTAAAATCCGCGGCCATTGTATCAAAAGGTATATCCTGTGACAGGAATGTCATCCCGAATTTTGACGAAAGGTCCTTTCCTGTGTCTGTAGCGGCTATCCTTCCGTTCTTGACATTGAATTTTCCTTCCCCGGCAATTGTCAGAGCCGGCTCGCTGAAAGTTGCGCCCCAAAATTTGGACTCCATATAAAGGCTTCCGTATACCTTGTTCTTTATGTCGTCAAGTATGCTTTTCTTTTCCGGATTTTTCTTTGGAATTATGGATATCGCGTCGTCAATCAGGCTGTTTACCTTTACGCCCCTGATATCGGCGGTCAGAGTGTAGCCCTCGGTGTTTATGTCCATTACGGCTGAACTGTTTATTGCGCCTTCATAGCACATCATGGCAAGCTCGGAGTACAGCTTTGAATTGACAAACCTTATGCTGGCAGTGGTTTTGCCGGTATTGAGGGTTTTGTAGTATATTGAGCCCGCGTTCAAGGTCAGGTAAACACCGGGCAGGCCGGCAGTTTTTTTCTTTTTTCGTGTATTTTTCTTCGCCTGTACGGCTGCGCCGGTTTTCGCGGCGACCTTTTCCTTTTTCGGAAAAAGCGC
>CAYNMZ010000259.1:0-2106 GCA_964398505.1 uncultured Spirochaetia bacterium
ATGCTTGCCTCTTCCGGCCGCGTCATTGGCAACCTTATTTCAGGGCTTATTAAACCCATAATTGCCATCGCGGCTTTAATCGGTATCGGGTTGGTTTCTACGAACATGGCCTTGACCAGCGGGAACATCTTATGGTGGAGTTCGCGGGCTTTCCGTAAGTCGCCTTTCATGAAAGAGTCCACCATGGCCTTCACATCAGCTGGAATAATATTCGCAACCACGGATATTATCCCTTTGCCGCCGATAGACAGCAGTGGCAGGGTCAGCGCGTCATCGCCTGAAAGCACGTCAAAATCCGGGCCGCATGCTTCAATGACTTCGCTCATCTGTGAAAGATCTCCGCTGGCTTCCTTGACACCCCTGATATTTGGGCAGTCTTTTACCAGCCTTGCCAGGGTTGAAGTTGCCACGTTTACCCCTGTCCTTCCCTGTATGTTATAAACTATAACCGGGATCTTCACCGCTCCTGCCACAGCCTTGAAATGTTCATACAATCCCTTTTGCGTCGGCTTGTTGTAGTATGGATTCACTACCAGCGCGGCGTCAGCGCCCGCTTTCTCGGCAGCCTGCGTATACTCAATTGCCTCGGCAGTTGAGTTTGAACCCGTGCCGGCCATGACTTTCATCCTGCCTTTTACAAGTCTTACCGTAAGGCTTATAAGGCTTTCATGTTCCCCGGGCGTTAGCGTCGGCGATTCGCCTGTAGTACCTGCCGGCACTATGCCGTCCGTACCCGCCTTTGCGTGCATTTCTATAAGCTTTGCGTACGCTTCCTCGTCTATCTTGCCGCTTTTAAACGGTGTCACTATAGCCACATATGAACCTGTAAACATTTTTAGCCCTCCTGTTTTGTGATTGTCAGCGGATACGGTTTTTTTTACACCGCCCGGCATCCGGCGTCAATATTTATAAGCTTCCTTATTGACTACTCCCTCATATACAATCCTGGCATTTCCCTGAAGCCACACATCGGTAAAAGCGCATTTTCCGTGCGTAAAAGACACGCGCAGGGCGCCGCCTTTAGACATGAGCCGCACGGGCGGTTTTGACGATCCTGCCAAGTATGAGGCGATTCCGGCCGCCGTCGCGCCTGTGCCGCAGGCATATGTCTCAGATTCAACACCGCGCTCGTAAGTGCGTATGTGAATCATACCGTTCTTTTTGCTGATAAAGTTTACGTTCGTTCCCTTGGGAGCGAATTTACGGTGATACCTGATCGCCCGGCCAAGCGCCTCAACATCAACCTGCCCGACGTCCTTTACGCTGACGACAAAATGTGGCACGCCCGTGTTCAGGAATGTGCCGGTATATTTTTTCCCTCTAACAGGGACAACAACACCGGTCCTGATGCCCGCAGGATCAATCATTTTCAGGTTGACCGTTCCTGAAGGCAGTATTTGGGCCTCATGCGGCCCGTCTTTTGCCAGAAACCTCATTTTCGCCGACGCATATCCCTTGACGTAAGCGAACCTGGCTATGCACCTTCCGCCGTTGCCGCACATTTCAGCTTCCCTTCCGTCATTATTGTAAAACCTCATGTAAAAGTCATAGGGCGGCCGGGACTTTTCCAGCATTATCAGGCCGTCAGCGCCTACAGAAAACCTGGCAGCGCACAATGCCTGAATCTGTTTCTCAGACAAACGTATTTTACCGCTGTAATTGTCGATAACGATGAAGTCATTTCCGTTGCCCGACATCTTCGTAAACTTCAATGCTTTCATTTTATTCTCCTTGCACGCTCGTATGTTCCAATCGGTTTTACCGCCAGTTTCGCTTCACTTCCATCTTTAAAACCTAGTCAGTTATCATAATCTTTCCTTAGCTATCAGGTCATCCCACGTTTCCCTTTCGCGTATCAACCTGTGCTTGTCTCCATCCACCATAACCTCTGCTGCCCTTGGCCTGGAATTGTAATTTGACGACATTACAAATCCATAAGCTCCGGCCGTACGTACGGCTATCAGGTCGCCCTGCCGCATTTCAGGAAGGTGCCTGTCCTTGCCGAGAAAATCGCCACTCTCGCATATCGGCCCGACTATATCATAAAGCTTTAGGACCTTTTTTCCCGCCCTTTTCGCGTTTACGGGCATTATCCTGTGGTAAGCG
>CAYNMZ010000260.1:0-2042 GCA_964398505.1 uncultured Spirochaetia bacterium
CGCGTACAAATACTGCAGTGCCGCCTACGGCCACTTTCACAAGGACAGCGACAGGAACGAACACAAGGACCGCGACGCCGACATACACGCGTACAAATACTGCAGTGCCGCCTACGGCCACTTTCACAAGGACAGCGACAGGAACGAACACAAGGACCGCGACGCCGACATACACGCGTACAAATACTGCAGTGCCGCCTACGGCCACTTTCACAAGGACAGCGACAGGCACGGGCACAAGGACATCAACGCCAACATATACAAGTACGAATACTGTTGTGCCTCCGACAGCTACATACACAAGGACAGCGACAGGCACGGGCACAAGGACATCAACGCCAACATATACAAGTACGAATACTGTTGTGCCTCCGACAGCTACATACACAAGGACAGCGACAGGGACGGACACAAGGACCGCGACACCTACTTTTACCCGGACAAATACCGTGTACCAGAGCCCTACGGCTACTCCGTCAATTACAATAACATGGACAGGGACTCCACCTACGTCTACGGATACGCCGACCATAACAATGACATGGACGGCGACATATACGAGGACTATTACAGCATCATATACCTCTACGCCGAGCCGGACGTCCACGCCGTATTACAGCGCCACGTCAACATTTACGCCAGTAAATACGTTCACGCGGACACCGACGGAAACCGCTACGCGCACATCAACTCCCGAAAATACAGCGACGCCTTCATTTACGCGAACGGTTACGGAAACGCCGTTTATCAGCCCGACGGTTACACCTACCATAACGGCGACTTGGACGGGAACCATACCGACAATGACTGTGACGCCGACTGTCACGCAAACCGGCTCATTTACAAGGACGCAGACCGCGACCTTTACACCGACCCCTGCTGATACGGCGACTGTCACAGGTACTGCTACCAGGACATTTACGGCAACTGGAACATTTACACAAACTCAAACGATGACCGCTACGCGGACTGCTACCATGCCGGCGAGCGTGACATCTACGCCGACGCATACGCCAACGCAGATACCTACGGCTACGGTCTTTGAGATTACCAATCCTGCGACGGGGCCTAATCCTTATCTGGCGGGCAGGGGGATAAACGCTGTCTTTGTATGCTGGCTGACGCAGGATGCCAAAGAAGTCAGCATAAAAATTTATACAAGCTCTTTCAGGCTGGTCAGGAATAAAATATGGACCGGATATTTTGGCGCAGGAAGGTTCAGTTCCTTGATACAGGCAAGGGAATTTGACGGGCTTGCTGCAGGAACATATTATTATGCGGCAGAAGCGGTAAGCAATTCAGGTGTAAAAGCACGCGCAAGAACGCAGGCGCTTGTCATTATAAGATAAAAATTTTAAGCGCCTGTTTAAACGTTTCACGTGAACTCAATAACTGGAATTCAGCTTACAGGAGGCAAAGTTATGGGGTTTAAAAAAGCATTTATGGCAATACTTCTTGTGCTTTCAATTACACGCCTCAATGCTACGCCTGTTTCCGACAACGGCAAGCTGCGGGTTTCCGGGCTTCAGCTGGTAAATTCCTGCGGTAATGCCGTGCAGTTAAAGGGGATATCCAGCCATGGGCTTCAATGGTTCGGCTTAAACGGGTCTGACGCGAGGTGCTTAAGCTCAAGCGCGATAAACTACATGGCCAATACTATAGGCGCCGACATTTTCAGGGCCGCAATGTACGTAGAGTCAAACGGCTATCTTTCTGACCCGGCAAGGTTTAGGACCGAAGTGGACACGCTCGTTGACTATTGCGCGGCCGCCGGCATTTACATAATTATTGACTGGCATATACTCTCGGACGGTGATCCTAACAAGAATATATCTGCTGCAAGGACATTCTGGGAATACATGGCTGATAAGCACAAAGGAAAGCCTCATGTCCTATATGAAATTTGCAATGAGCCAAACGGCGTATCGTGGTCGCAGATAAAGGCATACGCTGACGATATAATACCGCGCATAAGGCAGAGGGACCCGGATACCGTTATAATTGTAGGCACGCCAAACTGGTCCCAGCTGGGCGCTGACGTT
>CAYNMZ010000261.1:0-2030 GCA_964398505.1 uncultured Spirochaetia bacterium
AAAGGCGGACAGGGGGCAGTCTGACATCAGGGCCATGAAGCTCAAGCTTGTAAATACGCTTTCTGCCTCATCCATGCAGGTCACTGCCTTAAGGCTGCAGGCCATGAACCACGCGGGGCCTGTGAATTTCTCGGGCAATATCTCAAGGATAGTAATAAGCGACGCGACAACGACTTATGCCGACACTTCGGCCATGCCTGTCTCAGGCACGGCCAATATAACATTTACAACCCCGGTAACCGTGCCTGCCGCGGGAGTTGAAAAGGAAGTTGACGTATATATAAGCCTGAACGCGGCGATAAATACATACGATATCGGGCTGCGGCTGCCGCAGGCTGCCGACATTGCCGTGAGCGGCGGGTATACAGTGCTAGGCCTTTCGGGCTTTGCTTTTCCGTTCGCGACGCAGAGGGCGGTGCTTACGCAGCCGGTAAGCTCCGTGAATGTTTCGCACGTGACGCTGATGCCGGCAAATGTCACAAAGGGCCAGGACAATGTAAGGCCTTTTGTCCTTAAGTTTACGCACCCAAATTCAGTGACGACCTATTCGGCCTGCGTAATAAAAGGCATAACGATCACAGCGCTGGCAAATGACGCGGCGCCGGCTTCGGCCTTATTTGACGGAATGAGGATATCTGACGGCATCAGCCAGTTCTCGGGCCCGGCAATATTTTCTGCGTCTTCGGGCGCCGTATGGCTTCCGTTCGGACAAAACCTTACTGTTACGGCGAACTCATACAGGGAAGTGACTGTGCTGGCTGACATCAGGGCTGATGCCGCGAGCGCGTCTTTTTATATGAGCCTTTCAAAAACGACGGATATACTCGCGATAAGTGAAAGCAGCGGTCTTGCCATAAGTCCGGCAATGGCATTATCGCTGACAAGCACAGCGTCTTCTATACAAATTCCGGTATCATACCTGGGCGTGAACCATGTAAATAAAATGCCCGCGTACGCGGCCAAGGGCCAGCAATGGGTTTACGCGGAGGATATAGTTTTTACTCATCCTGACCCGTCCGGCCGCGCGTCTGTATCACTGCGCGGCATAACCCTGACAGTTGAGGACGCGCTCGGCGCCGCAATGATACCTTCAACTGCGCTGGCCGGAATAACAGTTCTTGACGCGGCAAACAATACGGTGTTTTCGTCGGTTTCAATGCCGTCCTCGGGCACCCAGGTTTACCTTGATTTTGGAAGCCTGCTGATAAATCCTTCAGCATCAGCTGTCCTGAAGGTTTATATCAGGATTCCCGCTTCTCCTTCGGCTGCTGCCGTAAAGCTTAACCTTAATTCGCCTTCAATGGTGAACGCTATTGACGCCAATTCCGGGCTTGCTTTGCCTGTCCAGGCGCAGGCAGGAGACTCATTTGCCATGAGGTCGGGCGCTGTTTCGTTTGTGGACCCTGCATCTGATGTGAAGGTGTGCCATGAAAATGCCATGCCCGCGGCGGTCAACGAAGGACAGGCTAATGTGGCGGCAATGAGGATTTATTTAGCCAACACGTCCGGAGGAATTGTGTCCGTTGAAAGCATGAAATTCAGGATTGAGGACGGTTTTGGCGCGACGATGGCGGCAAACTCCGTGATAAGCCGGCTCAGGGTGGATGCTTTTAATAATACCGTGGCAGTATATGCTGATATTGCAGTATCAACAGCGTCTGAGACCGTGGAAACGGTTTTTTCTCCGCCGCTTGTGCTTAACGCGGCAGGAGCCTATTCGGTTACAATCACCGCAAGATTTACAGCTGCTGCGCCCGCTCAAAAAGACTCGTTTTTAATAGCGCTTGTTTCCGCGGCTTCCGTAACGGCAAAGGACAGCAATCTCGGGAACCCGGTAGCTGTAAGCGCCTATAATGATTCTTTTCCCATGCACAGTGCTGCTGTCAAAATACAGCAAAAAGCGCAAACTGTCAGCGTAGGGCATGCACCTGTCGCGACGGGGCCGGTGAACAAGGGCGACCCGGGAATACAGGTAATGGAGCTGTCTTTTGAGGTGATGAGAAAGCACTCGGAATAGTTATCTGTATCTC
>CAYNMZ010000262.1:0-2022 GCA_964398505.1 uncultured Spirochaetia bacterium
GCCTGCGGGTTATTCGCAGGTGGTGGTGATATCCAGCCCGACGTTTACGGTCACAAATACTCCGACGTTCACAGTAACAGCGACACCGACATACACGGTTACAAAGACAGTTACAGAGACTGTCACAGAGACAGTGACTCAGACGGTGACCCCCACTAATACGCTCCCCTGGACGCCGACAAGTACGCCTACTTCCACAATAACGGAAACATCTACGCCTACGCCGTATGCTTACGCGTATATAGTCCCGAACCAGGCTGTTCTCGGGGACGTGTCGTCCTATTTTTACAGGGTCATGGCTAACGGTATAGGAATGATAAACGAAGTAAGGATACAGGTGCCGCCCGGTGTTTCCGGAGTCACTGGATTAAACAGCTCAATAGCGGGCGCTTCAGTCAGTTACGTTTCTGGCGATATAATAGTGAGCTACGCCTCGGGATGGAACATTTCCAGCGGACAGAATTATGACGTAATATCTTTTTCCGCTGTATCTGACAGCGGTGACAAGTATTACGGCAGCTACCTTAACGCGGACCCTGACATCAGGGGTAGCACGCCACCGGCGCATTCGCAGTATGTTTCAATAGTTACACCTACCTTTACGTCAACCCGGACTTTTACGGCAACTGTGACTTCCACATGCACGGCTACTCCCACATTCACGTCCACTGTGACGCCTACTTTTACAGATACTTCAACCGGTACACCGACATTTACAGTGACTACGACAGGCTCGCCCACATACACGGCCACGCCTACAGGTACGCCTACATTTACGGCTACGCCGACTGTCACGCTTACTTCCACATCCACTCCTGCCGCATACGCTTATATACAGCCGAACGCAGCGGTTGCCGGGGATACTGTAATTTACAATTACCACCTCGCGGCAGCGGGGATAGGGCCGATATATGAGGCAAGGATAATTCTACAGTCCGGGGTTACGGCGGCAAACCCCTCAAGTTCCATTTCCGGCGCTTCGGCAGTGGTGGCAGGCTCGGAAATAATAATAACCTACGCTTCAGGCTGGAACAACTCGTCGGCCCCGAATTTTGACATCATAACATTTGAGGCAGTATCTTCATTTGGCGACAAGTATTACGGCTCTTACATGAACGGCCTTGCGGACGCCAGGGGCACTACGCCTGCCGGATTCTCACAAATTGTATCAATAATTACGCCGACTTTCACGGCGACGCCGACTTTTACACGCACAGCCACGCCGACTTCAACCCCGACATTCACGCCGACATTCACAGCAACCGCTACGCCGACTTTTACCGCAACGTTGACATCTACGCCAACAATAACGCTGACTGCAACGCCTACATTTACCATGACATTTACCATAACATTCACGTCCACGCCGACTGTCACTATGACAAGGACTGCTACCGGCACATATACTGCCACGCCGACAGTCACGCCGATAACAGGAATAATAGCTCTGGCTCAGGGACAGTATTTTGTCTCTTACGCGCCGGGTTATGTGGGCATGCCTATGTCGCAGGAAGCAGGCTCGTATGTGACAATAACGGTAAGGGCAATAGAGCAGAACTCATGGACGCAGGTCAGCGTGTCAAACACCATACAGCTTTCATCAAGTCAGCCCGCCTGGACAGTGCTGGAAGGCAGCAAGAACCTTGTTTCAGGGGAGGTTGAATTCTACATAAGGCTGCTAAGGCCGGGGCTTTCATACGTAATAACAGCCACGGATATTTCAGGCTCGCTTGGCAGCTTTGCGACAGATCCCATAAGCGTCATTGTTTCGCCCGGAGGAGTGGCAATGACGGATTATTCCGCGTATGCCTCAACAGCGGCCGTTCCCGGCCAGGCAGGAATAAATTTTATGGACATTTCAGTAATGAACACAAACCTGGATGGCGGAGCCGAGTTCAGGGTAGCTGGTGTCACGATAACATCCAGCGAAGCGGTAAATTCATGCGTTGATTCAATAACCATAAACGGTCCGGCAGGTTTTACCAGGACCGTAAGCTGGGGCAATACTCATACGCTGTACCT
>CAYNMZ010000263.1:0-2012 GCA_964398505.1 uncultured Spirochaetia bacterium
GCGCCTATTACACTCTGCTTGCCGCCTCAACGCTGGGAATGATGTTCCTGGTCTCGTCAAAGGAACTTATAACAATGTACGCGGGCCTGGAGCTTGCCACCATAAGCCTTTACGCGCTTGCGGCGATTTACAAGAGGGAAGACATATCGCTTGAGGCGGGAATAAAGTATGTGATTCTCGGAGCCATGTCTTCGGGCATACTGCTCTACGGGATAAGCCTCATTTACGGCGTGACAAGGACAACTTACCTTGACGGCATCATGTCTTTTGCCGCCTCGGGCAGCGCGGAACCTGTCCTTATAATCGCGGTCATAATGACACTGCTCGGCGCCGGCTTTAAGCTCTCCATGGTGCCGATGCACGTATGGACGCCGGATGTTTACACAGGCGCGCCGACGCCGGTTACGGCATTCATTTCCGTGGCCTCAAAAGCCGCGGGTTTTGTGTTTGCCATCAGGATTTTCTCCTATACGCTCATTAAGATGGACTATGTCTGGGCCCCGGTACTCGCGGTACTTGCGCTGCTGACAATGACTATAGGGAACCTTGTGGCAATACCGCAAAAGGACATAAAAAGGCTGCTTGCGTATTCAACCATTTCGCAGGCCGGATACATACTCGTGGGTTTTGCCGCGGCCTCGGTTGTCGGGATAAGCTCGGTCATATTTTACCTCCTTGTATATACCCTGACGAACATCGCGGCTTTCGCGGTTGTCGCGGCAGTTGAAAAGTCTTCAGGCACAAACGACATTTCAGCGTACGCCGGCCTCGCGCAGCGTTCGCCGCTTTTGTCGCTCGTGTTCATGCTCGCCCTGCTGTCTCTTGCCGGCATACCGCCGCTCGCGGGTTTCGCGGGCAAGTTCTACCTTTTTTACGCTGCCATGCAAAAGGGCTACCTGTGGCTGGTTTTAGCCGCGGCGCTGAACAGCACCATATCTCTCTATTATTACCTCATCGTCCTAAAGCAGCTCTACATAAGGGAACCGAAAAAGGACATGCCGAAAATAATTGTTCCTTTGCCGATAAAAATAGCGCTTGTAATCACTATAATAAGCATTCTGGCGCTCGGCATACTGCCATCGGCTGTTATGGACCTTACGCAGGGAATAGCACAGGCTTTGTTTCTTAAGGGCAATTAATAATTAATAATTGAATCGTTTTTAGGGCTAAAATACTGACTTTTGGTCTGGAAAAGAGTATGCCTGCAAGACACCCATGAGGGAAAAATCAAGAAATAAGATATAGTATTATATTTTATATTACAGTAACGGACTTTATAATGCGTTATAATCTATTATTTTATATAGGGCAAATAATTTACCTTCATTTAAATTGACATGCCATAAGATTAATGCTATAAAATAGAAAATATTAAAAAATCAGAAAAACGCATTTTTTGATTTTTTGATTTTTGGAGGATAAGGCATGGACCTCAATAAAAGGCAAAAAAAGCTCGAGGAGCTTATAACAGGCGGTTATGAGTTTACGGGCAGGAAGTACAAGGTCCTTCTTGGGGAGAACAGGGGCAAGGAATTTCCCATATACGCGCAAAAAGACGATATTGCGGGGCTTGTATATAATGATGAGAAGGACAAGATAGAGCTTGTGTTCAAGCTTTCCATGCCGTACAAGGGGCAGAGGAAAGAAGCGCACAGCATGCCGGAAAAGGGGCAGTAATAAAGTGAGAAAATCAGCGGCCGCGTTTATTTGCGCGGCCTTTTTATTTTTATGCGCTTCTTCCTACGCGGGTGTCACGGCAGCTGCTATTGAGAATACTGCCGCGGCAACTTTTCTGCCGCTAGACGCAAGGAAACAGGTGCTTAAGATAAATTTAACAGCAGACTCTGTTGACACGCTTACGGGTTTCAGGGTAATAAACAGCCTTGCTTGCGATGAACCCGGTGATATTTCATCAGTCAGGCTTTACTACCAGCCTTCAGGCGGTTTTTTTGATGCCGGTACTGCGGTTTTTGTAGCTGTTTTACAAAGGGTAGCGGCAAAGACATGGGAAA
>CAYNMZ010000264.1:0-1954 GCA_964398505.1 uncultured Spirochaetia bacterium
GGATCATGCTCATAACCTGCCCTTAAGATAAAAAGTTCAGAGAACCCGTATTCAAGCCCAAAGTTAAATTTGACCCCGCCTTCCAGCTGCTGGTTAAGGCTTATCGCTCCGGTCAACCTGTTCTGCAAGTCGGAAAACAGTTCTCCTGACAAGCCGAGAAGCAGGGCTGACGGCAGTTCAACAGAAGGCGAAACGCTCAGGTTTTTCAGCACGACCGCAGCCCTGGTTTTTTTCGAAAATTCCATGTTAACTCCTGCGTCAAGAGAGAAGGCCTGTACAATCTCATTGTCAATATTCCTGATAATATACTTGCCTGAAAACCCAAGCATCATGAGGAAAGAAGGTACACTGTTGCTTATATTTTCAAAGTAAGACAATACCGGAAGTCCGTAAGCTCCTGTGATTTGAAGGGTAAATGGCCTTGCTGTCGCCCCGGTCGGGTAGCCGTAGTCGTCAAGTATTTCAAATTCGCCCATATTTACAAATATAATATCCGCGCCCCAGGCCCCGTTTCCCGCAGGCATTGCTAGGTTGATTTCCTGAAGCGACGTATCCAAAAGCCACCGATTAAATGATGCGCCTGTCATCAATCCTTTTGTTTTTGCAAGCCCGGCAGGATTTAAATTGACCGACCTATTCCCTTCCGTTATCGGGGCAAAGGCATTTCCCATTGCCGCGGCCCTTGCGTCAGCGCCTATACTTATTTCCTGCAGCATCGATGGAAACAGCGCTTCCGGCAGGGCCAGCAACATAAAAGCAAGAAAAGCCGGCAATGCCTTCATCAGCTGTGCGTTAACCCTTCACTATGAATTTCTTTGACCTGAAATTTATCAATTCTCCCGAAGAATCTTTTCCCTGTATCACATAATAGTAAACCCCGGGTTTCAGGTCGCGGATATCAATGTTTACCTTATAAAGCTTGCCGTTCGGCGTTTCGCCCGTTTCTACGTCAGCGGTTTTAAGCAGCTTGCCTGTAATGTCATGAATATATATCTTTACGTGTGCTTTCTTCACGGTATTAAAGACTATCCGTATGGTGTCTTTTGCCTTTGTGGGATGGCACTCCGAATCGCCCGGCCCTACAGTGGCTATAGGCTCCGGCGTGGGAGTAGGCATTTTGGTGGCCGTGGAAACCGGGGTGGCCTGCGTCAAGACAGGTGTCGGTGTACAAGCGCAGGTGCTTGTCCTCGTGGGTGTTGAAGTGTATATTATGGCTGCAGTCCTGGTCGGCGTAACTGTCCTTGTAGGCGTGCTCTGTGCCGGTATGGAACTTCCGCAAGTATAGAAAACATGATTGTAATTCAGGACACCTATTGCGTATCCGCCGACATACCACATCCTGTTGTCATACACACATGTAGCGCCGTCCGATTTCGCGCCCATGGCCGTTGATGCGGCAGCCTGCGACCATGTTGCCCCATTGGTTGTATATAAAACATCGCTCAAGCTGGTCCCGTATACTCCTCCTATTACCCAGAGCTTGCCGTCAAACACTTCTGCCCTGGCCTGGGATCTCGGCGGGAAACTCGTTGTGACTTGTGTCCATGTCACGCCGTCAACCGACGACCAAACGTCGCCGTACCCTGTCGTTCCGCCTGAAGGGCCTCCGCCAATGAGCCACAGTTTCACGCCTGTCCCGTTGTCATAAGCAATAAGACAAGGGTTGCTCCTTTCGCTCCATGGCGCGTTTGCTGTCGCCTGATACCAGTCAGCGCCGTTTGATGACCACCACACGTCATTTTTATTCGTCCCGTCAAGGCCTCCGGCAATCCACATTTTGTTATTGTAAACACATGCGCCCTGACTGACCCTTGGGCCGAACGCAGCGTTTCCTGTGGCCAAATGCCAATCAACCCCATTTGAAGAATACCATACATCTTTAAGCTTAACGCCGTTTCTTTCTCCGGCGATCATCCACATTTTATCGCCTGTACCATCATTATATAGCAGGCAC
>CAYNMZ010000265.1:0-1943 GCA_964398505.1 uncultured Spirochaetia bacterium
ACGGAGTCCACCTTAATTCGTTCTAAATTGTGTCTTGACAAACGAGGCCACCGTAGCTCCGCAATAAAGAAATTGAAGAAGCCGTTTTCTCTTAATAAAATAAGAAAAAAAGAAACATTAACAAATCTCCCGACTCTTTCACTTTTTTACCTTTTTTCTTTTATCCTTTTTTCCCTTTTCTCGTTTTTTATTTTATACCGCTTTAAAATTTCTATTTTTTATATCTCATCGTCCTATTGCGTTTTTAGGGTTAATTAAAACCGGCATAAAACTGGCATTTTAAAACTGGCATTTTTCATGTTTTAGCAGGCGCTGTTTTATGGTAAAATTATAAAAATATGGCTTCAAAGGCGGAAAATAATGGATTTTAGCAGGGATTTTATCGGCAAATTCAGGAAAGATGCCAGAATACATCCTTCATCATCATCTCCCGGACTGCCCGGGAAAATACTCAATAAAAACGGTTCAAAAATGCTTTTAACATCCAATTTTTACGACATAACCCTTTCCCTGCCTTCCCGGAGCGGTTTTGCCGAGACTTACGAAAGCTGCCTTGAGCTCATTTACGGAGTACGCCAAAAAAAAGCACGCAAGTTCGCTCAATGCGGCATCAATAACCTGCGTGACGCCTTAAAGCACGAGGATTATCGCGTCGAGGCCAAACGTGCGCTCGAATTATTGAATATGGGTTTTGGGCATGTCCGCGACATTTTGAAAGAGCGTTTTTCACCCTCGCACAGGATGTTTTTCCTGCTCCTTTCATTTTTTAAAAAGGAAGACCTGCTTTTCGTTGACATAGAAACACGAAGTCTTAACTTTGAGACGGCGATAATAATTATAGGCGCCGGGTATTTTGAGGAAAATAAATACAGGGTTGACCAGTTTACTGCCCTTAACGAAGCGGGCGAATATGAGATAATCCAGGAATTCAAAAAGCTCCTGCCCGGCAGGAAGGCCTTTGTGACTTTCAACGGAAAGTCATTTGACATACCTTATATAGACAGTAGGCTGGCTTATTACGGAGATACATATCAGAGCCTGACGGAAGATTACCACAATTTTGATCTGCTCCATTTTTCACGCTGCGCCTTTAAAGATATGTACGGGTCCTACAAGCTTAAAGAAATGGAAACCAAATTGCTCGGAAAATCCAGGAAAGACGACATAGACGGCAGCGAGGTGGATTATTATTACTCGCGTTACCTTCAGACAGGCAAAGCGGATTTTATAAATCCGATAGTTTACCACAATAATATTGACATAATGTCTTTGGCGGAACTTACCGGCAGGATAAATGAAAAGTGGAAATAACGCTTCCCTGCCCTGGAGCACAAAATGAAAAGCATAAGCACGGCGCTAAAGGAACTTGAGAGTTCGCGTTTTTACCGCGGACAAATACACAGCGTGATAGAACTGCCGCCAAAAAACGCCGCATATGACGAAAAAATTAATTTTTCGGCATCAATAAAAAAATACCTGTGCGCCTGCGGAATAGAAAGGCTTTATACACACCAGGCAGAGGCGATCAGGCTTCTGCGCGAGGGTAACAACATCGCGATAACCACTCCGACAGCTTCAGGAAAGACCCTTGCCTTCAACATCCCTGTTGCGGAGAGGATTGAAGCCGAGCCTGAAACCACCGCTCTTTACGTTTATCCCGCCAAAGCCCTGTCAAATGACCAGCTTAAAACCTTAAAGGACATGGAAACCGTTTCCGGGATAAATTTAAACCCCGGCATTTACGATGGCGACACGCCGCAGGACAAAAAAAAGCGCCTTCGCGAGAACGCCTGCATCATAATCACAAACCCCTATATGATGCACCAAATACTCCCATATCACGTAAAATGGCGCAGGTTCTTTACTAACCTCAAATATATAGTGCTTGACGAAGCTCACAAGTACAGGGGCGTATTCGGCTCAAATATTGCCTTCCTTTTAAG
>CAYNMZ010000266.1:0-1925 GCA_964398505.1 uncultured Spirochaetia bacterium
TTTCGGCCTCGGTATGCCTGCCCTGTCAGCCAGGAGGTTTACCGTGTCATACAGCCAGCCGGCTTCCTTTTTCGTCACAGGCTGAGCCCTGTACATGGCAAGCACCATTTTATCCGAGAACCAGTAAGTGAAAAAATTCATGGCCAACGAAAATACAAAAGCCATGGCCATGCCGCTGTTTCCGCCTATCTGATAGCCAATGAACATGAACAAAGCCATTAAACCGGTCATCAGCAGAAATGTCTTTAAGTGGTTCATGCTTCCCACCTTCCTTTTACAGTGTTTTAGCTTATATAAGACGCGCAAAAGGACATTTTTGTTCCCATTACAGAAATCAGCCCCATTCCCGAAATCACAAAAACAGCCGCGCAAAGCACAATACCAGCCGCTGTCCACAACATAAGCTTTACAGGTTCTGCTTTCAGCGTGATTCCTATCAAAGCCCCGATAGGCGCGCCCGTTATCCATGGGGCTGCCAGTCCCAGTCCTATGATTCCGTACCTGTCCCATATTCTCGCCAGCCTGCCTTTTGGCGGTTTATCCTTATTATATTCCGTCTTTTTTAAGGGCCTTAAACGACAGTAAATCCGCCTTATGCCTTCGCTGCCAAAAATCACAAGCGCAGAGCCAGAGGCTGCGCCCAATACCGAAGCTGTAAAGTTCACAAACGGGTGCAGCTTGAGCGCAAAGCCCAGGGGCACGGCAGCCCAGAGCTCAAGCATTGACATCAGGAAAACCGGCAGTGCCTTCAACAATTCTTCTGTCATTTTGCCACGCAATCGTAGTTTTTTCCGTATATCTCAAGCCGCGCCTTACCTGACTTGTCCCAGATCATGACATTATTACCGGTATACCTGGCGCCTGACGCCGAAACCGCCCGTTCAAGCCTGTACCTGTTTCCTCCGTGCGCAAGCGAAGCAAAGCCGCCTTCATAATAATCCACCATTACCTTACCCAAGCCGTCGCATTCATAACAGGCATTTATCACCCCGCCTGACACGCAAGGCTCTTCCCACACCCTGATGCACTTCCCCCTTTGCGCGCACCACGTATAGCCCGCGGAGCCTATGCAGCCATGGCTGTCCTTATCCCCGCCGACTGCGGGTTTTTTTGCATTCAAACAACCTGATAAAAATACAGTCACAGCCAGAATCCTCAGCAGTCTGTTCATTTTAACCTCTTTTTAACCGGGCCAAATCAACTTGCGGTTTAATATCATTATATACAAACCGCGCGGATTATCCACAGGCAAATAGCAGTGTTTAAATCGTTTATTTTTTTGCTTTCATATGCTATATTGATAAAAAAAAATAAGGAGACTTCAATGAAAAAAACAGCGGTATTTATCCTGATAACGGCCATTGCCGTCGCAACGCTTTCATCATGCACAAAAAAAGCCGACGGTCCTACGCCTCAGAACGCAGCGACTTTGACAGCCACCGCATCGGCGACAGCTTCAGCCACAGCAACTGCCACGGTATCACCCACATACACGTCAACCCCTACCCCTGTTTTTATTGACAATTTCGAGGACGCCAACAATTACACTATGATATCATGCAGCAACTGCACAAACCAGATCATGGGCGGAACAACAGCCGGAGTGGCCAATTACGCCAGGGGTTGTTACGCGATAAGCGGAGCTCCGGCGCAGCTGGGTTCATACGCTTACGGAATTACGGCCACAGTGCAGGACACCGGCAGCGCGTGGTTCGCGGTTTACATGCAGACACAGTCAGCCTCGGGAGTAGGAAGCAATTTTTCAGCCTATAACAGGGTTAATTTTTATTATTCAGTTTCAACTGACGCGCCCTCATTGACCGATATAATCGCGGACATCGTAATCAGCGACCCTTCAGGAACTCACAGGCTGGAAAGGACCGGCGTAATGCTGGACAAATCCGGGACATGGGGCAGCCATTCCC
>CAYNMZ010000267.1:0-1907 GCA_964398505.1 uncultured Spirochaetia bacterium
GCGGAATAAAATTTGTTTGAAAATTACTGCCTTTCAATTATAATTAATATAATTGAAAACAATAACCATACAGAGGCGAATAATGAGGAAAATACTGATTTTAATTCCCGCGGTAATCATGGTAATTTTATTTTTTTCATGCGCGAAAGAACCACCGGCAGCGTCCGTGCCCGCTGTTACTAATACGCCGCAGGCGACCGCGACGCACACTGCGACGAGTACGCCGCATAATTCCCCGACAGATACAGGGACAGTGACTGATACGCCGACAATCACACCTACCGGCACGGAAACTCCTACTCACACTGATTCGCCTACGGCTACCGTGACCATGACAGTAACGCCGCTTCCGACGTGCGTAAACTGCGTGGTTAAACTCGTAGCGGACAATGAGCAGTTTGTGCTGGCAGGGCCAGTGCAGGGATTCATGTCCGGCGGAAACTGGTCGATAATATCCAGGATACAGATACCGTCGTATGCGGGCTGTTCATATGACGGACCGTGCTGCCCGTGCGGAGGCGGCGACGGAGGCATTGTATTCAGCAGGGGGCAGGGCTGGTCAGACCAGAACGGGGACATAGACATAAGCATAGGCAGTACAGGGCTGTCAACCAGGGTTTATTGGGGGGGCTGGACATCTACGTCCAAGCCGATGACAATAAACAAAGGCGAGTGGATGGCATTTGCCGCTGTATACAGCTCGTCGGACAACACATTGAGGTTTTATATAAACGGGCTTGAGGTGCACAGCTGGAACGCGGGCCCCTGGCCCGAGACAGGCAACCCGAATAATCATTTGTTGGGCGGACAGTACAATCCTTACTATTATGACGGCAGGGGTGTACTTGTGGGCCAGTCCGATATTTTTGTGGGCAATGAGATATGGCTGAAAAGGGCGCTCACACCGGCTGACATACAGGCATACAACGCGAGCGTGAATTCCATAAGCCCTGCAGACGCGGACGTGGTGCTCTGGATGAAGTTCACGGGCGACGGGCCTGTGGATTTATCCGGGCATTTTACCGGCATGTCAACGGGAAACTCGCCGGCAATTGAAGACGACGCTTCCGCGTTTTCCGCCATACCGTATCCAACGGATACTGCGACAGTAACACATACTGAAACGCAGACAGCGACTTACACGGCCACGGAATACATTTCGCCTACGTTTACGCCCACATATACCATAACTCCCACTCCCACGCCCTGAAAGGACTGGATACTGGTTACGGCAAGCGCGGCTTTCGGGCCGAGGAAAGATTTTGCCACGCTGGAATTTGACCCGGACGGAGCAGGGCCGCAGAATAAAAACCCCGGGCGATAGGCGGTTATAATTACTTGGTGTCAGAGACATACTGCGCGGACGCCTGGTACAGGGAAAACGGGATAGACCGGATAGCCGCGACGCAAAACGCGGAATTTGACCTGCCCCCGAAAACCGGCTAAAAAATTCCTGAAATGGCACAATGAGAATATTTATGTCGGCTAAAAGAATTCTAAAGAAAATTTTTAATTATTATAAAGAGGGTGGTTTACATTAGTGATCCAAATCCTAAAGCTTTTTCTGCGGCGTACAAGATGATAAAAACGCGCTGCGGAAAAAGTCTGGCGCGGGGGGATGGAGATGGAAAACAAGGTCAACGTTATCGAAATGAAGAAAAAGACATTTTCAGCCACTGCCAAAGGCACGCAGGACTATACCGTTAAGCTGACTATGAAAATAAAAAATGTAGGCGCGTCCTGCGCGTGATCGTTTCGCGGGCCGGGGTATGTAAGCATATAGTGGCCTCCGCAATAACCTGGGACAGGGAAGACAAGGGCGTGTCGCCGCCGGAAGAGACAGATATAAAACACGATTGCATGCCTATACCGCATAGAGATGGATAGCTTTGAAGAGAGGTTAATAT
>CAYNMZ010000268.1:0-1898 GCA_964398505.1 uncultured Spirochaetia bacterium
CTTTTCAAAGGTCTCCCTTATGAAGTTCTCGCAATGTCCCATTATGTCTTCTTCTTCAATAAATGACATCTCAATATCTATCTGCGTGAACTCAGGCTGTCTGTCAGCGCGCAGGTCCTCATCCCTGAAACAGCGCACTACCTGGTAATACCTGTCAAGGCCTGCCACCATCAGTATCTGCTTTAGCATCTGGGGAGACTGCGGCAGCGCGAAAAAGTTTCCCGGGTTTACCCTGGACGGTACAAGATAGTCACGCGCGCCCTCAGGCGTGCTCTTGAACAATACAGGGGTCTCAACGTCAGTAAAGCCGTTTGAGTCAAGGTAATTCCTGATTATTTTCACAAGCTCATGCCTTACAAGCAGGTTGTTTAGCATTTTCGGCCTACGCAGGTCTATATAGCGGTATTTGAGCCGCAGGTCCTCGTTCACCTCAACACTCTCGTCTATGGGAAAAGGCAGGGGCTGGGACTGGTTAAAAACCTCAATTTCCGACGCCACTATCTCAACCATGCCGGTCTTTATCTTGGTGTTCTTTGTCCCTTCGGGCCTCATCCTGACCTTGCCTTTTACCGCAAGGACATATTCCCCGCGAAGCTTGTGCGCCGCCTCATGCAGGTCCTTGTCTATTTCAGGGTCAAAAACCACCTGTACCTTGCCCTCCCTGTCCCTGATGTCAAGGAATATTACACCGCCATGGTCACGTCTTGTGTCAAGCCAGCCGTTTATCACCACATCTTTTCCTGAAAGCTCCTCAGTAACAGAGCCGCAATAAATTGTCCTCTTTAACATTTTCCACCTTCCGTTGACGGCGCGGACTGCCGCGCCTGAAAATAAATGTAGGGACAGGCCGCAACCTGTCCCTACTTATCAATGATTCCGATTAGAAATTGTAATTATAAAGAAGGGCGTATTCCGTGCCGCCCAGCATTGATTCCTGGTACATCCTGAATTCAAGGTTATGCTCTTTGTTGTATTGCTCGGCCGATTTTCCCGCCAGGAACACATCAGCCAGCCACGATGCCATAAAAATCGTGAAACCCACACCGAAAGTGACAGCGCCCGCACGCCTTGCCTCGTCCGTGTTGCCGCCGTATATGGTAAACATATCAGGTGTAGTATTCTGTATATAACCTAGTATCATTGCCCCTACTGATATGACCTCCATGCCTGTCAAAAAGAGCCCCATCTTGTAATTCTCCGTAAAATAATGTCCAAAACCGTGCACCAAAAGACCAGGCCCAAGCGCCACTACTGTTGAAAGTATCGGGTCCTTGGGCTCAAGTACCGCCTCATCTATTATAACTTCCCTGGCAGGCGCGGCCATAAGCGCCGGCACAGAAACCATACATATTATCAGGAAAACAGCGAGAATTCTTTTTACCATTATTGCCTCCCGGAAATTATTGTCAGCTTTTTTACTGATTAAAATCCTTCTTGAAATCGTACATAGTGTCAACGGGTATCACGGTATTCGTAGTAGCAGAAGCCTCGGCTTTTACATAAGTATTTGCCGTGTAAAGAAAACCCGGCTTGTATTCCTCAAGTATAGCCACCCTCATAGTGTCATTCTGCTGTGGAGCGACGTCGCGCCATGCCACAATCTCAACTTTATCTTTGTAATCCCCAAGGTCCACGGTTTCCGCGTAATAACCGTTAAGCGTCCGTGTATTGTCTCCTGCGCCGAGCCAGGCTGTCCATAGCTTGTCATACTGGACCGTAACCTTAACAGACCTCTCGCCCCTGCAGGAGGCCATGAAAGAAAGCATTAAAACGCTTAACAGCAGTATTATGACTTTACGCATAAAACCTCCTCTTACATAATGCTTTTTTACGGGATTTTAATATATTAAATATATAAACACAGCATAACTTTTTTGTCAATACCTAATCGCTGCAGT
>CAYNMZ010000269.1:0-1879 GCA_964398505.1 uncultured Spirochaetia bacterium
GCCTCCAAATATGGGTTTATAGTCGTTATCTGCGAACCTATGTGCATATCCACGCCTTTTAAGCACACATGCCTGTACTTCATTGCTGAGGCAAATATGGACTTTGCCAGCACTATGTCTATTCCGAACTTGTTCTCTTTTTTCCCTGTGGTTATGTGAGCGTGCGTCTTCGCGTCCACGTCAGGGTTTATCCGCAAAGCCACGTCAGCCACCCTCTTCATTAACTTTGCCGTGTCGTTTATGGCCTTTAGTTCCTCCGCGCTTTCCACGTTGAACATCAGTATTCCCGACTTTATGGCATACCTTATCTCTTCCCTTGTCTTTCCAACGCCCGCATACACTATCTTTTTGGGGTCAACGCCGGTTTTCAGCGCCCTGAACAGCTCGCCGCCCGAAACAATGTCAAAACCCGAGCCTTCTTCCTTCATTGCCTTTAATATAGCCAGGTTCGAGCAGGCCTTCACAGAGTAACAAACAAGCGCATCCATCCCTGAAAACGCGTTCTTAATCTTGCGGAAATGCTCAATAAAAGTCCTCTTTGAATAGACGTAAAGCGGCGTGCCGTACTTTTCCGCCAGCAGGTTTACGTCAACATCTTCCGCAAAAAGGACGTTATTTTTATAGCCAAAATAGTCCATATTCTCCTCCGTGTAATCGCCTGAAAACACAAGAGACAGATTGAATCAATTACTGAAAGACGTCACTGTTTCATTTTCCTGCCTCTAAATTGACAAATAATAACATAAAAAATAACCGGTTTCAAGAACACTTTCATAAGACTTTCATAAGAAAACCACTCCCCCTCCGCAGCCCTTACTTTGCCGAAGCTTTCCTCCTGCAGCCTTCGCGAAACCGCCGTGACAGGCAGGCGGTAAATTTTCATCTTGACATTAGTGCTATAATTTGCTATAATTTGCTATATGCGGACGATAATTGACGACCTGAACACATACAGGCTTGATAACAGGCTCAGCCAGCAGGAGCTGGCCAAAATGCTGAACGTGGCTTTCTGCACCGTAAACAGGTGGTTCCGGCACAGGCATGAGCCAAACATGATACAGGAGCATCATATACAAAAACTTCTGGAAAAAGCGCCTGCGGCCTTTAAAAAGCGCGCAGGCAACCATGCAAAAAAAACCGGACGGAGGGGAAAATCATGACAAGGAACGGGCTAAGGCAAAAACCTGGACAGACTGAAAACAAGCCCGCGGCTGACAGCGGACGCGAGCACCTGGAACTTTTAAGGTCAGGCAGGTATTTTAAGCACCGTATCAGGAAGGAAAAGTTCATTTCCGGCAACAAGCTGGACATGATGCTGGCAAAACTTTATCTGACGCTTTAGTATTTAATTAAGGCGCAGGCGCCTTAACTAATAGCTCTTTGATCGCACAGCTTTATCCCAATGAAAAAGGCGGCTTATAGCCGCCTTTTTCATTTCAAAGCTCCTTCTGCATCCATACAACGTCAAATTCCCTGCCCAGCTTGAATCCCACTTTTTTGAATTCCCCGCACTTTGCGAAACCCCTCTTTGAATGGAACCTTATGCTCCCTTTGTTTTCCGATGAAATTGACACTAAAAGCCGCTTGATTCCGAGCCTCAAAGCGTCCTTTTCCAGAGTTTCATAGAGTTTTGACCCGATACCCCGGCCTGTCTCCCCGGGGCCTATGAAATAGCCCGGCTCAGCAGCGCGCCTGAAAACCCTCCTGTCAAAATACTGCTTTAGCACGCCAAAGCCCAGGACTTTTCCGTCTTTTTCAGCCACATACACGCATTTATCACATGACATTTCCATGAGCCAGCCAAAAAAAACCGCAGAAGCCACAGGTTCGTCAAGAAAAGCGCTCGTGCCTTCCCTGATGTAATGATTGAATATCCGCG
>CAYNMZ010000270.1:0-1825 GCA_964398505.1 uncultured Spirochaetia bacterium
ATGGTAGAACGGGCCGTAAGGGCAGGGCTGGCGTTAAACTGCGAGATAGCTGAAAAGACGAAATTTGACAGGAAAAATTATTATTACCCTGACCTCCCGAAGGCCTACCAGATTTCCCAGTACGACATGCCGATTGCCACAAAAGGCTTTCTTGAAATAGTCATGAAGGACGGCACAAGAAAAAAAATCGGCATAACAAGGCTTCATATGGAGGAGGACGCGGGCAAGCTCGTGCACCTTACAAAGACAGGGCAGATAGGCGATGCGGAGGAATCGCTCGTTGATTATAACAGGGGCGGTGTGCCATTAAACGAGATAGTGAGCGAGCCTGACATGAGGACGCCTGAGGAAGCCTACCTCTACCTGAACGCGCTTAAGGCCGTATTGAAATACATAGACGTGTCCGACTGCAATATGGAGGAAGGCTCGCTGCGCTGTGACGCGAACTGCTCGGTGCGCCTGCGGGGCGAGACAAAACTTGGCGTAAAAGTGGAAGTAAAGAACATGAATTCTTTCAAGAACGTGCAGAAGGCGCTTGAATACGAGGCCGAGCGGCAGATGAAAATGATGGAAGCGGGCGAGCGCATAATCCAGGAGACAAGGCTTTGGGACGTAAACAAGGGAAAGACATATTCCATGCGCAGCAAGGAAGAGTCGCATGATTACAGGTATTTTCCCGAGCCTGATTTGCCGCCGCTTGAGATAAGCAGGGAATTTGTTGAGGAGATAAGGAAAAAGCTTCCGGAGCTGCCGCTGGCAAAGGCGGAGAGGTTCATGAAGGAATACGGCATACCCGCCTATGACGCGGGCATACTTACGGCGGACAGGGCGATTGCGGATTACTTTGAACAGGCGGCCAAGCTGTCGGCTGAGCCTAAACAGGCCTCAAACTGGATAATGACCGAGCTTTTAGGCAGGATGAACGACGCGGGAATTGAGGATATAGGGACCGTGAAAGTCACGCCTTCCACGCTGGCTGAAATGATAAGCCTGATAAAAAAAGGCACAATAAGCGGCAAGATAGCAAAAACCGTCTTTGACGAAATGTTCAGGAACGGAGGCAGCCCTGAAAAGATAGTGGCTGAAAAGGGGCTTGTGCAGATAACCGACACTAAAGAGATTGAGGCCATAGTTGACAGGGTCCTTGCGGCCAACCAGAAGATAGTAGAGGAGATAAGGGGCGGCAAGGCGTCAGCGATGGGATTTCTGACAGGCCAGGTAATGAAGGAGTCGCGCGGCAAGGCCAACCCGCAGGCAGTGAACGAACTGCTGAAAAAGAAAATAGTTTAAAGATATTTAATATTCAAGACTGAAAACCTGAAGACCTTCACCGTCCCCCAGACAATTGATGTTTTGACTTAATGTATTTTGTGATATATAATTAACGAAGAAACAAAAAGCAAAAGGAGGGCTTTACGTGAAAAAAAACATCCCCTTATTAATTCTTGCCGCGGTCTTCACGGCAATGTCAGGCTGTACTGTCACAAAAGGCCCGGCAGGGCCTGAAGGGGCCAATTACCTGACGGCTTTTTTCCAGGACTCGCTTTATCCTGACACCATGTACTCGGATACTGACAGTGTAGGCATCAGCAGCGGTGAACCGAACGTCGGCGACCTCGACGATTATTGCTGGACAGGAATGTATGAAAATTCGGCGGAAAGAATGCTGCTTTACTTTGACATATCAGGATATTTCCCGGTAAACGCGACGATCAAAAAAGCGTACATTGTGCTGTATTGCGATGAACTGGACGGGGGTTTGTCGCCTACGCTTGCCATTTACAGGGTGACGGCAGGCTGGGACGGGCTTGAGGCCACCTGGAAC
>CAYNMZ010000271.1:0-1820 GCA_964398505.1 uncultured Spirochaetia bacterium
ATTTCACAAAATCGCCCTGTACGTGGTATTTTAACAACAAAAATCTTGAACAGACGGTGGCCCTGCAGATTATAAGCCCCATGGACGGAGAGGCAACGCTTGTGTCGGCCCTGGGAGACCAGGACGGCTTTAGGTACACGGGCAACCTGGACGCTGCGCCGGCTGACAAGCACAAGCCGCCGAGATGGACCACGCTTTCAATAGCGTACGCGGTGAAGGACCCGATGAAAATGGTGAAGACAATAAACAAGCCGCCATACGGCTGTATTTCCTACGACAACGGCATCACGTGGTCGGACTTTAAGAAGAAGCCTGAAAACGCAAAAGCCGGCGGCGGCACCCGCAGCATAGCGCTCACTGCCGACGGCAGGTCCATAGTCTGGCTCCCTGAAAAGGCGGAGCTTGTTTACTCAAGGGATGACGGCGCCACATGGAAGAAATGCGGCGGCGGAGTGCCGGCCATGAGGCCCGTCGCCGATACAGTGCACCCGTCAAAGGTTTACGTATATGACTCAAACAGGGGAGAGATGTGGGTTTCGGACAACGGAGGAGAGAGTTTCAGCAGGAAGGAAGGCAAATTTGAGTATGTGGTAAAATGGACGCCTGACGACTGCATGGCAGCCGCGGTTATAGGGCTTGAGAATCACGTATGGGTCACGGCTGACACAAAGGGGCTTTTCCGCACGCCTGACGGAGGGGATACGGTAATAAAAATAGAAGGCGTTGACGAGGCTTACAGGATAGGCTTTGGCAAGGCAGCCCCGGGCAATACGTATCCGGCGGTTTTCATCAACGGCAAGATAGGCGGGGTTTACGGTTTTTACAGGTCCGATGACATGGGCGCCACCTGGGCCAGGATAAACGACGACCTTCACCAGTACGGCTGGATACACTGCATAATAGGCGATCCAAGGCAGTACGGCAGGTGCTATGTTGCGCCGGAAGGCAGGGGCGTGATTTACGGGGACTTTGAGTAAAACAAATTAATAATAATGAGTAATGAATAATAAAGTACTGAAAATTACATATTTAAGGAGGAAAAGCATGAAGAAGGCGATGGTTTTGGCAATGGTTCTGGCTATGGCTGTGTTTTTTGGATGCGCGGGAGTTGAGGAAACCGGAAGCGTCTCAAAGGCGGCTGTGAGCGGTACAGGCGACAGTATCGTGCTTTTTAATTTTGAGTCAAAGACAACGGACGGCTGGGAAGGAAAGGGCAAATGGGCTGAGGCGCTTTCCGTAAACACTGACCCGAAATTCGTCAAGGAAGGCGGAGCTTCGCTCAAGATTAACGCGAAAGGCTCAAAGGGATGGAACCAGGACATAGCGACATTTTCAGGGCCTTTTGCCGAGGGGTTCGGCAAGCTAAAGGCCATAACTATGGATGTATATGTGCCCAAGGAAAGCGTAAAGGGGCTTGAATACTCGCAGATATTCCTGGTCATATCAGGCTCGGCCAATTCCTGGTATCAGGTCCCGCAGGGGCTTAAGGAGGGCTGGAACAGCTTAAAGTACGAGCTTGACTCTGACAACATTGACGGAGACCTCTGGCACATGTATTTTGTCTTCAACAGCGGCGGCGCTTTTGCCGGCCCGGTTTATATAGACAATGTAAAGGGAATAATGTAGGGCAATTCATATTTGACAACTAAGACCGGGAAGGCCATCGCGCAAACGGTGTGCCTTCCGGTTTTAGTTTTAATTGACGGCTATAAAATATCAAAGGTGCTGACATGACCGAACTCAGGTACAACCCCCTGCTGGGCACATGGACAATGGTTGCGGCCGCAAGGCAGAACAGGCCGCACATGAAAAAGGATTCC
>CAYNMZ010000272.1:0-1815 GCA_964398505.1 uncultured Spirochaetia bacterium
GGAGAGAACCCCTTTTATGAGGCAATTTAATTACACACAATACTTGACAGTATCATGCTTCCAGGTCGCTTTTTTATCGTATTATCGCTATTTTCTTTTTAACCGTCTTATTCTCCGCACTGATGACAAGAAGGTATATACCGTTGCCAACCTGCTGACCCAGGTCGTTTACCCCGTACCACGTCACTCTGTTTATGCCCCTAAATGTTTCCGCAGCGCTAAATGCCTTCGACCATACATGTTTTCCGTTTATATCCTGAATTTCAATGTGGATTTCCGCGGGAGCGGCGAGCGGAAACCTGATATTAGCCTCACCCGCGTTTGGATTGGGATATGAATAAACTTCATTTTCCGCAAGTGTCACAAACACAGGAGTCGGCGTCGCCGCAATAATACTAGTATACGATTTTTTTAATCTCTTCAACTCTCAACTCAGTGTCCACCCCAGATACTTTCCGCTCAAAGCAGCTCTTCCGGCTTTACTTTCAAAAACTCTTCTACCGGTATGCCGCCGGTTCCAACCAGGTACTTCTTGCATGCTTTTACCTGTCTTGAAAACTCATCAGTACCCGGAAACCTTGTTTTTTTTCTGCCGCTTTTTACTTCTATAGCCGCGATCTTCCCGCCTGAGGACAGCACAAAATCAACTTCCCTGTTTCCTGACGCCCAGTAAAACAGTTCCGTACGCGTGCCTTTCACGGCATTAGCCAGGTACGCGCCGACACAGGACTCCGTAAGTCGGCCCCAGATTTCAGAATCCCTTTTTGCCGCCTCAAAACCTGTCCCCGACTGTGCCGACAAAAGCGCGTTGTTCAAAGCCTGGAACTTCGGGCTTGAACCCCTCTGCCTCACCTTTTGTCCCGCATGCTTTTGCAGGCCGCAAAGAAGCCCTGCTCCGGATAGCAGGTCCAGATAATGAGCGAGCGTGGTCGTGTTCCCCGCGTCCTGCAGCTGTCCCAGAATCTTCTGGTATGAAAGTACCTGCCCGGAATACATGCAGCCCAGATGGAAAAGCCTTTTTAAAAGTGCGGGTTTATCTATTCTGGTCATTTGCAGTATATCCTTTGATATTGCCGCCTCAATAAGCGAACCGTTTATATATCCTGCCCAGCGCGCCTCATCGGAAATCAATCCTGCGCCACCCGGATACCCGCCAAAATATATGTATTCATCAAGTCCGAATCCGAAAGCGCCTGACATTTCCGCATAGGTCCAGTGCGTAATGTTTATTGTTTCGTAGCGCCCGGCAAGGCTGTCGCCTAAGCCCTTGTTTATCAGCAGCGGCGAAGAACCCAAAAGCATGACATGAAGGTTTATTTTAGCGGCAGTGTCCTCGTCCCACAACCGTTTCACGGTCTCTGACCAGCCGGGTATTTTCTGAATCTCATCTACAACCAATAGCGCGGCATTTCCGGCCGCAAGATTCCTGGCGGTTTGCCACTGTTCCTCTATCCAAGCACGTCCTTTTAAATCTGGTTCATCAGATGCCGCATAATGCGCTTTCATATTTACTTCTTTTGCAGCCTGTTTTGCGAGCGTGGTTTTACCGGATTGCCTGGGCCCATAAAGCACCTGTATAAACCTGCGCGGCTCCATAAATCTCTTTAAAACTCCTTCAAATACTGCCCTTTTATACATTTGTTCACTCCCGCACATTAATTACTCAATACATTGAGTAATTTTACTCAATGTATTGAGTAAAGTCAAGCATTACTTATATTGATAAGGAAAAAATATCAGGAGTTTGACGGAGGCTCAGACTATGGCCAGACGATCGGCGTCAGTTCGGGAACAACACAGTCATTCTGGCGATAA
>CAYNMZ010000273.1:0-1807 GCA_964398505.1 uncultured Spirochaetia bacterium
AAACGGGATGGCCGCTGCGCTTCTGGATTATGGCGCGCTGGCGGAAAAAGCGAATGCTTCAGTAAACGAAAAACAGATGGTTGACCTTGGAATTTACAGGGCAGAAGGCGGCAGGTTGACGAGAATAGCCGGAGCTATCAATGAGACTGCCGAAGGCAGGAGGCTCGCGGGTTTCAACGGCAACTCTTATTATTCTGTCCCGATCTTCTGCTTCGGCCGGGTGTATATAATAAAATGCGGTATCAGGCGCTTTTACGGTTCATTCGCGGGGTTCGTGATAATGTTTGCCGGTATAGCGCTGAGCGTAATACTGTCGGTTTTCACAAATTTCCTGGCAAAGCGCAGGGAAGACCTGGCGCGTGAAGTCGCTGAAAAGACGAGGGAGCTTTCGGAAAGCAGGGCAAAGGTGCTGAGCATATTCAATGCGGCGCCGATAGGCATAGGGGTTGTAAAGGACAGGGTGATACTTGAGGTGAACCCGTTCATGACCGAGATGACGGGTTACAAAAAGGATGAAATGCTTGGCAGAAAATCAAGGTTTTTATACCCGTCAGACAGGGAATTTGAGAACGCAGGGAAAGTAAAGTACGGCATGATGGAAATGACTGGAAGGGGAGTTGTGGAGACACGATGGGTAAGAAAAGACGGCCGTGAGATGGACATACTGCTTTCATCAACTTACATAGACCCCGCGCATACGGACAGGGGAGTGATTTTTACCGCCCTTGACATAACGGAAAGGAAACTTGCCGAAGCAAATCTTAAAAAGGCCCTTGATGAGATGAAAAATCTGGACGCGATGAAGAACAATTTTATAAGCATGGTCTCGCATGAGCTAAGGACGCCTCTGACCGCGATAAAAGGATTTGTGTCGCTTTTAAACGGCGGTGCTGCCGGGGAAATGACAGATGTGCAGAAGGAATACGCCGGCATTATAGAGAAAAACGCTGAGCGCCTGCTTTCGCTGATGAACGAGATACTGGATATTTCAAGGATGGAATCGGGCAATTTTACAATAAACCAAGAGGAGTGCGAATTAAGGTCAGTGATTGAGGATTCTGTGAGGGAAATAAAATCAATCGCGGAAAAACGAGGGATTAAAATAGATTTTATGGAAGGGCAGGAATACAGGGCAAACATTGACAAATACAGGATTTCACAGGTGATGACGAACCTGCTTGGAAATTCAATCAAGTTTTCTCCGGAAAATTCCGTCATATCTGTAAACTTGGCGAAAATGACAACATGGGAAGTCAGAAAAACGTACGGCCGAGCGCCCGAGGATATGAAGGAAGGACCGTGTTTTTGCGTGAGCGTCAAGGACAGGGGGAGGGGCATAAAACAGGAAAGCATTGACAAGCTTTTCAGCAGGTTTTACCAGATAAACGACGGCGACTCAAAGGTTTACAAAGGCGTCGGCCTTGGGCTTAACATTTGCAGACAAATAGTGGAAATGCATGGCGGCAGGATATGGGCCGAATCCGGAGGCGAAGGAAAGGGTTCGGAATTCATATTTGTACTGCCCGCATAAAAAAAAGGGAGGGATAAATGAAAAGGATTTCATTGTCTTTGTTGCTGCTGTTTGTACTTGTTTTGTCCGCTATGGCAGGTGATTCTGTAAAAAATTCCGTGGTAAAAATATTCACTGTTTCCAATTCGCCGAGCTACTACCAGCCGTGGCAGATGAGGGGCCAGTCCGCGTCAAGCGGCTCAGGATGCATTATTTCCGGAAAGAGGATTCTTACAAACGCCCATGTTGTGAGCGATGTCACGTTCATACAGGTGAGGAAATTCGGCAGGACAGAAC
>CAYNMZ010000274.1:0-1795 GCA_964398505.1 uncultured Spirochaetia bacterium
AAAAACGCTCCTGCCTATGCCGTTCAAAAGCTCCATTTTAAACCATGAAAAGAACAGGTTTGAAACTATCGCTATCGTGTCGGTCTTGCCCGTAACCAGCGCCTGGCCAATGTGGTTGGGGTAATAATTCAGTTCCTTAACCGCCTCAAGCACACGCGCTTTTGTCGCGCCGCTTATCCGCGGGTCGTTCTTCAAGACCATGGAAACGGTCGTAGGCGTAACACCCACTCTTTTCGCTACATCCTTTATTGTGACGCTCATTTTCATCTCCCGAATTTTAAATTTGCAATTTACAATTTGCAGGCTACCATCGCCGTAAATTCCGGATCACAAATTGTAAATTTATACTAGTATATGAAGTAACTTAGTACGTAGGCCAAAGGCGCGTTCCAGTTAATGGCTATTTCATTGCTCGCGTACGAATACAGCTCGTCCAAATAACACCTGCCGGGCTTAGTGTCAAAGGGCAGCTCTTTCAGCTTGTCGTCGTTCCTTTTTACGTTCGGCCCGCCCGCAAGCAAGCCCGGATACGGCTCCGGAACCGCGTCAGCCGCCGACGGCCTGTGGTGTATGTTAATGACGCTTTTTGTTCCAAGACCCGTCACATAACTCATGTTGAAAGGGTTCCTGCCCAGCATATAATGCAGCGAATGCGCCGCAGCTTCCCTGTACGAGTCCCTTTTCTGCGCGCTCACTTTCCCGGCGCCGTATTTTCCCGCCAAGTCATAGGCCGCAAGGAGGTTTATTGAATAGTTCAGCGCTATTGAATTTGAGCCCCATAGGTAATCTTTCGGCCCGCTCAGGACATATAAATAGCCGTTTTCCCCTATCCTTGCCGTCAGCTCATCCGCGTGGTTTATAAGGTCGCCGATTATCCTGTCATTTAAATCCTTGTCCTTGCCTTCAATATCGGAGTAAGCGTAAGCCAGCATGCCAAGGGTGTTGACTTCCCACCAGTAAGCGGGCGAAGAAACCGCCGGCCTCCACAAAGACTGGTTTTTCAGGACATATTCGTGGTATTCGTTTTTCCCGGTCGCCAAAAAAAGCTCAACAGCCGCCCAGAACCGCTCGTCCCTGTCATAACCGTCGCCATAATTTCCTGTCTGCGTGTCTGCCGGATTTTTAAACCCGCCTTCCGGGACAATCCGCTCATTTGCCTGCAGGTATTTCCACGCTTTTTCCGCAGCAGCAAGGCATTTGTCCGAATACGGCCCGTCATACTGCCGCATTACCCTTGACGCGAGAGCTGCAGTAGCCGCGAGGTTGCCTGTCGCGGTTGATGTTATCTCATATATATACTGGTCGTCCATGTCCGCCTCGGGCTTTACATGCATCCCGCAAAACCTCATTGGCGTCATCTT
This sequence comes from uncultured Spirochaetia bacterium, assembly GCA_964398505.1. Taxonomy (GTDB): domain Bacteria; phylum Oederibacteriota; class PGYV01; order PGYV01; family CAYNMZ01; genus CAYNMZ01. Next base: position 1,362 of record CAYNMZ010000274.1, read on the forward strand.
GTGATGGACACCGCCCGACAAATGCTGCATTTTAAGCATCCAGTCAAGGTTGTATTTTGCCTCAGCGAGTATGTCAGGAATTTTGCCTCCGGTCTCAGGTATGTTCATTTTATATTCTTTCAGGACGTCCTTTTTTCGCTCAAACATGTACAAAAGCGTTGCCGTGGATATGCCGGAATTAACGACATAACGGCCGTAATCGCCCGCGTCATGCCAGCCGCCTGAAGCTTCAAGCGTGCCGTTCATTCCCGTGCTTTTATGGTAAATACCCGGTTTGGAATGGCACTCATCATGCCCCCAGCCGCCCGGGTCTGACACGGCCGTGCCGCATCGCTGCAGGTAGAATGCCCTGACTACCTTGTAAAAAGCTTCCCTGTAAACATCCGCGGCGATTTTGAACTTATGGGAGCTGCCTTTCCCTTCAATATCAATTA
>CAYNMZ010000275.1:0-1737 GCA_964398505.1 uncultured Spirochaetia bacterium
AAAAAAAAGCAAGGGTTGACAAAACTGAAAAGTTCACACAGGAAATCAGCGTGAGCCGGCCCGTTTTATGGTCTGTTGAAACGCCTGCCCTCTACACCGCGGTTTCGAGGGTGATTGTGAACGGAATTGAGACAGACAGGCAGGAAACGAAATTCGGGATAAGGTCCATAAAATTCACAAAGGACGACGGGTTTTTCCTCAACGGCAAAAAGACGCCAATAAGGGGCGTATGCCTGCACCATGACAACGGCTACCTGGGAACGGCCGTGCACCGCCGCGCGATTGAACGCCAGATTGAGATAATGAAATCAATGGGATGCAACGCCATACGCACTTCCCATAACCCGCCTGACCCGTCTCTTCTGGACCTTTGCGACAGCATGGGCATGCTTGTGATGGACGAGGCTTTTGACGAGTGGAAGGAAAACAAGGTCACCTACGGTTACGGCAGGTTTTATGACGAGTGGCACGAGAGGGACTTAACTGATATGATACTGAGGGACAGGAACCATCCCTCGGTAATTATATGGAGCATAGGCAATGAGGTGGCTGAGCAGTGGGCGGGAAAACCCGCTGACGCGGAAAAACGCGCGAAGCGCCTCGCGGAAATAACAAGGAAGCTTGACCCCACGCGGCCGCTAACAGCGGCATGCAATAACGTGGATGACGCCATAAACAAGGGAATAGCGAAACACCTTGACGTATTCGGTATCAATTACAGCCCGTGGGCTTATGAGCGGGAAAAGGGGAAGCGCACGCTTATAGCCACTGAGACAGCGTCAGCCGTGAGCTCGCGCGGCGTTTATAATCTTGTTGAAAAAGAAGGCAGGGTTGTTATTGACCATAAGGCCGGCAATTACTGCTCTTCGTACGATGACTTTGTGACCGAGTGGGCGACACTCGCGCGCGTGTCCCTGAAAAAAGTGGGGGAAGCGTCGTGGATGGCGGGCGAGTTCGTATGGACGGGCTTTGACTATATCGGCGAGCCCACGCCTTTTTGGTGGCCGTCGGTGATATCGTATTTCGGGATAGTGGACCTTTGCGGGTTCCCGAAGGACAGGTATTACCTTTATAAGAGCAGGTGGACAAAAGAGCCGATGGTGCACGTGCTGCCGCACTGGAACTGGGAACAGTTTGAAGGCAGGGAAATACCGGTATATGTCTATACAAACTGCGAGTCTGTCGAGCTTTTCCTGAACGGCCAATCGCTCGGCGAGAAGGCAATGAAGGACACGGAAAAGCTAAGGCTTGAATGGAAGGTGAAATACGAGAAAGGCACCCTGCTTGCTGTCGGTAAAAACAGCGGCGCGGAAGCGTGCAGGGCGGAAAGGAAGACAGCAGGCAGGCCCGCAAGGCTTGAGCTTTCTGCTGACAGGAACGTTATATTGGCCGGCAACAGGGACCTCTCCTATGTTACGGCCCGTGTCCTGGACGAAAACGGGAATTTATGCCCGACAGCGGACAATGAAGTAGAGTTCAGCATTAAGGGCGACGCGGAAATAGCTGCCACTGGCAACGGCGACCAGAAAAGCCACGCTTTCTTTAATGAAAAGAAGTGCAAAGCGTTTTCAGGAATTCTTCTTTGCATAGTCAGGGCAGGCGAAAAGCCGTCTGATATCGTTCTTAAGGCACGGGCAAAAGGGATGGTCCCCGCGGAGATTGTCATAAAGTCAACTGCCGGCAATTGACAGGCCATACGGCCGCAGGGGGCATAATCGCGCGAAAGTATGTGATAAA
>CAYNMZ010000276.1:0-1729 GCA_964398505.1 uncultured Spirochaetia bacterium
TTTTCACGCTTCCGTCAGCCATAAGATATGTCACGGACATGTCAGCAGTGTCCACGAGGAACTGCATCGTGAACACGCCTTTTGTCTTTACCATCATTTTTTTGTTCCCGCTCTCATCTATCTGCATGGAATAGGAATATCCGGCTGTCTGCGTGAGGGAATTGTGCTCAACAAATGTGTCGATCTCCCCTGACATGGACGCTATGCCGTCAGTTGACGATTCCTGGACATCCGCGACCTCAGATATCGTAATTTCGCCTTCAGCATAGGCAGTGAAGACAAAAAATAGGCATAAAAATATTATGGAAAAAATCCTGTTTTTTAATTATTCCTCCCCTATTTTTAGCAATTTGCTGGTTTTCCGCATTATAGTACTATGTTTTAAAAGTATATTATTTGTATGACTTTCTGTCAAGATATAATTGCAGGCGCGCAATCGGAACATGTAATATACCAATAAAGATCCTCGGGCTCACGCCCGTGGTATCTTTGTTCCGACAGGTTCGCTCTTTGCGCGCTATCCTGTTTCGCTTCATCCGCGGGCTGATGCTCGCGGTATTCGCGACACGGAATAAACGTGTGTGCTGTATTAGGTGTATGATATCAGGGAAACCTTGCGTCAAACGTGGTTATCAGGACAATTTGAGGTCAGAAACTCCATTCTTCATAACTATAAAAAATCAGATATAGAATTTCCGCCCACCCTTACTCCACTCTTATCCCGAGCTCCTTTAACTGCTTTTGCTCGACTTCCGACGGCGCGGATGAAAGCAGGCACTGCGCTTTCGCCGTCTTCGGGAAAGCTATGACATCCCTGATTGACTGGCTGCCCGTTATTATCATCGCTATCCTGTCAAGCCCGAAAGCAAGCCCTCCGTGCGGCGGCGCGCCGAATTTCAAGGCCTCAAGCAGGAACCCGAACTTTTTTTCAGCGCTTTCATCGTCTATATTTATTATATTGAAAAGCTTTTTCTGCAGGCTGCTGTCATGTATCCTTATGGAGCCGCCGCCTATTTCCGTGCCGTTTAAGACCATGTCATACGCGCGGGCCCTCACCTTCAAAGGGTCCGTGTCAAGCAACGGTATATCCTCAGGCTTTGGCGCTGTAAACGGGTGGTGGTTCGGCTCGTACCTTTTTTCCTCGGCATTATAGGACAAAAGCGGGAAGTCAACCACCCACAGGAACTCAAGCTTTTTTTCGTCAATAAGGCCGTACTTTTCGCCAATGTGCAGCCTGACCCTGCTCAGTATGTCATTTACTTTGTCCTTTTTGTCCGCCATGAAGAAAACAACGTCCGTCTTTTCCACAGCCATAAGTTCCATGAGCTTTTTCATCCTGTCCTCGCTCAGGAACTTCGCTATCGGCGACTCGGGTTTTTCCATGAACTTTATCCAGGCCATGCCGCCCGCGCCCTGTTTTATGGCGAAGCCCACAAGGTCGTCAATGTCCTTCCTTGAAAGCTTCGCGCCGGCAGACTTGAAGTTTATGGCCTTTACAACGCCTCCGGATTTCACGGTCTCGCTGAATATCTTGAAATCCGAGCCGTCAAACACTTCGCTGACGGTTTTCAGCTTCATTTCAAACCTCGTGTCCGGCTTGTCATTCCCGTATTCTTCCATGGCTTGGCCGTAAGGCATGCGCGTAAATTTCTCCGGAAGCTTTACCTTCATCACCTTTTCAAAGGTCTCCCTTATGAAGTTCTCGCAATGTCCCATTATGTCTTCTTCT
>CAYNMZ010000277.1:0-348 GCA_964398505.1 uncultured Spirochaetia bacterium
TCGGCGCTAATCCCGTGCCGCTGCAGATACCGATAGGCGCAGAGGACAAATTCAAGGGCGTAATTGACCTTGTGGCCATGAAGGCGATAATCTGGCTTGAGGAAACGCTTGGCGCGAAATTTGAAATAAAGGACATACCCGCGGACATGCTTGATGAGGCAAACAAGCACCGGGAAAAACTGCTGGAGTCGGTCGCTGATTTCGACGACCATTTAATGGAAAACTTCCTTGAAGGCAAGGAAATATCGGTTGAAGCCGTGAAAAAAGCCGTCAGGCAGGGCACGCTTGCTTTCAAGATAGTGCCTGTCCTTTGCGGCACGGCGTTTAAGAACAAGGGAGTCCAGCCGC
>CAYNMZ010000277.1:358-1707 GCA_964398505.1 uncultured Spirochaetia bacterium
GACAAGCCCGACATCATGGGTTTTGACCCGGACGCGCCCGAAGCCAAGGAGGGCGAGGAACATGTCCCTACCATAGTCAGGAAACAGAGGGATGACGAGAAATTCACCGCGATTGCGTTCAAGATAATGTCAGACCCGTTCGTCGGCAGGCTGACTTACTTCAGGGTTTATGCCGGGGTGCTGCAGTCAGGTTCGTATGTGTACAATTCAAGCAAGGACAAGACCGAGCGCATAGGCCGCATATTAAGGATGCACGCCAATCATCGCGAGGAGATAAAGGAAGCTTTTGCGGGGGACATAGTGGCGGGAATCGGCCTTAAAGACACTGGGACAGGCGACACTCTTTGCGACGAGAATGCCAAGATAATCCTTGAGCGCATGGTATTCCCTGAGCCCGTTATTTTTGTGGCAGTGGAACCAAAGACAAAGGCTGACCAGGAAAAGATGGGAATCGCGCTTAACAAGCTGGCTGAAGAGGACCCGACTTTCAGGGTGCGTTCTGACGAGGAAACTGGCCAGACCATTATTTCCGGCATGGGCGAGCTTCACCTTGAAATAATCGTTGACAGGATGAAAAGGGAGTTTAAGGTGGAGGCGAATGTAGGCAAGCCCGAGGTTTCCTACAGAGAAACCATAAGCAAGGCGGTCAAGGATGTTGAGGGCAAATATATAAGGCAGACCGGCGGACGCGGCCAGTACGGGCATGTCGTAATTGACATAGAGCCCAGGGAAAGAGGCGCGGGTTACGAGTTTGACAATAAGATAGTGGGCGGAGTGATACCCAGGGAATATATTCCCGCTGTAGACAAAGGCATACAGGAAGCGTGCGCCGGCGGAGTAATTGCCGGCTACCCTGTGAATGACATAAAAATTACGCTGCATGACGGCTCTTACCATGACGTGGACTCCAACGAAATGGCCTTCAAGATAGCCGGTTCAATGGCTTTCAAGGAAGCGTTTAAGCAGGCTAATCCGCTTATTCTGGAGCCTATAATGGAGGTTGAGGTAAATACGCCCGAGGAATTTATGGGTGACATTATAGGCAACCTGAGTTCCAGGCGCGGCAAGATAGAGCGCATGGAAAAGAGGGGAAAGTCGCAGCTGATACGCGCGCACGTGCCGCTTGCTGACATGTTCGGATACGCGACTGACTTGCGCTCGATGAGCCAGGGCAGGGCAGTATATACCATGCAGTTCTCCAAGTATGAGCCTGTCCCGAACAACATAAAGGAAATGATAACCGAGAAATTTACAGGCAAGAGGGCTTGATTTTCCATAACCTGAAACCAAATTTAGGAGGAAAGAAATGGCAAAGGCAAAATTTGACAGGACAAAACCGCACGTAAACG
>CAYNMZ010000278.1:0-1697 GCA_964398505.1 uncultured Spirochaetia bacterium
TAAGGCTTTTAAGGAGGCGTACTGTACGGCTATGGACAATTATGATTTCTCGGGGGCAATGTCGTCCACGTGGAAACTTGTGGGTATGGCAAATAAGCTTATTGACACTGAAGCGCCTTGGGCGCTTAAAAAAGACGGGAAAGTAAGGGAACTTGAGGCGGTTATGTATTTGCTTTTGGAAGTGATAAGGATTTCGGCTGTTTCCGTGGCGCCTGTAATGCCGGATACATCGGGAAAGATTTTCAAAAAGATTGGGCTTGACGTTGAACCCGAAAATTTTAACATCATAGAGGCGCTGAATTTCGGGGCATTAAGGGCGGGAACCGGGACAGACAAAGGCGAACCGCTGTTTCCGAGGATTGAAGATGCCAAAAAATGAGACGGCAGAGTTAAAATCTTTTTTATCGGCAACTGCCTATGATTTTTGAGACACACGCGCATATTTGCGACGCGAAATATGATGCTGACCGTGAGGAAATGCTCGTGCGTGCCGAGGCCGCTGGGGTAAGCAAGTTTATAAATATAGGCGCGGAAGTGGACGAGACAAGGAAGGTCGCGGCTTATGACAGGCAGGGAGTTTACAAATCGCTTGGCCTGCACCCGCATTACGTTGAACAGTGCCGGCCCGATTTTATGAAAGAAATGCGCGGCTGGCTGGGTAACGGGAAAAATATAGCGGCAGTAGGCGAGATTGGGCTGGATTATTTCAGAAACTCAGTCCCTGCCGAGAGACAGAAGCAGGTCTTCAGGCAGTTTTTGGGCCTGGCAAAGGAATTCAATCTTCCGGCCATAATACACAGCAGGGAAGCGCATGACGATGTTCTTGAAATACTTGATGAGGCAGGCCCGGGGAAAAAAGGCGTCATACATTGTTTTTCCGGGTCTTATGAGACAGCGGTGAAATTTATTGACAGGGGATACATGCTTGGCATAGGCGGAGTAATAACTTTCCCGAACGCCAAGGACTTGAGGGAGGCGGTCTCAAAGCTGCCGCTGGAATGCCTTGTGCTTGAAACCGATGCTCCCTGGCTCGCGCCTCAGCGATTCAGGGGAAAAAGAAATGAACCGGCTTTCCTTGTACACATAGCCGCCGCGATCGCGGAGATAAAAGGAATTGAACCCGAGCAAGCGGCTCAGGCAACTGCCTGCAACGCTGAAAGGATGTTTGGTATATAGTTTTAATAAAGATAAAAAAATGGAGATAAAATCAATATGCTGAAAAAGTTCATTAAAAAAGTATCCGAAAGGCAAAACCTTACCTTTGACGAAATGAAAGACGCGATGGAAATAATAATGACCGGCCAGACCACTGACGCTCAGATAGCCGGATTTCTTATGGCGCTTAAGATGAAGGGCGAGACCGTTGAGGAAATAACAGCCGCGGCTGTGGTAATGAGGGAAAAAGCGCATAAAGTCGCGATAGAGGGCGACATAATACTTGACACCTGCGGCACGGGCGGGGACGGCTACGGCACAATAAATATCTCAACCGCGGTTTCCATAATAGCAGCTGCCGCCGGCATAAAGGTCGCCAAGCACGGAAATAGGTCTGTCACAAGCGAATGCGGCAGCGCGGATGTGCTGAAAGCTCTGGGCGTAAATACGGAAATAACGCATGACAAGATAAAAAATTGTGTTGATACCGCAGGTATCGGATTCTTTTTCGCGCCTTCATGCCATGCGGCGATGAAATTTGC
>CAYNMZ010000279.1:0-1674 GCA_964398505.1 uncultured Spirochaetia bacterium
TTATCGCCAGAATGACTGTGTTGTTCCCGAACTGACGCCGATCGTCTGGCCATAGGAGGGAGGAGTACAGTCAAAAAGCGTAAATCTTGAAATTGTAAATGCGGTTTGCCTGCTAGTCTTTTCATATCCCGCCACGAAGCGCTGAAAACAGTTTTTGAATTTTCTTATCATGAAGCTGATTTTTATGTTATTATATTGCAATGAATCCCAATAAAAATATTCAATGGAGGGAAAAATGGGCAAATCAAAGAAATCGCTTTCGCTGATTGCTGTTTTGCTCTTGTTGCTTGCGTTTGTATCGTGTGGGAACAAGGCTCAGTCAAAGGGTGTGACATTGCGCTGCGCTTTCTGGGGCGATACGAGCGAGATTGAGATAATAAACAACAGCGTAGCAAGGTTCAAGGCGCAGAATCCGGGCATAGATGTAAAGCTTGAGCGCCTGCCTGCGGGCGATGCCTATACTGAAAAAATCCTGACGCAGATAGCGGGCGGCACGCCTCCTGACGTCATGTTCTGCAATGCCGAGCGTTTTTATGTTTACGCCAAAAAAGGCATACTTCTGCCGCTTAACAAGTTCGCGGAAAGGGACAAGTTCCCGCTGGACCGTTTTTACAAGAGGATAATTGAAAAGTTCTCAATAAATGGCGAACTGTATGTGCTGCCGCGCGACATCGCTCCTGTGTGCGTTGTCTATTACAACAAGGACCTGCTGGACGCGGCAGGACTTACTTACCCGAAAAACGACTGGACCTGGGATGACCTTGTCATGATGGGCAAGCGGCTGACAAAAAAGAACGCTGACGGGACCACGACTTTCGGCTTCGCGGACGACTGGGGTATATGGGACACTTTCGTGCTTTCAAACGGCGGGACCTACGTAGATGACGTAAAAAACCCGAAACGATGCATGCTTGACTCGCCTGAAGCAATAGCTGCGTTGAAATTCAGGCAGGACCTCATATACAAGCATAAGATAATGCCCTCGCCCTCACAGCTTTCTGCCATGGGCGGCGTGGGTTCTGCAGAGATGTTCATGCAGGGCAAGGCCGCGTTCTTCCATTCCGGCATCTGGAAGACGCCTTTTTTCAGGCAGATAAAAAAATACAGGTGGGACGCTGTGCTGTTCCCGAAAGCTCCGGGAAAAAAGAACGGCTTTTTAACCTCCGGCGGCGGGTATTCTATCCTGAAGTCCAGCAAGCATCATGAGGAAGCGTGGAAGCTGCTTACGTTCCTTGCCGGCGAGGAAGGACAGAGGGAGCTGGCGCAGACAGGCCTGGCCCAGCCTGCGATGAAGGACATAGCCGCGTCAAAGGATTTCCTTGACGGAAAGCCGCCCGCGTCAAAGGCCTTCCTCCTTGAGGCGGCTGAAATCGGCGCTTTCCAGCCCGACAGCGTGAAATGGCAGGAAGCTTTGAGCGCCTACCTTTATCCCGCGCTTGACAAGCTGTGGATGGGTGAAAAGGATGTGGAAAAGGTGATGAAGGAAGCGGTGAAGGAGATAAACAGGATGATGGGGGAGGAAAAAAATTAGCCAATAACTTTATAAATACGGTTTTTCTGTATGGTTTTGTTGTTTTATTGGCCGGTAAATGAACAAAGAACACTGGTAATTATCTTGAATTATAAAATATAAAATGGTAGTATTGCAAATAGGACATACATGCCAAAGGCCGT
>CAYNMZ010000280.1:0-1667 GCA_964398505.1 uncultured Spirochaetia bacterium
GCAACACCCATACGCTTTACCTTGACCTTGAAATTCCGTCTGACCCGACAATAGACGGACAGGAAAAAAGGGTTTACACGCTCTCTGCGGCCATAAGGCCTGCGGCATCACAGGCAAATATCACGCTGTCAATAAGCTCGGAAAACGACTTTTTTGTGGACAAGCTTGACGCGACAGTAGTGCAGGTTTACCCGCTGGCAAAGCCTTACCCTTACAATTCTTCCGTGATAAGGGTTGTATCAAGCGACCTGGCCTCCAGTTTCTACTCATACCCGAACCCGTTCGCCGCAGGCAGGGAAAAAGCGGGCATACAGTATTACCTTGCCGGGAGCTCAAAAGTATCGCTTTACATATTTGACCTTATCGGAAGGAAGGTAAGGACGCTTGCTGAGGCAGAGGATCAGGCAGGCGGTGTAATATACAGGCGCGAGTGGGACGGGCAGAATGACAGCGGGAAAACAGTGCTTAACGGCGTGTATTACGGCGTCCTTTACGTTGACGGCAAAAAACATATGACAAAGATAGCGGTAGTGAAATGAAAAAGGAAAACAGCGTAATTGCCACAAACAGGCGCGCCAATTACGATTATACAATTATAGAAAAATACGAGGCGGGAATTGTACTTAAGGGCACTGAGGTCAAGTCAATAAGGGAAGGAAAGGTCAATATAAAGGACGCTTTCGCGCGTGTCATGAAAGGCGAGGTTTACCTCATGAACATGCACGTGTCTCCTTATTCACACGGAAACATACACAACCAGGAACCTTTAAGGACAAGGAAACTTCTATTAAACCGCTCCGAGATAAACAGGCTTATAGGCACAATGACAAAAAAGGGACTTGCCATAATAGTGCTTTCCCTTTACCTGAAAAAAGGCCGGGTAAAGGCCGAGATAGCGCTTGCCAAGGGAAAGAAAGAATACGACCGCAGGGAAGACATAAAAAAGAAGGATATAGAGCGCGAGGAGCGCAGGTACAAAATAAATATGTAGCCAGTATCCATATAACCATAATCCAATAAAACAATTAAAACAGTATTTTTTGGATTATGGTTATATGGTTCTTGGATTCTTCTACTTATTTTCCGTGTAGATCAGCGCCAGAAACCCCATGCCCAGCGGTATTGTGATGAGCGGTCCGACTATTATGGCGCCGCCTATTGAGTTCAATATGCCTATGGCCAGCATTATCACAAGCTGCTGCCAGAGCCCGGCTTTCATTACAAAATTCCAGCTTGCCTTCATTGACTCTGTAATGCCCTTGTTTTCAAAGGCCATGGCGAAAATTGAGTACATCCAGAGCGTGGCAAGTATTAAGCCGGGCAGGACAAGCGCGAGGCAGCCGAGGAAAACGAGTGTGCCTATGAGGAGGCCCATGACAGCCATGCCGATAAACTTTCCGTTGAACTGGAACAGGTCGTTGAACGCGGGTTTCTTGCCGGATTTTGCCTTTACAAACATGGCTGCCAGGCCTGCCATGAGCGGCCCGAAGAGCAGGCCGAGCGTCAGCATTCCGAGCGCAAAGACCACGAGAGTTGAAACCGCGAGTATTACCCAGTTTTCCTTGTAAATTTCCACAGCCTTGTTCACTGTCTTTTCGTAGTTCATGTTTTCCCCCTTTATATTTTTGGTTTTGTATTTTAACACCGCGAAGAATTTTTGAAAAGGG
>CAYNMZ010000281.1:0-1667 GCA_964398505.1 uncultured Spirochaetia bacterium
GGCTTGTGCTGGAGGGTGGAAGAGAAACTGAACATAGCCAAAATGAATGCCTGCCTGCCGCTTTTTAAGGGAAAAAAGGATTATTTCGCTTTCTCGAGCTCAGGGACCGAATATGACGACTACAAAAGGGAAGTGGATAGTATAAAGATAAAAAAATACGGCAGGTGGGTTATAATTGATTTTAAGGCGCAAAGTTTTATGTATAACATGATACGCAGGATAACGGGCGCGTTGGTTTCTGCAGGATTGGGTGAGGTTACTCCAGGTGAAATTGATAACATGTTTGAAAGCAGGGACAGGTCGTTTATCCGTTATATGGCCCCGCCTGGCGGGCTGTATCTTGTTAAGATAATATATCACGAAGCTGAACCGGAGAAAAGGCATGGAAAAACGGAAAGGGGCGGCCTTTGAAGACGCTTTATATTATTGACGGTAACTCTTACGCTTACAGGGCTTTTTACGCTATAAAGCCGCTTACGACAAAGGACGGGATTGAAGTGCACGCGGTTTACGGGTTTTACAATATGCTGCTGAAAATAATAAAGGACAAAAAACCGGATTATCTTTTTATCGCGTTTGACTATCCCGGCCCGAATTTCAGGCATAAAATATATGATGAATACAAGATACAGCGCGAAAAAATGCCGGAATCGCTTCAGGCACAGATGCGGATAATAAGGGAAATCGCGGCTGCCGGCAATATCAGGGTCATTGAGGAAAGCGGATATGAAGCTGATGATATAATAGCCGCTGCCGCGTACGAAGCGGCCGGAGCCGGAAACAAAGTGGTGATACTTTCTTCCGACAAGGACATGATACAGCTTGTGAACAAGGATATAAGTATATTGAAATTCAGCAAGGACGGGGAAATACTTCTTACGCCGGAAACAGTCAGGGAAAAATACGGGATTACGCCGGGCCATATAGTGGATGTGCTGGCACTTATGGGCGATGCTTCTGACAATATCCCCGGTGTAAAGGGAATAGGCGAAAAAACCGCCTATAAACTGGTTCAGAATTACGGCACTGTGGAGGAAATAATCAAAAAAGCCGGGTCCCTGAAACCCGAAAAGGTGAATAAACTTGTGCTGGCCGGCCTTAATGACATAAAACTCAGCATGGAACTCGCGGTGTTAAGGGTGGACCCTTCGTTGATCAAAAAAACCGGATTTGTGCTGGACAGCTGCGGCCTGGAGCGGATAAACAGGGCTGCGCTTGACGCGGAATTTATAAGGTACAATTTCAAGAGCCTTGTATCCGACTCCGCCAAAGTAAGGAAAGCGGCTAAGCCAAGGGGCAAGGCGCTGCCCCTGACTTCTTTTGAGGGGTTTGGGAAAAAACTCGAGTCGTCCGGCGAGGCCGTAATTCTTTTCTGCGGGAACGAGAGGTCGCCGGAGCTTATCCTTGTCTCCGCCGGCAGGGAAATGTATTACATGTATGGCAGGGATTTTAAGGGACTTACTGAAGATTTCCGCGGCAGGCGGATAATCACAAATTCCGCAAAAACCGTGTTCTCAATGCTGGGAAGGGGTGCCGGAGAGGTGATAGACGTCATGCTGCAGGCTTACCTTTTAAACCCGGAAAAAAACTACAATGACATATCCCACATATTTACGGAATACGGCGGCGGAATGTACCTCTCTTATGACGACGTGGCGGGAAAAGGC
>CAYNMZ010000282.1:0-1660 GCA_964398505.1 uncultured Spirochaetia bacterium
GGGGTTCAGCTGTATTCCTGCCATCTGCTGGAAATATGTGAACTGCGTTATCTCAAGGCCGTCAAGCCAGACCTGCCATCCCAGGCCCGACGCGCCGAGCGTCGGCGATTCCCAGTCGTCCTCGATGAACTTAATGTCGTGCGCCTTCGCGCTAATGCCAATCTCCCCAAGGCTGTCAAGGTACATCTCCTGTATGCTGTCAGGAGCGGGCTTCATTATCACCTGGTACTGGTAATAATGCTGGAACCTGTTCGGGTTCTCGCCGTAGCGCCCGTCCTTTGGCCGCCTGCACGGCTCTATGTAAGCCACGTTCCATGGCTTAGGCCCCAGGGACCTGAAAAACGTGGAGTGCGAAAATGTGGCAGCGCCCTTTTCCATGTCATATGGCTGGGCTATTATACAGCCTTTTTTCGCCCAGAATCTCTGGAGAGTGAAAATCAGGTCCTGAAAGTACATGGCACTCCTTGTGTTTTTCCGCCGCCTGCCGCGTGCCCCTTGCGGAGCCGGGCATATGGTCAGCGCTTATTTTTCCTTTACCATGTTTTCTGTAACTATTATGGCCACCACGCCTGCGATCATTATGGCCACGGCTATCGCGGTCTCCGCGTTCATCTCCGGAAGATGCCACTTATAACCGGCCACCACTTCCTTGCCTTTCCTCAGCAGCGCATTGCCCAGCGAGTCAAGCTTTGGTATGGATGTTTTCCACGGCCAGATAAGCAGCATTGAACCGGCAATGAACCCCGTAAGGACCGATATTGTCTCATCTCGGAATTTCTTCATCACCCATGATATGACATGCGCGAAAGCCACGATCCCCACAACACAGCCCAGCGCGAACGGCGCAAGGACAGATATGTCCATATTGCTTATCCCGTTTATGACCACAAGCTCGTAATTCCCCATGAGTATGAGCACAAATGAGCCCGATATGCCGGGAAGCACCATGCTGCATATGGCAACCACGCCGCACAGGAACACATAAACCGGGTTCGGGTTCTCAGAGCCCGGCGACATGACGGAAATGCCCGCTGCCGCTGCCGCCCCAATCACAAACATTATTACTGTTTTCGGGGACCACTTTGACACCGTCTTGCCCACAAAGTAAATTGAGGCAAGTATCAGGCCGAAAAAGAACGCCCATATGTACACGGGATAATTCGCGAAAAGATACTTGAAAAGTTTTGCAACGCTCACTATGGCGATGCCCATTCCTGTCCCTACGGAAAGCAGGAACAACATGTCAACACGAGCGGCAAAACCCTTAAAGTCGCGTTTTAAAAGCAGCTTTCCCGATTCAGCGTCAAATGATTTTATGGCGTTTATAAGGCGCTCAAAGATCCCTGTTATGACAGCCAGCGTGCCGCCTGAGACGCCCGGGATGACATTGGCTATGCCTATTGACACGCCTTTTAAGGCGTTTATTATGAATTCCCGCGTGGAAAAACCTGGAGAACCTTGCTTTTTAACTGACTTAACTTTTGCCATAATTCCTCCGTTTTATTGGGTTTTCCCGGTTTTTTGGACGCCTGCACTATAAAAAATTGGTGGAGCCGAGCGGGATCGAACCGCCGACCCTCAGACTGCCAGCCTGATGCTCTCCCAGCTGAGCTACGGCCCCACCTATAAAAATCAGATTTCCGCTTTGCTCAGCTGTCGG
>CAYNMZ010000283.1:0-1654 GCA_964398505.1 uncultured Spirochaetia bacterium
GCGAGGCGGCTTGTCAGGTTCGCCAGTGAGGACATAGGAAACGCGGACCCGCATGCGCTTTATATGGCGCTTGCGGCAAAGGATTCATTTGATTTTCTCGGACACCCCGAGGGTGAGCTTGCGCTGGCGCAGGCGGCCGTGTACCTTGCGTGCGCGCCCAAGAGCAACGCTGTTTACAGGGCTTATGGCGCGGCTTGCGAGGATGCGCGCAACTTCAGGGACGAGCCTGTCCCGCTTCACATAAGGAACGCCGTGACAGGATTGATGAAGGAATTAGGTTACGGCGAAGGTTACAAATACGCGCACGACTATAAGGGGAATTTTGTGAGGCAGGAACACTTGCCTGAAAAACTTAAGGGCAGGAAATATTACGAGCCTACCGAGAACGGGATTGAGAAAGCGATAAAAGAAAGGCTGGAAAAATGGCGGAATCAGGCTTAAAAAAGGCGTGTTTTTTTTTAAATCTTCTTATTTTGTTTTTTCTGGCTGACGCCGCCTCTGCGAGGTCTGTCGCGAATGACTCGCCGGCAGGTGTGACGCTTTTGGCGGAAGAAGATACTATCATGGACGTAAGGCTTAAGGAATACAGCTTTTTCATCACGCCTGAATTCAGGTTTGTCCTTCCGGATGCCAGCGTAAAGCTCGGCTTAAGGCAGAAAATAGGCGATACGCAGCTTGACGCATCAACCGAATACAATTACCTTTACAATAAAATACGGTATGACATAAGTTACAGCCTGGACTTTTACCTCACTTACGCCCTGTCTTTCTATGACATTGTGAGTTTTGAGCAGGTTTATCAGGAAAGTAAATACATACAGAGGAACAAGGGACTAGGCTTCAGCGTACAGACACCAAAATTTTTTGACATTTTTCTTTTCAGGGAGGAGTTGAAAAACGACAATTATTATTTCGCTCGGCTGAACGAGGATCCTCAGCCCGACGCGGGTACCGTGATTATCCTTAAATCATGGCTTGAAATTGACCTTGAAGCTTCGCCGGAGCCAAAGCGCTTTAGGAACAGGCTGGCGCTTAACTTTGACAAGTCAATACCATCGGACCTTTCCTACTACAATTTCATTTTTTTTAACGTTTATTTTTTCAGGGAGATGCGTTTAGAAGGCGGCCAGTCAGTCAGTGTAAGGTATGATGGCGGTTTCCTTCTTGATAGGAACGCGGTGCCGATATGGCAGGTGTACAGGCTGGGCGGATATGAAAGAATGATGGGTTATAATTACGATGAGTTTGAGGGCCATTATATGGATTTTATACGATTAAAATACGAGACCTTGCTTGCAGAAAAAATTAACGCTGATTTTTTCTGGATAAGGATAGACTCTCTGGGACTTTTTGTGGCCCTTGACTTTGGCAGCGCGGGCACGGATTACGATGTTATGAATGTAAGCAGATACAATGCTTCGGTAGGAATAGGGCTGTCTCTGGACTTTACTTTCAGGAAGAGGACACCTGTAAGGATGGTTTTTTCAGTTGCCCAGGCAATAAGGCAGGGAAGATTGCCGGTTTTTTATTTTATCCATGAATTTTAGGCTTTTTTGTGTTTATGTGCCGAAAATGCGTGGTTTTCGGGCTTTTGGGGCTTGATACTGTCAAGTATTGTGTGTAATTAAATTGCCTCATAAAAGGGGTTCTCTCC
>CAYNMZ010000284.1:0-1646 GCA_964398505.1 uncultured Spirochaetia bacterium
TTCCGTCTTTAGCGCTTTTCGCGGCTCCCGCGTCCACGCCGTATTATGCGTAATTTTCGCTGTTATACTGCAAGCCGGAATTCTTTTCGCGCCGGCCAAATTGCCTGCTTCCGTATTGCCTGTTGCCGCGCTGTTCGTGGCTTCGGCCGTTGGCGCCCTGCTGTCTGCATTTTCAGCCGTAAAAAAGCACTTGCTTTACGCGCTTGCGGCCCTGATTTGCCTTGCCTCGGCAGATGAAAACATTAACAATTACTTCGTGCGGTTCGCGGAGAATCCTGAAACGCAACGTTTTTTTAACGTTGACGCGGGTAAGGCGGCCAAATACCTTGTTAAGCTGGGAAATGGAAGGCAGGCGGTCATGTCCCCTCGTTACATGCCGGGCGGGGAAGCCCCATACGATGCCGCTCTCGCGCTTATGAAGCATAAAAGCCTTAATGCTGAAAGTTTAGTTTACGGCGTGAATTTGCCCGCTGACCCGTCGTTGAACAGGGATTATGTCTATATTCTCACGCCTAAATATGAAAGCCTTGCCGGCTTGCTCAAGGTAATGTATCCAAACGGAAGGCATACATCTGTAAAGGACGGCCGTGACGGGGACAGGGAGATGTTTTTTGTCTTTGAAGCTCCGCTTGATGACATCAGGAATTACAACAGCGCGATGAGATACGGGCTGAAGGCGAAATATTACCGCGCTTACAACTGGATGAGGTTCCCGGAATTTGAGAGGATCGATCCTTTTATAGATTTTGACTGGGGCGCGAGGATGCCGCTGCAGCAGGGTTTCTCGGTTGAATGGACAGGCGTTCTTGAGGCGCCTTTGAGCGGTATGTACGCTTTCAAACTGGTTTGTTTTGACTATGTGGAACTTTACATTGAAGACAAAAAAGTGATGCAGAGCATAAGGCCTGACAGGTACACGCCCATAATGTATGAAACCAGGCTGAAGGCCGGTCCGCACAGGGTCATGCTCCGCTACAGCCACCAGGGTTACGGCAACCTGAAACTGTCATGGACCCCGCCGGGCGGGACTGAAACAGTTATACCGCCGGAGGCATTAAGGCCGGAGTGATTTTGCTGCTTAAAATCATATAATTTATTTTGTGGTATTTAATTAAAGGCCAATAAAGTTTTTAGCCCGGTAATTTTGACCTGAACCTTGACAAAGAGGGGAATAAGTTGAGCGAGAAAACGAATACAGGAACAAGAAACTACGGTTATGACGCCATATACCAGCTGACAAACGCCACATATGAGAGGAACCAGTCATTCTCCTGGCATTATGACGACGCGGGAAACAGGACTTTCAGCAGGGACAGCGCTCCCGTATTGTCCGAATCAACGTACGTCCCGAACTCACTTAACCAGTACTCTTCCGTAAACTCGGTCAGTTATTCCTATGATTCCGATGGGAATTTATTAAGCGATGGCGTGCGGACTTTCACCTGGGACGCGAAGAACCGGCTGTCGTCCGTGACAAACGCCGGAAAGACCATAACCTACACATACGATCACAATGATTTGAGGGTTTCCAAGACCGTAGACGGGGTTACGACAAGATACTTCTACGACGGCTCCCTCCTACTCGCTGAAAAGGTCGGCTCACAAATAACTAAAATTTATATCAACGATGGTCAGGGCATCGTTGG
>CAYNMZ010000285.1:0-1602 GCA_964398505.1 uncultured Spirochaetia bacterium
CTGTATACACCCGCAAGTACACCCTGTCCTGGGCCAGCGGCACGCTCGCCACTTCCACAGGCGTGCTGGTCTGGTTCGTATCATTTGTACTGCCGCGCACCATTACAATATACTTTGACGTCCCCGTCATCTTTACGCCTACAAAACCGTAATAATACTGGAAAGCCGAAAGCCCGGCATAGTCCCCGTCCTTCATTCCGCCTGTTTCCATGGCAGTTATAGCGTAGGATTCAGGCCCAAAAGTCCTCTGAGTGAGCGTATTTTTTGCCGAATGTATGGTTGACCTAACGCTGCCGTTGATAATCCGGAAGTATCCCGGCCTGGCTGAATTGTAAGACAGGAAATTATAGTCCGGATTGTGGTTCCACTGCCACATAAGGCCCGGCGCGCTGGAGCTGTCAAACCCGTCGCATGCCGAGAATTTTGATCCGACGCTCACAGGTATGCCCGTATCCGTAGTGCTTCCCAGTACCGGCCAGTTATCCGACCAGGTCGCCTGTATAAGGTAAGGTATGCGGCCCACAGAGCCATTATCACGGAAAAGCATCGCGTACCATTTTCCGTCAGGAGTGTCAACCACGCCACCCTGGGCAACTCCGTTCTGAAGCAGGACGCGGCCCTGGTAAGCCCCGTCAATTGTGTCAGCCCTGTAAACAAGTTCTGTGCGGGACAACCCTGAAGGCCATGATATGAGGAAAATGTAGTATTTGCCGTTTATTTTGTGTATATGCGCGCCTTCCGCGGCAAGGCCGCCTGAGCCGGCAATTGAGCCAGCGTTGACAATCAGTGTCTTGTTCATGCCCCCTGTCTTTATGCTTTTCGCGTCCGCGTTCAGCTCCACGACTTTTATGTCTCCAGAGCCGTAAACAAGGTAAACACGGCCGTCATCGTCAAAAAGCAGGGACGGGTCATGATACGCCCTTCCCAGCGGATACTTCGCCCATGTCCCTTTCTCAATGTCATTTGTCTGAAACACATATGTGTTATTTGAGGTATATGACATGAAGACGATATAATATGTGCCATTTTTATACCTTAACATGCTTGCCCATGAGCCCCTGCCGTATTCATTAAGGCCGTTGTTAAGGTTTTCAGCGTCGCTGTTTCCCAAAATCGGGTAAACATAGTTGACTATTTCCCAGTTTACAAGGTTCGTGGATTTCATTATAGGCACGCCGGGATTCATGTGCATGGTAGTACTGCTCATATAATAATTATTGCCGACACGGATTACGCTCACATCAGGGACATCCGCCCATATGATGGGATTTTGCGCGTTTACTGCAAGCGCGTCAGCGGGCTTAAGCGAGACAAAAGCCGCTGCCAGTATAATACAGATATATCCCGTGAAATTATTCAGACGCATTTTTCCCCTGATTTCCCGTATAATTTCTATCCGGTGCTTTCGCGCGGATAATCCTGTTTTTTTACTTTACGATCGTCAGCACGGCGATTCTCGATTTTACGGCTTTAGCGTCCTTATAAAGCGTTACCGTAAAATAGTATGTGCCGGCCGCGAGATTGGACAATTGCCTGCTTTGCAGCTGCACATATCCCCTGCCCGCTGCGGAACGCGCCTCCGCACCGGTCAGTACAAACTCC
>CAYNMZ010000286.1:0-1572 GCA_964398505.1 uncultured Spirochaetia bacterium
AAGGTCATTGAAGGGAGCGGTTTTCACGAATACATAGTCGCCACAGGCCTTTCCGACTCCGGTCACGAACTGCTTTTCGTAAAGAGGACGTCCTGCACATACGGCAGGTTCACGCTGAAATCCGTGAAACTTATCCCCGGGAAAAAACTTCTCAGTCCCCAGCCAAGGCCGGCAAGAAAAGTAGAAATAATCGGGGACTCGCTGGCCTGCGGTTTCCAGAACGAGACGACATCCAGCGCTTTCCTCGGTGAAAGGCATACCGAGAACGGCTACCTGGCTTATGGCCCTGTGGCTGCCAGGCTGCTTGACGCTGAATACCGGGTAATCGCCAAGCGCGCCATAGGAGTCATATGCAACCTGCTTGAGGACCAGACAGGAGACCAGCCGAAAATCAGGGATTATTACCTGCGAGAAACCGCAGACTCGGAAACTTCAGCATGGGATTTTGGCGCCTGGCAGCCTGACGTGGTCATAATAGTTTCCGGAGCCGTTGATTATTTGGGATATCACGAATACCCCCCGCAGTCTCTGTATGAGCCCGCTTACAGGCAGTTTATCGCTCTGGTTCGGGAAAAAAACCCTGACGCGCATATTTTCTGCGTGGCGTACCTTGATGGCCAGAGCGCGCAGTACACAAGGAACGCTGTAAATTACATGTCCTCCCTTGACAGCAAGGTTCATTTGCTTGACGGCCTGCTGCCGGAACCCTGGTGCGACCCTGCCACTGATTACCTTCCCGAAGGGACACACCTGAACGTACAGGGTCACAATAAAATGGGAACAAAAATCGCGGAAGGCGTCGCGGCTGTCATGGGCTGGTAGCTAGAAACTGCCGGAAAGCAAAAGCGCGTTTATGCCGTCAAAGGCGAAGAGAAAACCGCCCTGCAAAAGTATGCCCGCGCCATGGCCCTTTAATCCCTCATTTCCCCATATTAAGAGTCCGGTTCCTGCGGCCATATAAGCTATGTCAATAAGGAAATTTATGAAGAAAAGGTCATAAAGCCCCTTCTTTGTCCCAAGGTCCAGCCCCAACATCTGTTTTTCTTCCTTCGCGAATACAGCTATGCCAAGGTCTATTGCTCCCCAGGCCAGGCATTGTATGCCGACAGCCCTGTAAAAAGTGCTGCCATAAGTCATCATTGCCGCTCCTGCGGCAAGCGAGGCGCACGACCATCCGATAAGGACATTCATGGAGCCTTCCTTATAAGATTCGGCGTCAAATTCCCCGGCTTGCGCCGCTGGCGCAATAAGCAGTAAACATAAAAGCGTGATTCTTTTCATTTTACACCAGCCTTGTTATTCTCATCCCAGATAAAGGATGCCGTACTGTCTTGACGAGTCTGCGTTTACACACAGCCTGAGTCCGTTCGCAAGACTAATAGTGTCTATAACCCTTATCGCGTCCTTCCATTTCTCCTCTTCGGGCATCAGGCTCACGAAACTGTCGGGAAGCGATAAAATAATGTCCTCATTCAGCATGTTTCTTTCCCTTGTCACGAACACACCCATGTAAAGCATGTCAAGTTCCACCATGTCATTGAAGAAATGCGTGCCCATCGAAAGGTCCGGGCT
>CAYNMZ010000287.1:0-1543 GCA_964398505.1 uncultured Spirochaetia bacterium
CACGAGGGGGAAAACATAAAAATCATTGCCCCAGTAAATATTTTTTTCTCTTGACGGAAGCCTTTTAATGGGTGACCCCATTTTTCATTTTCCTGGCTTAACTTCCCTGAATGCCATCCCAAATACATCTCTTTAAATCGCATCTTCCGGGGCTCCTGTAGATGCTCCGTCCGTCTCATCCGTCACCTCCATTGAGGTAACTTATCAAGCGGACAGTTTATATGCTCCAACACCGGGCAAATCATTTGCTTCTTACAGGGAGTTGAGATATTATTGACATACAATCCCGCGTTTCCTATACTTCTTCTCAAAGGAAGCGAGTCCGTATCAACGATCAAAGCAAAGGAAATACCACATGAAAAAAATATTGTTTACGATCCTGATTGCATGGACATGGGTGGCAGCGCCCGCCTCGGGACAGGACGCGGCTCAATACTCTAAACTTGCAGACAGTGCCTTTAAAGAGGGGAAATTTGAAGAGGCTCTGAATTATTATACAAAAAGCATAGAAATTGAACCGAAATCAGGAACCTATTTCATGCGCGGCAATGTTTATATGGCATTGAAAAAACATAAAGATGCGGAAAAGGACTTCAGCAAGGCCATTGCCCTGGTGCCGGAAAATCCGATCGGGTATCATTATCGTGGTGAATGTTACAGGAGGATGTACGAGTACGAAAAGGCCGAGCGGGACTTTACCCAAGCCATAAAGCTCAAGCCTGTATCCCCGGAGTTCTACTTTTTCGTGGCCTCACCCGGGCGTCCATGCAGAATCACCAGGGTGCGCTGGACGACTATAATAAGGCAATAGAGCTTAAAACGGATAACTCCCGCGTTTATCTTTACCGCGGAATAGTGCAAACGGAATTTTATGGCAGGCTGGATGCGGCCATCGCCGACCTGCGCAAGGCGACGGAACTGGAACCCTCCTTTGCATTCGCCTGGTATAACCTGGGCCGCGCGTATGCAAAACAGGGGGATTACAAGAAAGCGCGGGCGCTCTGGCAGAAAGCCCTTGAACTGAACCCGAAAGAAATGATAGCCAAACTGGACTTGGCTGTGAGTGACCCTTCTGAAAGCAACCTTGAAGACCGTTTCCGGGAGGGAGAAAAGGCTCTGAGAGAAAAGCATGAAAATGATGCGCTGGACCATTTTAATTTTTACCTGACTTATAAGCCCGAAAGTGTCATCGCCTACATCCGTCGGGGAACGGCTAACGAACGTCTGGGCCGGTCGGAGCCGGCGCTGCGGGACCTGAACAGAGCCATCGCCCTGGCGCCCCGATCCGCCGAGGCCTATGCCCGACGGGGAGATGTGTATTACGCGAGCGGCAAATACGCGGAAAGCGTGAAGGACTATAATACAGCGATAGGCATGGAGTCCGGCAACGCCTCACATTATTTTGGCCGCGGCCGGGTACACCTTTTTTACGGCAGGAGCGATGAGGCTCTGAAGGATTTTACCCGTGCGCTGGAACTCAAACCGGGGGATGCCGAATATTGCAGGTATCGCGCCGACGCCTTTACGAAGATGGGCCGGCTGG
>CAYNMZ010000288.1:0-1518 GCA_964398505.1 uncultured Spirochaetia bacterium
TTCTGTGGGCGAAGTTCATGCTATGTCTCCTGTTTTCAAGGAACTTAAAGCGATGAAACCGGGATATGAAATAATAGTCACATGCACGAGCGTTAACGGAAGGGAAAAGGTTAAAAAAGAACTGGGTACGGAAGTTTTTTATTCATGCCTTTTGCCGCTTGATTTTTGGTTTCTTACAGGGAATTTTATTGACCGGATTAGGCCTGAGGCGGTTATTTTTGTGGAGACCGAGTTTTGGCCTAACCTTATAAACGGGCTTCACAGGCGCAGTGTCCCGATGATGCTTATAAATGGAAGGATATCAAATAAAAGCTATAAACTTTACCATGCGGCGCGTTTCTTTTTCAGGCCGCTCATAAGGAAATTCGCGCTGTTGATAATGCAGAACGAGAAAATGCAGAAGAGGGCATTAAACCTGGGCGCCAGGGATGTCAAGATACTTATAATAGGCAATACCAAGTTTTCGGCCGGAGAATATGGGACTGAAACGGAAATGAGCAGAAGCAAAGGAAACAAAAAGATTGTAGTCGCCGGAAGTATCAGGGACGGCGAGGAGAAAATGGTTATTGAGGGCTATCTTAAGGCCGCGAATGAGAGGACGGTTATTATAATTGCGCCAAGACGGCTTAAGAGGGCCGGGTTTATTGCAAGTTTGCTGGACAAAGCCGGCGTCAGGTACGCCTTATGGAGTAATATAAGGGGAAAACGATGGGAAGATGATTACGGAGCTGTCATTGTGGACACCATGGGCGAGCTGGCTTCAATTTATGGAATGGGAGATGTTGCGATTGTCGGAGGCGGTTTTAAGAATACCGGCGGCCATAATCCCATGGAACCTGCCGCGGCTGGGCTGCCGATAATAATGGGAAAGAACATGCATAATTTTGAGGACACTTCGGAAAAATTTGTGTCAGCCGGCGGCGCGTTGCAGGTTGATTCGGACCCTGACGCTCTGGCTGAGGCGATTAAAGGACTGCTTGAGAATGAAGGCAAATCCCGTTATATGGGGGAAAAGAACAGGCATATAATCGAGCAGTTCAGGGGCAGCGCGGCGGCAACTGCCGTAATTATAAACGAGATTCTTCTTGAGAACAGGAAAAGGGGCATGAATGGGCATGATTGAAAAGATATGGTGGGAAACTATTGCGAGGTCAAAAAAGAGGCCGGCGGATATTGCGCTGCTGGTTGTATTTCGTGTTATGTCCTTTTTCTACTGGGCGGGGCTTATGCTCGCGTATTTTTTTCGCTTCAAGGGAATAATAAAACCCAGGATACTTGACGAAAGGATAATAACGATTGGAAATATAACTATGGGCGGCACAGGCAAAACGCCTTTCACGGAGGAACTCGGAAAGAGGATAATTAAAAGCGGCAGGAAACTTTTGATAGTGGCAAAGGGGTACAGGCGCAAGATAATAAATGACGTGGATGTGGTGTCAAACGGTAAGGACGTTCTTTTGAGGCCAAAAAACGCCGGTGATGAGCCTTATATGCTAGCAAGGAATGTAAAGGAAGCGG
>CAYNMZ010000289.1:0-1516 GCA_964398505.1 uncultured Spirochaetia bacterium
CCAAGGATTTTTAGCTTTGCCAAGTGTATACGATGTCTATCCTTATTCCCACCAATTAGCCAATTAGCCATTGACTTTTGTAATTAACAATAATATAATCTTATAACCTTTAAAATATTGAAAAACCTTGTATTTTAATGTGTTTATACGTTATAAGTATGCCTTTTTACAAAAGGCAGCAGGAGCGGATTATGCCCAAAGATGCCGTAAAAATAGGCCTTATAGGTTTTGGTAATATAGGAACAGGCGTTGTAAAAATGTTCAGGCATTCTGGAAAGATGCTTGATGAGAGGGCCGGGGTGCGCCTTGAACTGAAGAAAATATGCGACCTTGACATAAAAAGGGACAGGGGCGTTTCTGTTCCGCCGGGTTCGCTAACGACCAACGTAAACGAGATACTGAATGACCCGGAAATAGATATAGTTATAGAACTTATGGGCGGCTATAAACCGGCTTATAACTTCGTCATGTCTGCCATGGAAGCAAAAAAGCACGTTGTTACAGCCAACAAGGCCATGGTTTCAAGGTATTGGGAGGAACTCGCTGACTGCGCCTCAAGGAACGGAGTTGAAATAATGGCCGAGGCATCCGTAGGCGGCGGCATACCCGTATTAAGGGGTATTGACAAGGGCCTGGTCGCCAACAGGATTGAGGAGATAATGGCCATAGTAAACGGCACGTGCAATTACATTCTGACGCGAATGACCCTTGAGAAGATGTCTTTTAACGAGGCGCTCAGGGAAGCGCAGGCAAAAGGTTTTGCCGAGGCTGACCCGACTTTTGACATTGACGGTATTGACACTATGCACAAGCTCATCATATTGTCAAACATGTCTTTCGGGACGGCGCTTAAGGAAAAGGACATAAATGTTCAGGGCATAAGGCATGTTGACGCCATGGATATAGAGGCGGCCGGAGAGCTTGGTTATGTCATGAAACTTCTGGCATCGGCTTCTCTGAAGAACGAGGGCCTTGATGTAGGAGTCCATCCTGCGCTTGTTTCAAAAAGCCATCTACTCGCGTCCGTGAATTACGAGTACAACGCGATCTTCATAAAGGGTGACGCTGTTGGAAAAACCTTGTTTTACGGAAAGGGCGCCGGTGAAATGCCGACAGCTTCAGCCGTGCTTTCCGACGTAGTGCACATAGCCAAGAACATCAGCAACGGGGTCGTTCACGGGAAGCGCGCGGCAGCTGCGGCTACGCCGAAGGTAATCATGGGCTTAAAGGGCAGGACCAGCAAGTTTTACATAAGGTTCAATGTCGTTGACCATGCGGGCGTGCTTGCAAAGATAGCGGGCGTGCTCGGCAAACACGGCATATCAATAGAATCAGTTATGCAGAAATCAAGGCACTCGACCGCGAAGGTGCCTGTGGTGATTATGACCTATGAGGCGAAGGAAAAGGATTTTATGAAGGCGATAAACGCCATAGACAAGATGAAAAAAATAGTGAAGGAAAAGACCGTGTACTACAGGGTTGTGGAATGAAATTTAAAATCTTAAAGCTGAAAACT
>CAYNMZ010000290.1:0-1514 GCA_964398505.1 uncultured Spirochaetia bacterium
TCAGAAATGGAATACATGTATAAGAGTGTATACGATGTCCTTCGGACTCCCTAAAGTTACTTTTTCAGCCTCTCGTTTATGAACGCGTCAGCCCCGGCCGCGGGCGTAAACACCTCAAGGACTTCAACGTCATCCTCAATACCTTTAAGAGACACGCCCTGGTCAAACTTTGCCATTGATATGTTGCGGCCAAGAACGCTGTCGAAATAATACAACACCCCGTATGACAGCCCTGTCTTATCGGGCTCAGCCGCCTTTATGTCAACCTCGGAACTGAGCATATTAAAGACTTCAGAAGTGATTACTATGCCCTGGTTAAAAAGTTTCCTGTTGTATACGCACGCCTTTCTCGGGATGCTGCGCACGCCATAAAGCTTTTCAAGGTACTGCTTGACTTCCGCGTTTGAGCCCGACAACCTTGCGGCCTGCGTCAGGCTTGGGGAGAGGACTATATTGAACCTTACCTTTTCCTCGCCTATCACGGCAAAAAAAAGTTCGCCGGCTGTTATACCTATCCCGATTTCAACTTTCGGCATTGAGTATTCCTCGGCAAGCAGCCTGACAGCGTTCTCCGGCTTCATTTCCGGGTTTTTATTCATTATCCTGAAAAATCCCGCAAGTTCGCCCGCGAGCGCCATTCCATTTGTCGCGGCCTCCGTCAGCCTGCAGTCAACGGTTATCGCTTTCTCCTTCAAAAGGCCCGCGAATATTTCCTTTTCCTTTGCCCTTATCCTGTCCTCAGCCTCACGCCTCAGTTTGGCGAACTCGCCGTGTATGCAATAGGCCGCCCTTATGCTCGCAGCGGCCGAATTGAAATGCGCGGCATAGCCGTCGCCCGCGAAATATATCTCAACGCCGTCATGCTGTTTTGACACTGAATATACGGTGTTAAGGTAAGGCGTAAGGTAGCCGGCCGTGTCTTTTGTAAGTTTCATGGTGGTCTCCGTGGAATTACGCAAGTCCGCGAACAAGAACAGCTTCCTGTTCCTTACGCGGCCTTCCGCACCAGGGTAAATGTCGCCCTCGCCGCGCATGTAAAAAAGGTTGCCTTCCTCATACATGTTCTCTATCCTTGTTTTTTTGTCCGCTGCAATCGCTACACAGCTCACAGACTCCCTTTTTTCATCTTCAAGCCATATTTGCTTTATCTCCGTCTGCCTTATAATCTTTAATCCCGCCATTTCATCGCTATACGCGGTTTTTTTGCCGTATTTGCTCCTGACGCTGAAAAATTCGTCTATTATCCGCTGGCAGTGGGACATATTTTCTATGCTTTCCAGCAAAACACGCTCAAATTCCCTTTTTGACAGCGTATTGAAAATTTTATGCGCGCTTCGTTCCGCCCTGTCCACAGCATCGCTTATCAGCCTCGCTGTTTCCACGCATTTCCTGTTGCCTATCGCCTTAAGCATTTTTAACACGCTTGAACGGGTTTTCTTGTCGGTTATCGTATCCTCCACGGCGTCGTCCTGCCTTATCACGTTAAGAAGCGGGCTGCTTCCGGTCTCGCATAT